>CAYSYJ010000059.1:0-12446 GCA_964435105.1 uncultured Elusimicrobiaceae bacterium
CGATCCTGGTGGACTAAGGCGGGAACGCGGTCTTACAAAGAAGGTCCGAAACTATGGCGGGAAAAAGACTCGGCGAGATCATGATCCAGGCGGGCTGGATCGACGAGGACAAGCTCAACAAGGCCCTCAAGCTCCAGTCCCAGCAGGGCGGGCTGATCGGCGAATGCCTGGTCAAGCTGCACTACGCCACGGAAGAGCATGTGGCGCAGGCCCTCGCCAAGCAGCTGGGCATCCCGTTCGCCTCCAAGGAGAACCAGATCCTGAACCCGGAAAGGGGCCAGGGGCTGGAAAAGATCATCCCCGAGAAGTTCGCCCGCGACAACGCGGTGGTGCCGCTGTTCATCGAGAACAACGTGCTCGCCGCGGCCATGACCGACCCCACCAATATCATGATGCTGGACAACATCAAGCTGGTGTCCGGCATGGAGATCCAGCCCTTCATCTCCACGAAGGCGCAGATCCTGAAGGTCATAGACGCCTTCTACCAGGGCGGCAGCCTCATCGACAAGGTCATCGACGCGGGCGCGGCGGCCGGCGCCGGGGCCGATACGTCCGAAACGGACGTGATCACCCCCGACGGCAAGCTGGACCTGGACAAGGTCATCATCGGCGAATCCAAGGGCGCCCAGAGCATCAAGCTGGTCAACGCCATCATGAAGCAGGCCATCTCGGAGCGCACTTCGGATATCCACCTGGAGAGGTTCGACGAGAAGGTCTCCCTGCGCCTGCGCATCGACGGCGTGCTCTACGAGCGCAGCGCCCCGCCGGCCGACGTGGTCGACGCCATGATCTCGCGCGTCAAGATCCTTTCCAAGCTCGACATCTCCGAGCGGCGCCTGCCGCAGGACGGCAGTTTTTCGATCAAGTACCAGAACCGCATCATCGAGATCCGCGTCAGCGTCTGTCCCACCGTGTTCGGCGAGAAGCTGGTCATGCGTATCCTGGACAAGGGCTCGGTGGAGCTCAACATCAACATCATCGGCTTCGAACAGCGCCAGAAGGACGACTTCCTGAAGGCGGCTTCGGCCCCGAACGGCCTGATCTTCCTGACCGGCCCCACCGGTTCCGGTAAGACGACCACGCTCAACGCCGTGCTCAACACCATCAAATCACCCGAGCTGAACATCATGACGCTGGAGGACCCCGTCGAAATCAAGATGGAGGGCATCAGCCAGGTCCAGATCAAGCCGCAGATAGGCCTGACCTTCGCCAGCGGCCTGCGCTCCTTCCTCCGCCAGGACCCCGACGTCATCCTGGTCGGCGAGGTCCGCGACAACGAGACGGCGGAAGCCTGCCTCAAGGCGGCCATGACCGGCCACCTGGTGCTGTCCACGCTGCATACCAACAGCGCCCTGGAGGCCGTGCCCCGCCTCCTCGACATGGGCATCGAGAAATACCTGCTCGCCAGCACCCTGCTGCTCCTGGCCGCCCAGCGCCTGGTGCGCCAGCTCTGCCCCGACTGCAAGGTGCCCTACCGGCCCTCCCAGCAGGAGATAGACCAGTTCGCCGCCGAGTCCATGCTCAACCCGCTGCCCGACCTGACCCGCCTGAACTTCTACAAGCCCCGGGGCTGCCCGAAATGCAATAACATGGGCTACAAGGGCCGCAAGGCCATCTACGAGATCTATTTCAACACCGAGGAGATGAAGCGCATCATCTACAAGGATGCCGACGTCCAGAAACTGGCCGTCGACGCCGCCAAGGGGGGGGCCTGGAACCTGCGCGCCAGCGGCTGGCGCAAGGTGCTTTCCGGGGTCACCTCGGTCGAGGACATGCTCTCGGTCACCGTGACCGAGCGCTAGCCCTTGGAAGGGCGGCCGGTTTTTTGGTAGATTTACGGGGAGACCATGTCGCGATATATTTATACCGTCCAGGACGCCCAGGGGACCGTTACCACCGGGGCCGTTGACGCCGACGACGAAGACGGCGCGGTACAGACCCTGCAGTCCAAGGGCCTGCTGATCCTCTCCATCCAGGCGGAGAGTTCCAAGTCCAAGGGCGTGCTCGGCATCAAGAAGATGGCCGGCGGGGGGAGCATCTCCGGCCGCGAGATGGTCTTCTTCGGCGAGCAGATGTCCACGCTGCTGGGCGGCGGCATCCCGCTGGTGCGCGCCCTGTCCCTGCTCTCGGAGCACGCCGAGAACAAGGCCCTCGGCGCCGTGCTCACCGCCGTCACCAAGGAGGTCTCGGCCGGCGGCGCCCTGCATAAGGCCCTGGAGAAACACCCCAAGGTTTTCGACGAGATCTGGATCTCCCTGGTCCAGGCCGGCGAGGTCTCGGGCCAGCTGCCCACGGTGCTGCGCCAGATCACGGCCTACAGCGAATCCCAGGAGAACGTGAAGTCGAAGCTCATCACGGCGGTTTCCTACCCTGGCGTGCTGATGACCATGTCCGTGGGCGTGCTGATCTACTTCATCGTCTATATCGTGCCGGTCTTCGCGGACATCTTCCGCGACTTCAACCTGCAGCTGCCTTTCATCACGCGCATCATCGTGGGCATCTCGGGCGCCGTCACCAAGTACCTGGTCCCCATGATCGTGGTAGCCATCGGGGGGATCTTCGCCGCCAGGGCCTATATCGCCACGCCGGCCGGCCTCCTGACCTGGAACCATATCATGTTCGGCCTGCCTTTTTTCGGCGGGCTGTACCGCAGCATGCAGACGGAGCGTATGCTGACCACCATGGCCACGCTGATCCGCTCGGGCGTCAGCATTCTCAACTCCGTCTCGGTGCTGGAAGGCGCCTTCAAGCGCAACCTCATTTTCCAGTCCGCCCTCAAGCAGGCCAAGAACGACATCGCCAGCGGCCGCTCCATCTCGGAGTCCTTCAGGAAGACGGGCATCTTCCCGCCCATGGTCACCGAGATGATGTGGATGGGCGAGGAGTCGGGCAAGCTGCCGGACATCATCGTCGTTCTTTCCAAGTACTACCAGGAGCAGATAGACCAGTTCCTGCGCCGCTTTACCTCGATGATAGACCCCATCCTGGTGGTCGGCATCGGCGGCATTATCGCCGTGATCGTGATGAGCATCTTCATGCCCATCTTCCAGCTGTCGCAGATCGGCGCGGGTTAAGGGCTCTTACAAGGAGAGAGGGGAAAATGAGAAAAGGTTTCACGCTGATAGAACTTGTCGTCGTGGTGCTCATCATGGGCATCCTGGCCTCGCTGGGCATGCCCTATTACTTCAAGACCGTCGAGACCTCCAAGGCGACCAACTCGCTGGCATTAGGACATCTTCTGGCCAATGCGAATCGAATGTACCGACTCGATAATCCGGGCGCGCCGATCAGCGGGCAGATTACAAATACCTGCAATAGCCCAACGCTTACATGCACTGCCGCCACTGGTGGTTGCCGCTTGGTGGCCTGCAGCTATGTGGCCGCGCAGGACTGGAACGCCGGGTCCTATAATTACTTCGTTTGCAATCCTGTTGGCGGGGCTGGCGGGGGATATTGCGAATCCGGGGCAGTATCTTCGGTCAGGCGCAAGGCCGGCGCGAGCGCACCGTACAGCAGTTGGGGATATCGCTTTACGGCTTTGGGCAGTTGTGAAGAGATACCCGAAATGACAAATCCGAGCCATCCCCCGGAATGTCCGCGCTTCTGAATATGACGAATTCACGCCCTGGCCAGACCCTGATAGAGGTCGTCATGGCGACGATGATCGCGGCCATTACCACCACGGCCGTCTTCTCGGTGATCCTGTCCAGCTTCGTTTCCACCAGCAAGGCAGACAAGCGCGAGGCCGCCGCCATGGCGCTGCGCCGGGCCCAGCAGACCCTGGCCAGCTACGTGACGGCGGTCCCCGGGGAGTCCGAATACTCGGCGGGCACCAGCTGGTCTGCCGAGGGGGGGCCGTGGCCCCTGCGCGAGGGCGCCCATACCATAACAAGCCTGCTGCGAGGCACGCCTCTCGAGGGCGGCACGCTCGCGTATACGGTCGCCAGCAGGAACTGCGGGTTCGGGACCGGCCCGGCTCCCGACTATCCCCTGGCCTGCAAGACGGTGGTCTTCACCCTGACCTACCCGGACTGATATGAAAAAACGCAGCGGCTTTACCCTCGCGGAACTGCTCCTGGCCGTTATGATCTTCGGCTTCATGGCGACTTCGCTGGCGACGATCTATTCCACCGCCAACCGGCACATGTTCCAGAATTACCGGGCCAATATCATCAAGAGCAATGTGGGCATAGCCATGCGCGCCGTCCAGAATACCCTGTCGATGTCCACCCGTATCGACGCGCCCGCTTTCAACTCTTCCGGCAATACCCTGAGCTTCGCCACCAATGTGGACCAGCTCACGGGCTGCTACCCGGTGGCGCCGGGGGTGGAGGCGCGTTGGCATCATTTCTGCATCGGCCGGACCCGAACCCCAAGATGGCCGGGTTGAATAGTCTTTTCTATCACACCGGCACCATCGGGGGAGGCACCGGCTGCGCCGCGGCCGCGCCAACCCTCTGGGTGCCGTCCTATCCCGCGCCCGCCGCCTGCGGGAGTTCGGGGGGGACCATAACCCTCCTGATGCAGGCCGCCGTCCCGAATCCGGTCTTTTTCTCCAGGCGGAATTTAGAGGTCAAAATGGTGAACGGCGTCGCGAAGAACGTCGTCGGGGTCACAGAGCACGATCAGGTGCTGATCATGCTGCGCTCTTTCTGGTCCGCCTCCAACCGCGGCTTCGGCAAGGCGCAGCGGGACATAGATTTCGGCCTCGAAAGCAATGTCCGCGTGAATATCTACGCCCCCTGACCGGCCCCCCGGGCCGAATATCCCCCAGTATTGCCGTTTGCGTTTTTCTCTGCTAGACTATCAATATGTATAAGCGCACACTAAGGCGCGGCGTAGTACTGCTGCAGACCCTCGTGATCTCGGTGATCCTCTCCATGATCTCCGTGATGGTGCTTAAATGGGTGCTCGGGCGCTACATGATGGCCACTCGCAGCTTCCGCTCCAATGTCTCGAAGATCTCTGGCCACGGGGTTTTTAATTCCCAGTTCCCCACCTGGCCGACGTCCGGGGTTCCCGCGAACGTTACGGCCTCCGTTCCGCAGACCACGAACGGCGCGTCCTCCTCGCAGTGCGTAAGGATTCGCACTTCAGGAAGCGCCGTGACCATAACCGTCATCCAGGATCCCGATAACCCGTCCGATTGTCCGCCTTGACCCTACAATATGCATCCACGCGGCATCATGCTTGGCGTATACCTGGCACTGTGCGCGGGAGCGACCTGCGGGGATGTTCGCGCTGAAGAGTCCAATTCCATCCCGGCGCCCGCCCGCCCGTCCGCCTCCTGGCACGTCAAGACTTCGCCCCACTTCGAGATCTACCACGAATCCTCCTGGTCCCCGGCCTCCATCTCCCTCGAGATGGAGAAGATGTACGCCGCCATGCGCATGTCCATGTCCATGTTCGCCCCGTGGATGGTAAAGGAGAAGGCCAAGATCTACATCTATTCCTCCCAGGCCTCCTACCTCGGCGGCGAGTTCGCGCCGCCCAAGTGGTCCAAGGGCCTCGCCTACTTCTCCAAGAAGACCATCGTCGTGTACGATACGGGGGATATGCAGAAGCTCAAGGCGGTTATCGCCCACGAGCTGAGCCACCTCTACTTCGAGGGCTATTTCGGCGAGAAGCTGAAATATCCCCCGCAGTGGCTCAACGAGGGGCTGGCCGTGCAGCTGGAGGAGTCGGTGACCCCGGACGGCGGTCCCTGGAGCCTGGCCCTGGCCTACTTCCCGGAGGCGAGGCGCCAGCCCTTCGACCGGTTCTTCGGGCTTAAGATAGAGGACCTCCAGTCCGACTCCGGCATAGCCGACTGGTACCTGCAGTCCTACGGCACGGTCCTGTTCCTCTACGCCCCAGGCAAAAGGCTGCAGTTCAAGAGCTTCTGCGAGGCGCTGCGGGCGGGGGAGGGGCTCGACGACGCTTTGTGGAAGTTCTACAGGATAGGGGGGGCGGCGGACTTCTCCCGCCACTGGTCGGCCTGGCATACGGGTTACGTGCGCAACCAGAAGGCGGGGAGCGGCGGGGGGCGCCGCTCGGCCAGCTTCAACTTCAAGCCGGTGCAGATGTCGTCCTTCACCTTCACCAACTTCGGCTCCAAGCGCTGACGCCGGAGATCAGGCGCAGAGCCCGGACTTCTTTATTTCCAGGTGTTCCCCGAGGTAGGCTCCCGTGTGGGAGCCTTTCGCTTTTATCACGTCGCAGACGGGGCCTGAGAAGACCAGCCGCCCGCCGCCGTCGCCGCCCTCGGGGCCGAGCTCTATCAGCCAGTCCGAGGCCGCGATGACGTCCAGGTTATGCTCGATGACGAGCACGGTATTCCCGGACTCGGCCAGGCGGTGCAGCACCTTCAGGAGCTTCTCCACGTCGGCGAAATGCAGGCCCGTGGTGGGCTCGTCGAGGATATAGAGGGTGCGGCCGGTGGCGCGGCGGGCCAGCTGTTCGGCCAGCTTGAGGCGCTGGGCCTCGCCGCCGGACAGGGTGGTGGCGCTCTGTCCCAGCTTGAGGTAGCCCAGGCCCACCTCGTTCATGGTGTCGAGTATGCGCGCTATCCGCGGGATGTCCGCGAACAGGCCGCGCGCCTCCTCCACGGAAAGGTCCAGCACGTCCGAGACGCTGCGCCCCTTGAACTTCACGGCCAGGGTGTCGTCGTTGAAGCGCCGGCCCGCGCACTCGTCGCAGCGCACGTAGACGTCGGGCAGGAACTGCATCTGGATCTTGATGGTGCCGTCGCCCTGGCAGGCCTCGCAGCGCCCGCCCTTCACGTTGAAGGAGAAGCGCCCGGGCTCGTAGCCGCGCCGCTTGGCCTCCGGCAGCTCGGCGAACAGGTTGCGGATATGGTCGAAGACGCCGCTGTAGGTGGAGGGGTTGGAGCGGGGGGTGCGGCCTATGGGCGACTGGTCCACGATGATGACCTTGTCTATCTCCCTGGCCCCTTTCATGGCGCGGAAGGCGCCGGGCTGCTCCTTGGACTTATAGAGCTCCTTCGCGAGCGCCTTGTAGACGATCTCGTAGAGCAGGGTGCTCTTGCCGGAACCGGAGACGCCGCAGATGCTGACGAACAGGCCCAGCGGTATCTTCACGTCGATATTCTTGAGGTTGAACTGGCTCGCCCCGGTGAATTCCAGGAATTTCCCGGAGTGGCGGCGATGCTCCCGCTCCAGGGTGGTGGACCGCTCCCCGGACAGGAAGGGGCCGGTAACCGACTTAGGGTCCTTCATGATCTGGGCGGGGGTGCCCTGGGCCACCACGTGCCCGCCCGAGAGCCCCGCGCCGGGCCCCAGGTCTATCACGTGGTCCGCGCCGCGGATCACCGCCTCGTCGTGCTCCACCACCAGCAGGGTATTGCCGATGTCGCGCAGGGACTTCAGGGTGTTGATGAGCTTGGCGTTGTCGCGCTGGTGCAGGCCTATGGTGGGCTCGTCGAGCACGTACAGCACGCCGGTGAGGCCGCTGCCTATCTGCGTGGCCAGCTGTATGCGCTGAGCCTCGCCGCCGGACAGGGTCTCGGAGCGGCGGTCCAGCGAGATATAGCCCAGGCCCACGTCGTTGAGGAAGTTGAGGCGGGACTTTATCTCCTTGAGGATGAGCCGGGATATGGTCCGCTCCGTCTCGCTCAGGTCCGGCGCGGCCATGGCCTGCCTGGCCTGGGCTATGGACAGGGCGGCCATCTGCGCGATATTGCGGCCGTCCACCAGCACGCTCAGCGCCTCGGGCTTGAGGCGCAGGCCCCGGCAGGAGGGGCAGACCGTCTCGCGCATGAACTTGGTATAGATCTCCTCTTTCACGAAATCGGACTCGCTCTCGGCGTGGCGGCGCTTGAGGTTGGTGACCACGCCCTCGAACTCGCCGGCGCCGTTGAGGAGGATGTCCCGGTGGGCCTTGGAGAGGTCCTTCCAGGGCCTGTCCAGGTCTATGCCGTTCTCCTTCGCGGCCGCCTCTATCATGCCCATGTAATAGCCGGACCAGGCGCCCTTCCAGCGGTGCGTCCGGGTGGTGACCGGGTTGGCCCAGGCCGCCAGCGCCCCGTCGTTGACGGACTTGGACCGGTCCGGCACCACCAGGTCCGGGTCTATCTCGATCTTGATGCCCAGGCCGTCGCATTCCGGGCAGGCCCCGTGGGGGGAATTGAAGGAGAACAGGCGCGGCTCCAGCTCCGGGAAGGCGATGCCGCAGGAGGGGCAGGCGTTCTTCTCGCTGTAGAGGGCCTCGTTCTTGCCGGAGGCCTCCTCCACCGCTATCATGCCCTTGGACTGCCCCAGGGCCAGTTCCACGGCCTCCGACAGGCGCTCCTTGTCGGAGGCGGAAACCGTGAATTCGTCGATAAAAAGGTCGATGTCGTGCTTTACGTAGCGCTTGAGGTCCGGCGGGCTCTCGAGCGGGTAAAGTTTGCCGTCCACGCGGGCCCTGGCGAAGCCGGCCTTCTTGAATTTGGCGAAAAGCTCCTCGTAGGTGCCGCTGCGCCCGCGCACCAGCGGGGCGTAGAGCCGGGCCTTGCGGCCGGAGTACTTGCCGAGGATCTCGCCGGTGATGCCCTGGGCCGACCAGGCCTTGATGGGGCGGCGGCAGGAGGGGCAGAAGGGGCGGCCCGCCTTGGCGAAGAGCAGGCGCAGGTAATCGTAAAGCTCGGTGACGGTGCCCACGGTGGAGCGGGGGTTCTTGGAAGGGTGGTGCTGCTGGATGGCGATGGCCGGGGAGAGGCCCTCTATGGAATCCACGTCGGGCTTGTCCATCTGCTCCAGGAACTGGCGCGCGTAGGCGGAGAGGGATTCCACGTAGCGGCGCTGGCCTTCGGCGTAGATGGTGTCGAAGGCTAGCGTGGATTTGCCGGAGCCGGAGAGGCCGGTGATGACGACGAACCGGTTCTTCGGTATTTCCAGGTGCAGGTTCTTGAGGTTATGCGAGCGGGCCCCGCTCACTACGATCTTGTCCATATAGTTCCCTAGCGCCGGTAACGGTCCACCAGCGTCGGCTTGAGGAAGCGCTCCGAACGCTCCGGGTAATCCACGGTATAGTGCAGGCCGCGGCTTTCCTTGCGGCGGCGGGCGGAGGCGACGATGACTTCGGCCAGGCAGGCGATATTTCTCAGCTCCAGCAGGTCCCTGGTGGGCAGGAAGTCCCAGTAATACTTGACTATCTCCTGCGAGACGAGCTTTATCCGGTGGGCGGCGCGCTCCAGGCGCTTGTCGCTGCGCACTATGCCCACGTAATTCCACATCAGGGTGCGGATCTCCTCCCAGTTATGGCTGATGATCACGGCCTCGTCGGAGGGACGGGCGTTGCCGGTGGTCCAGGGGGCGGGCCTGGCGGCCCGGCGCGGGGCTATGCCGGACTCCTTCAGCGACTCGGCGGCGCGGTGGGCGAAGACGCAGGCCTCCAGCAGGGAATTGGAGGCCAGGCGGTTGGCGCCGTGCAGGCCGGTGTGGGAAACCTCGCCTATGGCGTAAAGCCCCGGCATGGCCGTGCGGCCGCGGTCGTCGACCTGGACCCCGCCGCAGAAGAAGTGGGCCGCCGGGACCACCGGGATGGGGGCCCGGGCAATATCTATGCCCAGAGCCAGGCACTTCTGGCGGATCATCGGGAAACGGCGCCTGAGGAAGGCCGCTTTCAAATGGGTCATGTCCAGGTAGACGCAGTCGGCGCCGGTGCGCTTGAGCTCCGAGTCTATGGCCCGGGCCACGATGTCGCGGGGCGCCAGCTCGCCGTATTTGGAGTAATTCTTCATGAAGGCCGCGCCTTCCGCGCCGCGCAGCACGCCGCCTTCGCCGCGCAGGGCTTCTGAGATCAGGAAAGACTTGGCCTGCGGGTGGTAGAGGCAGGTGGGGTGGAACTGCACGAACTCCATATTGGCGAGCTGCAGTCCCGCGCGGTAGGCCATGGCCATGCCGTCCCCGGTGGCCACGTCGGGGTTGGAGGTGTAGCGGTAGACCTTGCCGGCGCCGCCGGAGGCCAGGACCACGGCCCCGGCCAGGAAACTGCGCACCTTGCCGGTGGCCTCCTCCAGCGCGTAGACCCCCAGGCAGCGGTTGCGCGCCGGCCTGGTGCGCGCCGGCCTGGATTCGAGTATCAGGTCCACCGCTGAGTAGAAGGGAAAAAAGGCGATGCGCCGGTCGGCGCGGCAGGCGGCGAGCAGGGCGCGCTCGATCTCCCGGCCGGTGGCGTCCGCGGCGTGCAGCACCCTCCGGCGCGAGTGCCCGCCCTCCAGGCCCAGTTCGAAGAGGCCGCCCTTCGCGCTGAAGCGGGTGCCCAGCGCCACCAGTTCCCGGATGCGGGCCGGGGCCTCGGAAATTGTGAACTCCACCACCCGGCGGTCGCAGAGGCCGGCCCCGGTGCGCAGGGTGTCGGCCATGTGCAGGTCGAAAGTGTCGTTTGCGGCGGTGACCGCCGCTATGCCGCCCTGGGCCAGGTTGCTGTTGGAGGTCTCCGGTTCGCGCTTGGTCAGCACGGCCACGGTGCCCGCCGCGGCCAGTTTGCGGGCCGCCAGCAGGCCGGCCGCTCCGCTGCCGACCACGATAAAATCGTAATTATAGGTGTTCATCTATGCCGTCCGGACCGGCCTTCGGGAGGAGGAGAGTTCTGCCCGGGGCACTGCGCTCTCGCGAAAGCGCTCCGAAATAATATAAACTAACAGTCTACTGGAAAGCCCCCTGTCGGGTTCTTTCGGCAGCTTTTGGCCTGCGCCTTTGCGCCGCTCAGCTCACAGCCTCCGCCGAGGATGCTCGCTTCGCGTCGCCGCGGCTCGGCTTCAAAATCCGCTTGAAATACCTCCGAGCAGGGCTTTTCAGCAGACTGTAATTTTAGCAAATTATGAAACAGGCTGGTTTTAAGCGCAAATTGACGGTTTACGCGCCGGTGCTGCTCTCCCTGGGCATACTGGCCTGGCTGGTCTACCCCAACCTGGGCGCCATGGTCCAGACCATAAGGGAGTCGGACCCGCGCTGGCTGTTGCTCTCCTTCCTCTTCGCGGCTTCCAGTTATACCTTCATGGGGCTGACCCTGTGGGAGGTGCTGCGCATCCTCGGCATGCGGCTGCCTTTCCTGGAGGTCGCCGGCATCGCTTTCGTGTCCACCACGGTAAACTATTTCGTCTCCTCCGGCGGCATCAGCGGCTTCGCCACGCGCGCCCACCTGCTGGGCAAGCGGCGCGTGCCCTACGGGGCGAGCGTCACCTCCTCCGTGGTCATAACGGTGCTGATCTACCTGGCGCTCGCCCTCATCGTGGTGGAAGGCGCCTTCCTGCAGTTCCTGCGCAGCCCGGACTTCAACAAGAGCATGATAGAGGCCCTCATGGGCGTGGCGGCGGTGCTGGGCTTCGCCTTCGCCCTGACGCTGATGTTCTTCCACCACGAACTGCGGGCCGCCTGGGCGCGGCGCATGTTCGTCGCCGTGAACCACGTCATCTATTTCTTCTCCAGAAGGGAGATACCGCGGGAGACCTTCGATAAGTTCGAATGCCAGCTCGACGAAGGCATACGCTGCATACACGGGAGGAAGTTCGAGCTGCCCAAGGTAGTGGCCTATGTCTTCTGCGACTGGGTCAGCAATATCCTGATCCTCTATTTCGCCTTCAAGGCCGTGGGCGTCTCCCTGGGCGCCGCGACCCTGATCTCCGGCTTCGCCTTCGGCATGCTGATGACCATCATACCGATCCTGCCCGGCGGCCTGGGGGCCATGGAGGCGGCCATGACCGCCGCTTTCTCGGGGATGGGCGTGCCGGTGGCGCAGGCCCTGACCGCGAGCCTGATGTTCCGCCTTTTCTACTACCTGATGCCGGCCTTCGCCAGCGTCTTCATCTACTGGGGCCTGCGCACCACCGAGCCGCCTCATACCGACGTCCACTCCCGCCACGGGAAGGGGGTACCGCTGAAATGACGGAAATGTTCATGGACAAGCAGCCCAGGGTCTCGCCCGAGGCCTGGGTGCACCACACGGCCTCCGTGATAGGCGACGTGACCCTGGCCGACGAGGTTTCGGTCTGGCCCGGGGCGGTGATACGAGGCGACGTGGACCGCATAGCCGTGGGGAAAGGCACCAACGTCCAGGACCTGGCCTGCCTGCACCCCAACGGCGGCGCGCCTGTGCTGGTCGGCGAGGGAGTGACCATCGGCCACTCCGCCATCGTGCACGGCTCGGTGATCGGCGACCATTGCCTGGTCGGCATGGGCGCCGTGGTCATGGAATCCGAGGTGGGGGAATACTGCCTGATCGCCGCCGGGGCGGTGCTGCCGCCCGGCACCAAGGTGCCGCCGCGCAGCATGGTCATGGGCGCCCCCGGCAAGGTGAAGCGCCAGCTTACCGACGAGGAATGCGCCGAACTCGTAAAGTCGGAGAAAAGTTACGTGGCCCTGGCGGGCTGCTACCGGCGGGGAGCCCCCCGATGAGCCGCATAGTGATGATAGAGGACAGCAAGGCCGCCTCGACGGTGCTCAAGGAAGTGCTGGAGTCGGAAG
>CAYSYJ010000060.1:0-12437 GCA_964435105.1 uncultured Elusimicrobiaceae bacterium
CGTCACGGACCAGTCCGTCAACCGCCTTACGCATCTGATCTCGAACCTGCTGGACCTGTCGCGCCTTAACGGCAAGGTGGAGATGGAGTTCCAGAAAGTGGATATAGGGGAACTGGTGCGCTCTTCCGTTTCTGCCATGCTGCTCAAGGCCCGCGAATCCAAAGTGGACCTCTCCGGCGCCGTGGCCAAGGGGCTGCCGCAGGTCAAGGCGGATACCCGCTGGATAGGCCAGGTGATAGACAACCTGCTCATCAACGCCATCAAGTACTCCGGCGCCGGGGCCAAGGTTACCGTCTCGGGCGTGGACAAGGGCGAGGCCGTGGTGATCTGCGTGGAGGACAACGGCCCGGGCATCCCGGCGGCCGAGCAGAAGATGGTTTTCGAGAAGTTCTACCGCGGCAAGGCCAGCGCCAACCAGGTGCCCGGCACCGGCCTGGGCCTGGCCATCTCCAAGTCGGTGGTGGAGAAGCACGGCGGTAAGATCTGGGTGGAGTCCAAGCCCGGCCACGGGGCCAGGTTCTGTTTCGCGCTGCCCGTAGCCAAGAGCCACCAGGGCTGAGCCCTGGCCAGGGGGAGATTATGAAGCCGCGACTTAAGATATTACTGACCGCCTGCCTGCCGCTGCTCGCCGCCTGCGCCCACGCGCCGGCGCCTGGCGCGCTAAAGGCGCCGCCCGCCGCGCTGGAAGCGGACGGCACGGCGCCTTTCGACGTCAAGGACCTGGCCGCCTCGCGGGCCGGGGCCGTGCAGGACGCGGAGCGCGCCGCCGTGCTGCGCGCCGCCGCGCTCTACCTCGACGAGGAAGTGCGCGCCGAAAAGGCCCCCGCCGTGGAAGCGGCCCTCCTGCGCAACCCGCACCTTTTCGTCGCCAGGCATAAGGTCCTTTCCGAGGGCCAGGACGCCTCTTTTTACCGCGTCCGCCTCAAGGTCTGGCTCTATCACGCCAGGATCGCCTCCGAGCTGCGCTCCCTCAAACTGGCCGGGCCGGGGGCTTCCGGCCCCAGGGCCGCTTTCGCCCTGCGCGGGCAGCCGGCTCCGGCCTTCGCCGCCGCTTTCCGGGAGGCCTTCGGCCGGAGATCCCCGGCCGTGATCGAGGATTTCCCTTTCGCCTCCGACCCCGCCCTGCTGGCCGGCCCCGAAGAGAAACTGCTGGAGGCCGCCGCGGCTTCCGGCGCGGACCTGCTGCTGTCCGCCACGGCCGCGGCCGCCCCGGCGGGGGCGGGCCTTAACACCGGGTTCTTCCCGTCCAAGGCCGACGCCGCCGTTAAGGTTTACGAGGCCCCTTCCGGCAAGCTGCTGCTGGAACTTTCCAACCAGGCCAGCGGCATAGACCCCACCCAGGCCGCGTCCTTCGCCAAGGCGCTGGCCTCCGCCGGGGAGCTGCTGGGCCAGGAAGCCGCGTCCCGTTCCTCCCGGCTGCTTAAGCAGGACGCCGAGGTGCGGCTCAAGTTCTACGGCGTGGAAGACCTCGAGACAGCCGAAAAGCTCAAGGCCCAGCTGCTAAAGCTGGACGCCCGCGGGGTGCGCCTGGAGACCCTGGACCAGGGCTCGGCCGTCTTCCTGGCGGCGCCGCGCGGGACGGATATGCAGGAGCTGGCCAGCGCCGTGCTGCGCGGGGACTCCTTCGGGCTCGTCCCCGAGGGGACGGGCGCCCGCGAGGCGGCTTTCTCCCTGCCGCGCTGATCCATGGCCGACGCGTTCCGCCTTGCGCTGCCAGCCGCTTGCCTAGCGGCGGCCTGCGCCTGCGCGGGAAGGCCCGTCTATACCGTTTCCCCGAACTTGCGGGGCCTGGCGGAGGCGAGGGTGGCCGTACTGCCCTTCGATAACCAGAGCACCGACATCTCGGCTTCGGACATAATGCGCAAGCTGGCCGCCGAGAACCTCTCCAGGCGCGGCTACCTGCCCCTGCAGGCCGAGGAAGTCGACGGCAAGCTCTCCGCGCTCGGGGTCTCCGAGGGGGGGCAGCTGCCGGGCGTAAAGCCGGAGGAGATCGCCAAGGCCGCCGGCACCGACCTGCTGCTTTACGGCGACGTGGAGGATTTTACTTTCCAGAACCTCGGTTTCGTGATAAGGAAGTCTGTCGGGCTCAAGGTCAGGCTGGTCTCCGCCTCCACCGGGGAGACGCTTTACGAAGGGACCGGCTCGGGCAAGGACGTGAAGGTTTTCATGAACGGCGACGAGGCCAAGGCCGCTTTCGTGGAGCAGATGGCCGTAAAACTTGTGCAGAATATCCTGAAGTCGCCGCTGAAGAAAGAGGCGGAGGCCGCGGCCTGGAAGGCCATCGACGGCCTGCCGCGCCGCTGAGATCCGAATCGTAAGTTAAACGCTTAGGGAGGAGAAAATGGGTAAATTCAAATTCATCGCCGCCGCGGCGCTGCTCGCCGCCGGCTGCGCGCCGTCCAAGACGGTGAAGCAGCAGCAGGCCGTCAGCGTGGACAAGACCGAGAAGGTCGAATCCAAATACACCGGGCCCAAGCGCCGAATCGGCGTGGTGGAGTTCGAGAACAAGTCCGCCTACGGGCAGGGCCGCCTGGGCGGCGCCGCCTCGGATATCCTGGTGACGGAACTGGTCAAATCCGGCAAATTCATCGTCGTGGAGCGCGATCGGCTCAACAAGGTGATGGAGGAGCAGAAGTTCCAGAGCCAGGGCATGGCCGACCCGCAGACCGCCGTCAAGATCGGCCAGGTCATGGGCCTCGAGGCCATAGTGGTGGGCGCGGTCTCCCAGTTCGGCGTCAAGAAAGAGGGCTCCGATTACCTGCTGGCCCAGTCCAAGCGCCAGGTAGCCGACGTGACGGTGGATATCCGGCTCATCGACGTGCAGAGCGGCCAGGTGATACTCGCCGACTCCGGCAAGGGCATGGCCAAGAACAGCAAGGGCTCCTTCCTCGGCATGGGCACCAAGGGCGGCTACGACGAGACGCTGGAGGGCGAGGCCCTGCGCGCCGCGCTGGTGCAGTTCGTCACCAATATCGCCAGCCAGCTCAATAAGAAACCCTGGTCCTGCATGATAGCCGCCGCCTCCGGCGAGCAGCTCTACCTCAACGCCGGCCCCGACTCCGGAGTGGAGGAGGGCATGAAGCTCGACTGCTACCGCCAGGGCGCGGAGATCCGCGATCCCCGCAGCAACCTGGTCATCGGCCGCGTGGAGGACTACCTCGGCCTGGCCGAGGTGGAAGGCCCCTGCGGCGATTCCGGCGACTGCGCCAAGGCGCGGTTCGTGAAAAGCGCCGGCGGGTCGGCCAAGTCAGGCGACATCTGCCGCCTGGCGAGATAGGCGGTATCTTTTGCCCGCTTCCTGTATAGCCCCGCGCGCAACCCGACAGTACGCTGTCGGGTCGCGCTGCTATACTGGGAGTATGCTTTCCAGACTGCGCACGCTCTGCCTGAGGGGGATAGACGGCCGCGAGGTGCAGGCCGAGGTGTATATCGCGCCCGGCCTGCCCGCCTACGCCGTGGTAGGCCTGCCCGACGCCGCCGTGAAGGAGGCCAAGGACAGGGTGGTGGCCGCGGTGCGCAATTCCGGCTATGATTTCCCTTCCAAGCGCATCACGGTCAATCTCGCCCCGGCTGAGATAAGGAAAGCCGGCACCCATTTCGACCTGCCCATAGCCCTGGGCGTGCTGGCCGCCTCCGGCGCTTTCGGCAAGAAGCCACCTGCCGGCCTGGCCGATACCTTCTTTATAGGCGAACTGGCCCTGGACGGTTCCCTGCGCCCGGTGGCCGGGGTGCTGCCAATGCTGCTGGCGCTCAAGGGCCTCGGCCTGCGGGCCGTGGTCCCCGCCGGCAACGCCGCCGAGGCCGCGGTTTCCGGCGTGCCTTGCCTCGCCGCCGGCAGCCTGCGGGAAGCCGCCGACTGGCTCGCCGGCAAGGCGGAGTTGCCCGCCTGCTCGGGCCGGGCGGACCTGCCCGGCGGGAAGCCGGACCTGCCCGACCTCTCTGAGGTCAAGGGCCAGGCTTTCGCCAAAAGGGCGCTCGAGATAGCCGCCGCCGGCTTCCACAACCTGATCATGGTCGGCCCTCCCGGCGCCGGCAAGAGCATGCTGGCGCGGCGCTTCGGCAGCCTGCTGCCGCCCCTCACTTTCGACGAGTCGCTGGAGACCACAAAGCTCTATTCCGCCGGCGGGCTGGTAAAGGCCGGGCGCCTGGTGGGGGAGCGCCCTTTCCGCGAGCCGCATCACACCATCTCGGACGCCGCCCTGATCGGCGGGGGGGCCAGCCCGCGCCCGGGCGAGGTCTCCCTTGCGCATAACGGCGTGCTTTTCCTCGACGAGCTGCCGGAATTCTCCCGGCACGCCATAGAGGCCCTGCGCGAGCCGCTGGAATCGCGCCGGGTCACCGTATCGCGGGTCAAGGAGAGCGTCTGTTATCCCGCCCGCTTCCTGCTGCTGGCCGCCATGAACCCCTGCCCCTGCGGCTACCTGGGACACCCTACCCGGGACTGCGCCTGCACGCCGCGGCAGGTGCAGCGGTACAGGGCAAGGGTGTCGGGGCCTATACTGGACAGGATAGACCTGCACGTGCAGCTTTCGGCTGTAAGGTACGAGGACTGGCAGGGCCTGCCGGAAGGGGAGTCCTCCCAGGCGGTGCGGGCCAGGGTGGAAAAGGCCATAAGCGTACAGCGGGGGCGCTTCGGCGGCGCGGGGGCCAACGCTTTCATGTCCGGGGCGGAACTGAGGCGCCACTGCCGGCTGCCGCAGTCCGCTTCCGGGGTGCTGGAGACGGCCATGAACAAACTCGGTTTTTCGGCCAGGTCGCTCGATAAGATACTGCGCATCTCGCGCACCATAGCGGACCTGGAAGGCGCGGCTGAGATAGAGAAGCGGCACGTGGTTGAAGCCGTACAATACAGGATGCTGGACAAGGCGGCGGTTATACCGGCCGCCGTATGACTAACGGAGGGAAAATGAAAAAGTTAGCGTTAATTGCGGCCTTTCTGCTGGCGGCCTGGCCGTCGGCGGCGCAACAGGTGAAACTTCTCGAGGATGTGCCGGCCGGGGCGGCTTCGCAGCCTGCCGGGCAGGATGAGATGCCGCAGGTTATACTCCCTTCCGAAACGACGGCCAATGAAGCCCCGCCGGCCGAACCGAAACCCGTAAAGGCCAAGCCGGCCGTTAAGAAAGCCAAGCCGGCGGCCAAAAAGAGCTCTAAGGCTCCCGCAGTCTCTAAAACTGTTGCGCCTGCTCCCAAGCCGGCGGAGACAAAGCCGGCCGAAGCGAAGCCTGCCGCCGCTACCAAACCCGCGGAGGCGAAGCCCGCGGTCAAGCCGGCTCCCGCCGCCGCCAAGCCCGAGGCCAAACCTGTGGAGGCGAAGCCCGCGGTAAAGCCCGCGGCCGCCGCCGCCAAGCTCGAGGCCAAGCCCGCGGAAGCGAAACCCGCGGTCAAGCCGGCTCCCGCCGCCGCCAAACCTGTGGAAACTAAGCCCGCGGTAAAGCCCGCGGTCGCCGCCAAGCCCGAGGCCAAACCTGTGGAGGCGAAGCCCGAGGTTAAGCCTGCGGCCGCCGCCGCGGGGTTCTCGGTGCAGAAGAAACATACCGTGACCGGGGGGGACACGCTCTGGGACCTCTCCGGCAAGTACTATAAGGATCCCTACAAGTGGGGCAAGATCTATAACGCCAACCTCGACAGGGTCAATAACCCGGACCTGATCTATCCCAGGAACGAGCTGGTCATCCCCGACCTGACGGAAGAGGTCAAGCCGGAGGTCAAACCGGCCGCCGCCGTGGTGCCGGCGGGCGACGACACCGTGAAGGAGCCCGAGCTCCAGGCCTCCGAGGTCGCCCAGCCGGAGGAGCAGCTCGCCCCGCTTCCGCCGCCGGGCAAGCCCGCCGCCGCGGAGCTGAAGGAGGCCCTGGCCGCCTATGAAAAGGCCGACCTCTCCGAGGAGATGCCCGACCACCAGAAAGAGTGGGGGACCGGCGTGCGCGTGGTCCCGGACGGCTGGGAGGAGGACGGCGTCATCGCCGCCAGGGATCCCGCGGACGACGACAGCCTGGAGGAGAGCCTTTCCCTGGACGGCGCGGTCATGCGCCTCTCCATGGAGAAGGCCGGGACCAGGCGGGGGGACATGCTCACCGTTTACATGATAGGTTCCGACGCTTTCGATAAGAACGGCAAGCGGATCGGCCGGGAGATACAGCGCGTGGGTACGCTGGAAGTCCTGGAGGCCGACGGCCGCAAGGCCAAGGCCAGGGTGATAGAGGCGATCACGGGTATCGTTAAGGGCTACGTCGTAAAGAAGAAGTAGCCCTCGGGGGAGGGTTATATGCCGGGGGGTAGCGCCGCCGAAAGGCTGGCGAGGGTGCGGCTCAACTTTTTCGCCTGCAACAGGTGCGACTGGCTGCTGCGCCTGATAGCCCTTTACGGCGGGGCGGCGGAGGTCCTGAAGCGCCCCGCCTGGGAACTGGCCGCCGGGGCCGGCGTGACCCTGGACGCCGCCGAGCGCCTCAAGGCGCAGGCGGCGGCGGCCGACCCGGAGAAGGAACTGCGCCTGGCCGAAAAGGCCGGCGCCAGGGTCCTGACCGCCCTCGACGAAGAGTACCCCGCCCTGCTTAAGCAGATCTTCGACCCGCCCATAGTCCTTTACGTAAAAGGCGAACTGCGGGCCATGCCCGCGGCGGGCATAGTGGGCACGCGCCGCGCCACGCCTTACGGCCTGCGCATGGCCGGCCGGCTGGCCTCGGAACTCGCCGCCGCCGGCGTGGCCGTGGCCAGCGGCCTGGCCCGCGGCATAGACACGGCGGCCCACGAGGCGGCGCTCAAAGCGGGCGGAATCACTTGGGCGGCGATGGGCACGGGCCTCTCCACCATTTTCCCCAGCGAGAACGCCGCCCTGGCCGGGCGCATAGTGGAGCGCGGAGGGGCGCTGCTCTCCGAGTTCCCCATGGGGACTACCTCTTTCCCCAGCAACTTCCCGCGCCGCAACCGTATTATCTCCGGCCTCTCCCTGGCCACGGTGGTGGTGGAGGGCGGGTTCGAATCCGGGGCCATGATCACAGCCCGGTTCGCCGCCGAGCAGGGTCGGGAGGTGCTGGGCGTGCCCGGGCCGGCGGACGCCCCGCGCAGCCTCGGGCCCAACTACCTGATAAAGAACGGCGCCTACCTGGCCGAGAACGGAGACGATATCACGGCCTGCTTCCCGGCGGGCAGCCTTTTCGGATTGAAGCCGGCCAGGCGCCCGGCCGCAAGCCCTGCGGCGGCCCGCCTGCGCGACCTCTCCGGTGACGCCCTGCTGGCTTTCCGGGAGATAGCCGCCGACGAGGGCGGCCTTAACGCCGACGAGGTCACGCTCAGGCTGGGCTGGCCGGTGCAGAGGGCGGCCGCCGCCCTTTTCGAGCTGGAGGCCGCGGGGGCCCTCATGTCGCGGGGCGGCAGGTATTGCCGGGCTTTTTAGGGGGTCTTTTGCCTTATAAGGATAAAATATATTATTATTAATATCTCTGTTATGGCTGAAAAAACCCCGAAACCCGTTAAGACCAAAGGCAAAAGGCACCTGGTGATAGTCGAGTCTCCCACCAAGGAGAAGACTATCAGCCGTTTCCTGGATGCGGATTATGTCGTGCGCAGCTCTTTCGGACATGTCCGGGACCTGCCCAAGGACGAACTGGGCGTGGACGTGGCGGCGGAGTTCACCCCCAAGTACGTGCTGGTGGAGCGCGCCAAGAAGATCATAGCCGAGCTCAACGCTATCGCCAAGAACGTGGACGTGATCTACCTGGCCACCGACCCCGACCGCGAGGGCGAGGCCATCAGCTGGCATTTGCGCGAGGCCATCAAGGCCGAGGTGCCGTTCAAGCGCATCAGCTTCCACGAGATCACCAAGACGGCCATCGCCGAATCGCTCAAGAGCCCCCGCGACCTGGACATGGCGCTGGTCAACGCCCAGCAGAGCCGGCGCATCATCGACCGCATAGTGGGCTACAAGCTGTCGCCCCTGCTGTGGAACAAGATCAAGAGCGGCCTCAGCGCCGGGCGCGTGCAGAGCGTCACCGTGCGCCTGATAGCCGAGCGGGCCAAGGAGATCGCGGCCTTCAAGGAAGAGGATTATTACACGCTCTACGCGAAGCTCGCCAAGGCGCCGGCCGAGGGGGAGAAGACCGCCTACAAGGATTTCGACTCCAAGCTGGTGCGCTGGGAAGGCGCGGCCGTGGAGCA
This sequence comes from uncultured Elusimicrobiaceae bacterium, assembly GCA_964435105.1. Lineage (GTDB taxonomy): Bacteria > Elusimicrobiota > Elusimicrobia > Elusimicrobiales > UBA9959 > UBA9959. The sequence continues at coordinate 8,155 of CAYSYJ010000060.1, forward strand.
GACCATCCTGCTGAAGCTCTTCGCCGAGGATTACCGCTACAAGACCTCCGTCTTCAAGAAGCTCGAGGACACCGTGGAGGCCGGCACCTACCTCCGCAATTCCAAGCTGACCGTCAGCAAGGTGGAGGCCAAGGCCGTCCGCCAGAAGCCCAAGCCGCCCTTCATCACCAGCACGCTGCAGCAGGACGCCTACAACAAGCTCGGCTTCTCTTCCGACCGCACCATGAAGGTGGCCCAGAGCCTTTACGAAGGCGTGGACCTGGACGGCGAGCGCTCCGGCCTCATCACCTATATGCGCACGGACTCTTTCAACGTGTCCGCCGACATGCAGAAAGAGGCCGCGGAGTTCATCGTCAAGACCTACGGCAAGGAGTTCTGCCCGGCCAAGCCCCCGACTTACCTGAAGAAGGTGAAGGGCGCGCAGGAAGCCCACGAGGCCATCCACCCGACGTCCGCCTACAAGCGGCCGGAGGAGATAGCCAAGTTCCTGAACCCCGACCAGGCCAAGCTCTACGACCTGATCTGGCGCCGCTTCATGGCCAGCCAGATGGAAGAGGCCATCTTCGACTCGCTCTCGGTGGAATTCTCGGACGAAAAAGGCCGCGCCGTGCTGCGCACCAGCGGCCGCACGGTCAAGTTCGAGGGCTACCTGAAGATCTACATGGAGGAGAAGGAGGAGGAGGTCGCCGGCGACGAGGACGACGAGTCCGGCATCCTGCCGCCGCTGAAGGAAGGCGACGTCGTGATGCTCAAGGACGTCTCCACGAAGGCCCACAAGACCTCCCCGCCGCCGAACTACAACGAGGCCAGCATCATCAAGACCCTGGAGAAGCACGGCATCGGCCGCCCTTCCACCTACGCGGTCATCATCAAGAACGTCATAGATCGCGGCTACATCAACCGCGAGAAGGACCGCAAGCTGCTGATCACCGAACTGGGCGCGCTGGTGACCGAGAAGCTCAAGGACTTCTTCAAGGAGATCATGGAGATCTCCTACACGGCGTCCATCGAGGACAAGCTCGACGACATAGCCGACGGGAACGTGGACTGGGTGAAGTTCATGAAGGACTTCTACGGCCCGTTCTCCGAGGAGCTCGCGACCGCCGAGAAGGACATGACGCGCTCGCGCCCGAACGTGATAAAGACCAACGAGAAGTGCCCGCTGTGCCTCTCCCCGATGGTGCAGCGCGAGAGCCGCTTCGGCAAGTACCTCTCGTGCTCGCGCTTCCCCAAGTGCAAGGGCAAGATACCGCTCGACAAGGAAGGCAACAAGCAGGAGTACTTCGCGCCGATCAAGACCGAAAAGACCTGCACGAAGTGCAATAAGAACGCGATGCTGCTGCGCAAGAGCGCGCGCGGTTACTTCCTGGCCTGCTCCGGCTTCCCGAAGTGCCGCAACATCGAGCAGCCCACGCCCGAAGAGGTGGAGCGGCTGATCGCCTCCAGGAACAAGCCGGCCTGAAGGCGGCGCGGCAAAAAAAGAGCCCGGGCGGTCCCGGGCTCTTTTCTTTTGCCTTAAAGACTTAGTTGGCCGGGCGGCTCCAGACGGCGTAGCGCTCGCCGCTGGCTTCCAGCTTCCAGCCGTCGCCGGGGGTCCAGCCCCAGTTGCGGCCCAGCTTCAGCACCAGCTGCCGGCGCTCGCCGGCTATGGTGGCGGCGTAAAGGCCGTTGGTGGCGGTCAGCACCTGCATCGGGCTGGTCGAGGTCACGCCCGCCTCCCTTCTCACCGCTACCAGGCGGGTGACCGCCTCGCGGAAGGCGGGGCCCCAGTCGAAGAAATGCGGCCAGAAGACGCAGGGGATGCCGGGATGGGTCAGGATATAGGCGTAGCCCATGAGGCGCTGCGTCCTGTATTCCTGGGAGGCGTTCCTGATGAAATTCGGGTCGCGCGGCGAGGTGTCGTGGCTTTCCACGTAGGTCACGGCTTTGGCGGGCCACCAGCCGAGCACGCCGGAGGGGCGGCCGTTGTCGTTGAGCAGCTCGTAGCGCTCGGTCTCCACCGCGCCCACCAGGGCGTAGCGCTGGGTGAAATCGAAGGCGGTGGAGGCGTCGGCCTTGTCTCCCGAGCCGGTGCCGTCTATCCAGTTGACTATCTGCTGGCGGTCGGTATCGTAATATTCCCCGACGGTAAAGAGGGGGCTGGAAGCTTTGTTGTATTCGGCCACGTGCCCGGGGGCATAACCCTTGACCATGTCGTAGCGCCAGCCGTCGAAGCCTATCGTGTGGCGCAGCCAGCGCATGAAGACGCGGGTATCCTCGCGCACGGCCGGGTTGCGGTGGTCCAGGTCGCGGCAGCCGAAATCTCCCTGGCCCTCGTCTCCGTGGATGGAGCGCGGCAGGGCCGCGTAGGGGGGCTGGGCCCAGACCTCGTCGTCGTTGACTATGACGTTTGAGGGCCAGTCGGGGCTCTTGAAATCCAGCCAGTTGGTGCTGCCGTTGCGGTGGTTGAGCACCACGTCGGCCAGGACTTTTACCCCCGAGCGGTGCATGGCCTTTATGGCGTCCAGCAGGTCGCTTTTTTTGCCCCACTGGGAATCCAGGTTGTACCATTCCTTGGGATAATAGCTGCCCACCGAGACCGGGGGGAACCAGACCACGTCGAACCCGGCCGCGGCCACCTCGCCGGCCTTGGAAGAGAGTTCGCCCCACCAGCCGCGCGGCGGGTGGTACCAGTAATCGTCGGCGTACCAGTGGAAGCCCTGCAGCATCACGAGCGTGCTGCCGGGGCCGTCCAGGCGGCGCGCCTGCGGCGGCTTGAAGACCTTGCTGGAGTACTTGGCGTCCGCGGCGCGCCAGTCGGCCGCGGCCTGCGGGGAGAGCCTGTAGGGTGTAGGGGCGGCCGGCGCCTGCGGCAGCAGCCCCAGCTGTTCCACGGGGGAAAGGCCGGCGCCCGCGGCGCGCAGGGGCGCGAGGGCCAGGGAGAGGACCGCGGCTGAAAGGAAAAGGCTGCGCGTCATTACCGATATTATACAGCATGGGCGGCCGGGGGAAAGGGCCTAAAGTCCCAGCGGGGCCCCGGCCCAAAGGGCGCGGCAACTTGCTAGAATTATACCGATGAACCTGCCGGTAGAGCGCTTCCTGCTGCATCTCAAGGCGCAGCGCAATTTTTCCCGCCATACCCTGCGGGCCTACCAGTCCGACCTGCGGGAGTTCCTGGCCTACGCGGCCCAGGCCAGGGCGGCGGGCCCGGCCGCGCTGGACCGGCCGCTGATGCGCGGCTACATCGCCTCGGTCGGCGGGCGCAAGGTTTCCCGCAATACGCTGCTGCGCAAGATCTCCGCGGTGCGGTCCTTCGTGACCTGGCTCATGGAGACGGGGCAGCTGGAGACGGACCCTTTCGACCTTATCACCATCCCCAAGAAGGAGAAGCGCCTGCCGCGCTTCCTGACCGAGGACGAGGTGGGCAAGCTGCAGGACTATAACCGCCCCGAGGAGGTCGAGGCCAGGGAGAAGGGTTACTATTTCGCGCTGCGGGATTTCGCCCTGTTCGAACTGGTCTATTCCAGCGGCCTGCGCCGCTCCGAGGCGGCCGGCCTGAACGTGGGCGACCTGGACATGTACTCGGGCTTCGTGCGGGTGATGGGCAAGGGCTCGCGGGAGCGCCTGGTGCCGGTGGGGCAGAAGGCCCTGGAGGCGCTGCGGGCCTACCTGGGTACCCGCCCCAAGCCGCTCGCCCACGGCCTGCCCCTTTTCCTCAACCACAAGAACGGCCGCCTGACCGGCGCCGGCATAGCGCTGGTCTTCAAAAAGATGGCCAAGCGGGCCCGTTTCGCCAGGCCCCTGAACCCGCACGCGGTGCGCCACTCCTTCGCCACGCACCTGCTGGACCGGGGCTGCGACCTGAAGTCGGTGCAGGAGATGCTGGGTCACAAGAACCTGCAGACCACCGAGCTTTACACGCATGTCTCGCTTGAGCGCCTGCGCGAGGTTTACGAGAAGGCGCACCCGAGGGCTAAAAAAGGAGGAGGCTCAGCCTCGGGGACCGGAGGCTGAGCCTCGCTTACGCCGCATGACTTTCGACCCCTCCCTGGATAAGGCTCCCGAACTGCTGGCGCGCGCCGCCCGCGCGGCCGGCCGCCGGCCGGACCTGACCCAGGGCGGCGGCGGCAATGTCTCCATTAAGATAGGCGCCGAGCGCATGCTGGTGAAGGCCTCCGGCTCCCAGCTCAAGGACCTTACGCCGCGCTCGGGCTGGGCGCTGGTGAATTACGGCAATATCAAGCGGCGCATAGCCGCGGGCCCCGGGGGGGAGAACGAGTTCTCCGACTATATCTGCGCGCAGG
>CAYSYJ010000061.1:0-12363 GCA_964435105.1 uncultured Elusimicrobiaceae bacterium
CGCGTCGTCGCAGAAATAATAGGCGCCCGCCGCGTGCGCGATGCGCGCCGCCGCGGCCGCGTCGGTCACGCCGCCGAAAACGTTGGGCGCGTGCGTGACGCAGACCAGCGCGGTACGCCTGCCCACGAGCTTTTCAAGGGCCGCCATGTCCACGCCGAAACCTTTCAGCGGGGCCACCTTGAGCTTTATCCGGCCCGCCGCGGCCAGCCGCTCGAAAGGCAGGAAGACCGCGTTATGCTCCAGCGGCGACAGCACCACCTCGTTGCGCTCCGGCGTGAACGGGAAGGCGCCGGCCAGCAGGTTGGCGGCGTCGGTGACGCCGGCCGTGAAGACTATCTCCTCCGGCGCCTCGGCGCCCATGAAGGCCGCCACCCGCGAGCGCGCGGCGTAAAAATCCTCCTCCATGGCCGAGGCCAGCGAGTGCAGCGATCGCTTGCCGCCGCAGCCGCCCAGGTGCAGCATGTGGTCGCGCTGCGCGTCGGCCGCGGAGCGCAGCTTCAGCACCGTGCAGGCGCTGTCGAGGTAGACCAGCCGCCGGCCGCCGAAGCTCTCCTTCAGCGTCGGGAATTCCTTCCTCAGTTCTTCTATCTTGCGGTTCATAGGTCTCCGTGTACGGCTATATAATCCTTTCTCGGCCCCGGGCAAAGCTCCAGGTACCGGCAGCCGCGGCAGGCCGGCACATGCGCCTTCTCGTCGAGATGCGGCCCGGGGCTTCCGGCGCGCATCTTCTCCAGGTCCACGTTCAACCGCCAGAAGCCGCCGAGGAAACAGGGCGGGATATGGTCCACCTCGCAGTGCAGGCCGTTCTTCTCGCAGGCGAACAGCGCCCGCTCCAGGTAAGGCTTCACCGCGGCGTAGCGCGGCAGGAAAACGCTGCCCCCGGCCCTGCCTATGCCCTTGATATAGCTGAACTGTATCCAGGCGGCCTGCCGCAAATGCTTCACGGCGAAAGCGGCGAAATCCGGCAGGGCCTCGTAATTGAGCGCGCTGATGACATGGGTGAGCCGCACCCTGGCGCCGGCCTTGATAAGCCGGGTCACGCCGGCGAGGCGTTTTTTAAAGGCGCCCGGAGTGCGCGTGATCTTCCGGTCGAGGCCGGCCGTGGCGGCCGGAAAATTCACGTTGAAGTAGCCGTCGGCGGCGTTCAAGGCTTTGACGATCTTCTCCAGTTTTTCCAGCCGCATGCCGGCGGCGGCGATGGCGTTGGTCTGCAGCTCGGCCCGCCGGCCCAGCTTCTTTACCGCGCCCAGCAGGGCGCAGAGCTCGTCTGCGGGGGCCAGCAGCGGCTCGCCGCCGGAGACCTGCACCAGGCCCGGCGGCATCGCCGCCACGGCCTTCACCCAGTCCTTCAGGGCGGCGTGCTCGTCGCGCCCGCCCTCCTCCGGGTAGGAACAGAAAACGCAGCGCTGGTTGCATTTCCTGAACAGGTGTATCAGAGCCATTTTTTGACCTCCGCGTAGGGCCTGGCCAGGGTCCAGCGGTAGACGCCGCGCGCGAAGGCGCTCTTCACCAGGCCTTTGCGGCCCAGGCTCTCGGCCGAGGCCAGCACGGTATTTCCGTCGGAGCAGTCGCGGCAGAGCACTATATCCTTCGACAGGGCCAGCACTTCGCGCGTGGAAGCGCCCGGCTTGCGGCGCAGTATCTCCACCAGGCATTTCTCGTTGTCGGAGAGGTAGAGGCGCCCGGCGGCGGGCGCCGCGGGCCTCTCCCCGGCCTTCTTCACGGGGAAGAAGCCTTTCCAGCCGAAGCGCTTTATGTAGTGGACGTCCGCGCCGCGGCAGCGCGCCTTGAGCGCGCAGCGGCGGCAGGGCGGGCCCTTCACCTTGGCGGCCTCGGCGTTCTCGTCGAGGTCGATGCGGCCGCCCAGCGGGTCCGTCACCAGCGTATTGAACTTGTCCAGGCCTATGGCCAGCGACTCGCGGCCCTTGAGGAAGCAGGGCGGCACGTTCAGGAACAGGATCTCCCCCGGCAGGCCGGCGGCCTCCATGGTCTTCACGGCCTCTTCGAAATAAGGCTCGCAGTCGGAGAGCCGCACGCCTATCTTTTTACAGTTCTCCGCCATGGCCCCGACATAGACCGGGTAGATGACCACGAAATTGGTGATGCCGCGCTCCAGGTAGAACCTGATGATCTCCGGCAGGCGGCGGAAGTTCTTCCTGTTCACCAGGATATTGTTGCCCAGCCGGACCTTGAGGCGACGCAGGTGTTCCAGCCCTGCCAGAGCGCGCTTATGCGCGCCCGGCACGCCCACCAGCCGGTCATGCTCGGCGGGCTTATCGGTGGTGAAGGAGAATTTGCAGAAAGTCAGCCCCGCCCGGGCGAGCGACCTGCAGAAAGCCGGGTCGGAGAGTTTGATGCCGTTTGTCTGCACGCGGATGAAGCGGAACCCCACCGATTTCGCCAGAGACATCACCTTGAGGATATCCGGGCGCAGCAGCGGCTCGCCGCCGGTCAGGCCCAGCCGGCGGTAGCCCTTCTTCCAAGCCGAGTAAATATTCTTGGCGATGGCGTCGAAAGGCGCGTTGAGCGCCTTGTCGAAATCGCCCTGCGAGCAGAACAGGCAGCGCGCATTGCAGTTATAGTTGAGGATCAGCTCGTAGCACTTGGCTTTTTCGTCTTCGGTCATAATACTCCGTGCAGCCGCCTGAACAGCGGGCTCCCGAGGCCGGCTCTCGCCGCGGCGGCCAGCCAACTCGCGGCTATGGCCCGGGCCCGGGCCTGCCCGCGCGGCTCCGGCGCGGGCTCGCGCCTGAAACGGGCCGCGGCCCAGGGCGCCACCGGGCACATGGACTGCGCGGCCCGGCGGCCGGCCAGCCTGAAAAATTTCTCGCGCCCGGCGCCGTCGGGGCCCGTGCGGTAGCGGCGCAGTTCCTCCGGCCGGCCGGAGAGCATCTTGTCGCAGGGATAGAAAAAGCCGTCGGGCGCCAAGGCCAGGTTGCGGCAGGGCCCGGGCTTCTCTCCCCGGGCGGCCAGGGCCACGGCCTCGTAGCCATTGGCCAGTTCCCAGGCGCCGCGGCCGGCGCGCAGCCGCCGCAGGTACAGGGCCAGCAGTTCCGCCGCCGCTTTTTCCAGCCGGCGCAGGGCGGCGGCGTCCCAGTCGGCGGTGATGTCCGGCGACCAGGCGAGAGATTTGAAGCCGGCCGCCTCCAGCCGCTCGAAGTCCGCCGGCAGGGCGGCGGCGCCGGCGGGGCCCACCACCAGCCCGGCGGAGACCCGGGCCCTGACAGGGCGCGGCAGTCGCGCCAGCAGCGGCTTCAAGGCCGCGGGGCCGGGGGCGGTTACGCTCACCGCCAGTTTCACTCCGGAAGCGAGCAGCCGCGCGGCCTCGCCGGGTTTCAGCAGCAGACCATTGGTGAAAACATGCACCGGCGCCCCGGGGAAAAGTTTTTTTATGTCGCGCAGCGCTCCGGCCAGGAGAGCGCGGTGCAGCAGCGGCTCGCCGCCGAGGAAGGTGAATTTCGGGCTTTGAGGTTTCGCCGCGGCGAAGCTCTTTAGCGCGCGCCGCAGGGCGGCGGCAGTTATAGGCTTCCCCTCCACCCCGGAGGAATAACAGTAGGGGCAGGCCAGGTTGCAGCGGCCGCTCAAGTAGATCACGAGGTGGTCGGGCCGCGTCACGCCTTCCCCCTCTTCGCCGGGCGGGCCGGCCTGTTCAGCGACAGCTGCCCGCGCCTGACCTGCCGTATCACGGCCGCGGCGGCGCCTTTAGGAGCCGCCTTGAAGCCGCGGTTGCCGCGCAGCGCCACATAGTCGGCCCGCGGCCCGGCGCAGACAGGGGCCAGGCCGCAGCGGGCGCAGGCCTTCACCGTCCGCTTCTCGTAAAGATAAGTGCTGTCCCCCCTCACCAGGCAGTCGGCGTCGCGCGCATAGGCCTCGAAGCCGGTCAGAAAGCAAAGCGGCACGCCGTCCACCAGGCAGGGCAGGCCCAGCTGCCGCGCCCGGCGCAGGGCCGCGAGCAGGAAAGGCTTCACCTCGGCCAGCTCCGGCACCAGCCAGAGCCGCTTTTTCACCAGACCTTTCACCTTTATAAAATTGAAAGCGATATAGAGCACGCCGGGCAGTTCGCGCGCGGCGAACTCGACATAGTCGGGGAGCTGCCGGTAGTTAAGGGCGTTTACGACGCAGACCAGCGCCGCCGCGCCGGGGCCGGCGGCGGCCGCCGCCTTTATGGCCGTGAGCTGGGTCTCAAACCGGCCCCATGTGCCGGTCAGCAGGTCATGCAGCTTCTCCACGTGGGAAGGGAAATTGAAATGGAAATGGTCCACGCCGGCCCTGCGCAGCGAGGCCAGGCGCGCCGGGGTGAGCTGCAGGCCGCTGGTGAGCACTGTGACATCCTCCACGCCGGAGCGGCGGGCGGCCCGCACCCATTTCTCCAGATCTTTGGAGAGCAGCGGCTCGCCGCCCTCAAAGACGAGGGAGCGGTAGCCGGCGGCCAGCACCTGCCGCACCTGGGCCGGCGTCATCACCCTGTCCTCGCCCCGGGCCGAGCAGAAGAGGCAGCTGCGCGCGCAGCCGCCCGTCAGGAACACGTTCGGGTCCAGCGGGCTCGGCGGCACGGCGGCGGTACGCTTCATCCTCGCCCCCTGTTGAAGATACGCCTGAAGGCCGCGGCGCGGGCCGGCTGTTTGAGCCGGGCCAGCAGCGCGGGGCGCAAGGCGGCCGCGAAGGGATCGGGCGGCGGTTCCGGCAGGGTCCAGGCCCCGCCTTCGGCCTTGGCGGGGCGGCCGCCGCGGGCCGGACCGGCGTAAGAGAAAGGCAGCGCCGCGGGTTTGCCGTCGCGCCGGGTGACCAGGTCGGCCCCGCCGGGGCGCAGCAGCCGCTCGGCGTTCTCCAGCATCGGCGCCCGGCCGTCCAGCATGGCGTCCAGCAGGATTCCGGCAGTTTCAGCGGTGAACGGGCCTTTCGGCTCCAAATTTACGCTTTCCACTCCGGCGGCCTTCAGGCGGCTCAGTGCTTTAAGCGCCGGCGCCGGGCGGCGCGGATCGAAAGAGAGCGCCGCGCCGTGAAAACCTTTAGCTTTGGCTGCGGTGGCGGCGTCCACCATGGCCACGCGCTTCACGCCGGCAAAAGCCAGGAATTCCTCTTCCTCGCGGCCCAGCGCGCCGGGCGCGTAGGCGAGGCGCGACTCGAACTGCTTGCCGAGGGCGGCGGCCTTCATGCCGCCGTAAACGGCCAGCAGGCCCGCCAGCTCGAAATCCTCTGCCGGGGATTCGGGCGTGAGCGCCAGCGTCTTTTCCCCTCCGGGAGAATAGAGCAGCAGGTCCAGCGCCGCGCGCTGGGCCGACAGGCCGGGGAAGCCTACCCTCCCCTTGCCGCAGGGGCAGACATAGGCCCTGTCGCCGGGCTTGCGCTCCGGGGCTACGCGCAGGCGCCGCGCCGCGGCGGCCGCGCGCAGCGGCGGCTCGTGGGCGAAATCGCCGAAGCGCGGGTCGCTCGAGAGGATATCGAACATCCGCTCCAGCCGCAGCAGCGGGGACATCTCGTCGTAGAAGATCTTGAAGAGCCGCCGCACATTGGCGAAGACCCGCCGGCGGTCCTCGCCTTTCAGGATGGCCTCGAAATAGAGCAGCATCGGGTTGGGCAGGTACTCCAGCATGCCGATGCCGCGGTCGGCGGCCTTGATGGCCCGCACCGATTCCGCCCGCAGCGAGGAGATGCGCTTGATATCGAAGCCGCGCTCCAGGTCGCCGATGGCGAAAGGCAGCTTCTGCGGACCATAGGTGGAGACCAGCCCGCAGGGGTAGAAGCGCCCGTCGGGGGCGATGGAGATCTCCTTGAACACGCCGCTCTCGTCGAGCGTCTCGTCCCATTTGAGCAGGATATACTCCAGCCCGAAACGGAAATCGCTGAAGGACCGCGCCGTGCTCCGGTACAGGTCGGAATAGTAACCTTTAAGCTTCTTCACGGAGAGCTTGAGCGCGGCCAGCCGCGCGGCGGGCCACCGCTCGAGCAGGTTCAGGTTGATCTGCACCTCGCCGAAACCGGACTCGCGCAGGAAGCGCACGTTCTCGGCCAGCGCGCCGCCGGTGGCGGCGGTCACGGTCATGCTGGCGCAGACGCGGGAGCGCTCCTCCGCGGTCAGGCCCGAGAAATTCTCCATTACCTTGTCGTAGACCGAACCTTTGCCGGAGGCGAAGACGCGGTGCAGGTCATTGGAGGCCTTGCGGCCGTCCAGGCTCAGCACCACCTTGGCGTTATGGCGGAACAGCCGGCGCAGGCGCTCCGGCGTGGCCAGCGTGCCGTTGGTGAACACCTCTATGTCCACCTTCGGGCCGCAGGCGCGGCGCACATAGGCCACGGCCCGCTCCAGCAGGGCGAAATCCAGGAAAGGTTCCCCGCCGGCCAGGCTCACCTTGTCTATACCGCGCACCGACACCAGGTCCACGTACATATCCACGGCCCGCTTTATCTGCTCGAAGGTCAGGAACTGCGGCTCGCCGCGGTTGATAGAATCGAAATAGCAGTACCTGCACATCAAGTTACAGCGGTTCGACAGGCAGATATCGAAAGAACTTACCGGGTATGTCTTTTTAGCCACGGCGGGCGGCCTCCTTGCCGAGGGGCTTGAGCAGGGACCCCAGGGCGGCGCAGCCGGCGGGCAGGCCGCCGCAGTCCAGCTGCAGGGAACAATCGTAGCAGGCCCGCGGCTTTACCGAGCCCGCGCCGTGCAGCACGCCGGCGTCGGCCCCTCCGCGCGCGGGCTCGCAGACCACGGAAGAACCGGGCGGCAGCAGGCAGGGCGGCAGGCCCACGGCGGAAATATCCGCGCCGGCGATGGCGGCCAGGGCCTTCAGGCCTTTTTTGAAGGCGGCCGGCCCTGCGGCGCCGAAAAGGAAACGGAAGCGCGGGCGAGTACCGGCTGAGGATAAGAATTCAACCGCCTCGCCCAGCCGGCCGGCATTGGCCGGCGTCACCGGGATATTGAGGCGGGCCTTTATGCCGGCGGCGGCGGCCTTCTCCAGGCCGGCCAATTCGGCCGGGGCGGCTGGCCAGCCCAGCCGCAGTTCGGCCTCGCGCAGGCCGGCGGCCTTCAGCGCGGCGGCCCGGCCGGGGGCGGCGAGCCCGGCGGCGGGGATCTCCCTCGCTGCGGCGGGCGCCTTGGCCCGGCCGGCGTCGGGCGCGGGCCCGGGGCCCAGCCGGCGGGCGGCGGCCCTCACGGCGGCCGCCGGGTAGAAGGCCTTGCGCAGTTCGAAGAAACCCGCCTCCCTGTCGCAGAGCAGCCAGGAGCGGCCGGAGCGCGATAGCAGCCCCGCGGCTTTCAGCCGCGAGAACTCGGCGGGGAAAACGCCCTCCGGCTTTTTTCCGGCCAGCTCGATAAAATCCTTGTCCGGCAATTCGCCGCGCTGCAGCAGCGACAGCAGCGCCAGATTGCGCAGTTCATCTTCGAGGGTGAGCGCGGCGCCGCTGGCCGCCGGCAGGCGGCCGGCGCGCAGCGCCCGGCCATAGGCCTCCAGCCCGGGCTCATTGCGGTAGCGCGCACTCAGGCGCGCGTAAGAGATGGCGCCGGGGCCCAGCCCCAGCACCGAATAATGGTCGCGGGAGATCTTCTCGCCCTGGTCGTAACTGTAAGGCCAGTCACCGCCGCCCTTGCGGTACAGCCAGCGGCCGCAACTGATATCGTAGCCCTTGCGCTGCAGGCCCGCCACCTCGCGGCGGTAGGCGTCCCACAGCCAGGGCGCCTCGGCGGCCCCCAGCCGTACGCCGCGCTTGCGCTGGAAAGGGAAGAGGTAGATACGCTCCGGCTTCAGCGCGGCCGCGGCCGCCACGTCGCGCCGGAAAACCTCTTCGGTCTGGAAGGGCATGCCCGCCAGCAGGTCCAGCTGCACATTCTTTATGCCGGCCTTTCGGGCGGCGCGCACCAGCGCGGGCACCCGGCCGGCGGCCTGGCGGCGGCCATTGCGCCTCAAAACCTCCTCGTCGAAGGTCTGCACGCCTATGGAAAGCCAGTCCACGCCCAGCGCCTTCAGTTTCTTTATTTTTGCTTCGTCGAGGCTGTCAGGGTGCGCCTCGAAAGCCACCCGCCCGCCCTTGGCGAAACCGTAGCGGGCGCGCAGCAGGCCGAAGAGCCGCTCCAACTGCGCCTCCGACAGCAGCGAAGGCGTGCCGCCGCCGAAACAAAGCCACATGAACTCCCGCCCGGAGAAAAGCGGCGCCAGCATATCCGCCTCTTTCTCGAGCAGGTCCAGCCAGCGGTCCAATTCCGCGGCGCGGTCCAGCCGGCGGGCATTGAAGCCGCAGAAGCCGCAGATCTCGCGGCAGAAAGGCACATGGACATACATCACCAGGTCGCCGCGGCGGCGCAGGGCAGTCTGCCAGGCGCGTTTCACGGCGGCCCCGGAAAAACCGGGGCGCCACAGCGCGGGCGGCGGGTAATGCGCCGGGTACTCCGGCGGATTTTCCCAGTCGAAGCGCTGGAACAGGGCCTTCAGTTCGGCGTCTGTCACGCTCGCCTCCCGCCGGGGCCGGCCAGCAGTTCCAGGCCATGCTCCCGCATGAATTCCAGCGTGCGCGGACAGGGCGCGGCCGAACGCGGCCGCACGGCCAGGCGCAGGGCCTTCTTCAGGGCCCGCGCCTTCATGAGCGCGTAGGCGGCCAGGCGGCTCAGCGCCTCGTAGGAGCCGGGGCCGCCGGCCACGAGCAGCGTAAGGCGCTTGCGGCGCCCGGGCGAATAGAGCAGCGCGTCTATGCCGGCCCGCGCGGGCCCGGCCGCGCGCCCGGCGGTGTCCGGCAGTTCCAGCGCGAGCTCGCGCAGTTCGCGCCCCGGCACCGCGGGCGGGGCATGGTCGAAATCCCCCAGCCCCGGCGCCGAGGCCAGGGCGTTCTGCAGCAGCTCGAAATCTATCACCGGGCCTATCAGCGGGTCCAGCGCGCGGAACAGCCGCTCGCCTGCGGCGAAGACCCGCTCCGGGTCCAGCCCGCCCAGCCGGCAGTCGAAATAGACATGGGTGGGGCAGCCGTTATAGCCGGGGCGGGCGTGGGCGCCGAAATAGCGGCGCAGCTCGCCCAGTACTGCGTTCAGGCGGCCGTCGTCGAAGCCGCGCTCCAGGTCGCCCACCAGGTAGCGCCGCTTGGCCGCCCCGTAGCCTGAGACCAGCCCGCTCGGGTAGAAGCGCCCGTCGGGGGCCAGCGACAGCTCGCGCAGGCCGGCGGGCTTGCCCACGCGGGCCAGCTCCTCGCGCGAGATCAGGAAATCGAAACGCAGGCGCTGCTGCACTTCGCCGAAGCCGCACTCCATATTGGCGGCGTAGAGGCGTTTGAGCCCCTCGGCCTGCCGGCGCAGCACGGCCACGGAACGCTCGTCCCAGCGGGCCAGCACGTCCAGGTCCACGATGACGCATTTAAAGCCCCGCTCCAGCAGGAACTCCACGCTCTCCTTCATGCGGCCCACGGTGGCCCGGCTGAAGGTGGCCCCGGCGAAACATTTGGAGACCAGCCCCGGCCCCAGCGCCTTCAGGGCGCGGTCCACGGCGGCGTAGACCGAGCCGCGCCCGCCGTAGAATTTCCGGCCGGCGTCGCAGACCTCGCGCGGCCCGTCGAAACTCACGATGAGCGCCGGGTCGTGCTCCATCAGCAGTTCCGCCTTGCGGCGGTCCAGCAGCGTGCCGTTGGTGAACACCTCGATATTGGCGCGCGGCCCTATCTTGCGCCGCGCCGCGGCCAGCCCGGCCAGCAGCGTCGGGAAAACGGTCAGCGGCTCGCCTCCGGAGAAGCTCAGTTTCTGTATGCGCTCCGGCCTGATGCGGCCGAGGTAGAGGTCCAGGGCGCGCTCTATCTGCGCGGGCGTCAGGGCCGCGGGGGCGCTGCGCCGCTTGGCGTCGAAATAGCAGTAACCGCAGTCGAGGTTGCAGCCGTCGGTGAGGCAGATATCCAGCTCGCGCGGGAATTCGGCGCGCGGGTAAAGCGGCAGCCTGGTCACGCGGCGCCTCCCGGCGTCTCTATGGCCGCCTTCAGTTTCTTGCCCAGCCGCCCGGCCTTAAGGGCCGCGTAGAGCAGCAGGCCCATGGCGTCGTCGCCGAAGGCGGGCCCGCCCTGCAGGGCCAGCGACTTGCGCTGCCCTGGCGAGTACAGGGCGAAGTCCGCCGCGGCCCGCGCCGCGGCCAACCCTTTCCTCCCGGCGGGCGCCGGCAGGGCCAGCGCCCGCAACGCGCGCGCTGCCGCGTGGCGCGGCCGGTGGTCCAGGTCCCCGAAGCCTTCGGCCCGCGCCAGGTTCTTGAAAATCCGTTCCACGGCCACCAGGCCGCCCAGCTCGCGCAGGAACACCGCCGTCACCCGGCCGGAACCACGCAGGGCGGCGGCCGGCTCCTCGCCGTCCAGCACGGCGCGGTAATAGCGGTCTATGGGCGAGAGCACCCCGTTGACCAGGTCGAAGCCGCCTATACGGCGGGCGACTTCCTTGTACACCGCCTCGAGGCGGTCCAGGTCCACGCCGCGCCGCGCGTCGCCCACGGCATAGCGCGCGGCCGGAGCGCCGGCCACGCACAGTTCGTCGCAGGGGTAGAAATTCCCGTCGGGCGCCAGCGTGAGCGAATTGGACGGCGCCTGGTCCAGGCAGGCCGAGACCCGGTCCTTGAAGTAGAAATTGAAATCCCAGTCCCCGCCGGGGCCGCGGCCGGCCGCGCCGGCCAGGCAATAGCGGCGGAAAGCCGCCAGCGACCGCCCCAGCCGCGCCAGCGCCGCAGGGCTCCAGCGCTCGTAAACGTCGAGGCCCAGGTGTATGTCGCGGCACTTGAAAGTTTTGAACAGCCGCACCGTCTCCGCCAGCCGCCCCACCGTGGCCTGCGTGAAGGTGGCCATCAGGTGTATGCCCGCGCGCCACGCCGGCGGCAGGCGGCGCAAATTGGCCGCCACCGCGCGGAAGGCCGAGCGCCGGCCGAACTTGCGGTGCCTGTCGTTCACGGCGGCTCCGCCGTCGAGGCTGACGATCAGGCGCGCGCCGCTGTCCAGCAGGAAGGCCGACTTCTCCCGGTCCAGCAGGGTGCCGTTGGTGAACACCGTGATCTTGAGCCAGGGATATTTGCGCCTTATGGCCGTCACGGCCGCCTTCAGCAAGCCGTAGCGCAGCAGCGGCTCGCCGCCGGTGAAGGAGATCTCCCGCACGCCGGCCGGGTCCGCGCCGCGGCCGGGCGCCACCAGCGCCGCGTAGCGGTCCACCGCCCTGAGCAGGGTCGGCAGGTCCAGGGTGCGCGCCCCGCCGCCGTCTATGAAGCGCCGGCTGCCGCAATAGGTGCAGCGCATATTGCAGGCGTCGGTCAGGTAAATATCCAGGGAGGTAGGCACCACCCGCAGGCGGCGGGCCCTTTCGTCCGCGGCGGTGCGGCGCGCTAGTACGGCGGGGCTCATGCGGCGCGCCTCCCGGCCGCGGGCGGCTCCAGCGCCACGCGAAGTTTCTTTTTGAGGTAGGCCGCCTTCAGCACGGAATAAAGCATCAGGCCCTGGGCCCGCTCGAAGGCCGGCCCCGGGGCGGCGGCCAGGTTCAGGGCCTTGTCCGGCCCGGGAGAATACAGCAGCCAGTCGGCGGCGCGGCGGGCCTGGCCGGGCCCGGCGGCGGCGTCCAGTACTGCCGCGGCCACGGCGGCGCGCGAGCGCCGCGGCGGCTCATGGGCGAAATCGCCGAAATCCTTGCTGCGGGCCAGCCGGCGGAAAACCCGCTCCATGGCCAGCAGGCCGCCCAGTTCCTCGTCGAAGATCTTCTTCATCCTGGCGGCATTGCCCATGAAGTCGGCCGGGTCCAGGCCGCGGGCCAGCGCGTAGAAATAGCGGCAGGCGGGCGGCACCACCGATTCGGTCCAGCCGCGCCCGGAGAGATAGGCCGCGGCCCGGCGGTAAAAGCCATCCAGCCGGACGAAATCCACCCCGCTCTCCAGGTCGCCGGTCCTGAACTCGCGGCGGCCGAACAGCGCGGCCACGTCGGCCGGGTAGAATATCCCCTCGTTGGAGAGGGCGAATTCGTTGAAAGCGTCGTAGCGGCCGGGATTGGCCACCTTGTTCTGCAGCGCCCCGCCGAACACACCGCCCCAGTCGGAGGTCCAGCCGCCATAGCCGAAGCGCTTGAGATAAAAGCGCCGCAGGCCGGCCAGCGCTCCGCGCAGGCGGGCCAGGTCCTTTTCAGGCCAGCGCCCGTACATGTCGAAATCCGCCTCCAGGGCGGCGAAGCCGAAGCGGCTCAGGAAAGCCACGCTCTCCGCCAGGTAAGGCGCCGTCTCCGGCGAGAAGGTGGCCATCACCCGCATCTGCCCGAGCAGTTCTTTAGGGAGTTTACGAAGGTTCGCCAGCACCCGCCCGTACACCGACCCGCCTCCGGCGGCGAAGCGCCGGTGCGCGTCGGTGGCCCGCCGCGGGCCGTCCAGGCTCACCGTCAGGTCCACG
>CAYSYJ010000062.1:0-12186 GCA_964435105.1 uncultured Elusimicrobiaceae bacterium
GGAGGGCTTGCGCAGCCGTCCCCGTAGACGGCGTCACCCACCCAAACTGCGGGAACGGGGAGTAGGCATCATGGGCCTTATACTGGTTGTTCAGGCGGGATTTGACGCGCAATTCTATTTCTTGGTCTGAGGTGTGGACTTCGCTGCGCTCGGAAACGACCCTCATCACATATTTTGACTCACCATAGGCCCATGTCACAGCGTGCACTATATCGATCTCGCTCTGCCCGGAGTATTCATCTTCGGCAAACACCAGGACGTGACGGACATCCCGGCGAAAAAGCCAGTCCCCCCTTTTCAGCTTCTTGTAGGAAATCGGCACCGACTTGGTCTTGAGCACCTCCGTCCATGTAGTCGGAGAGAGATTCGTGATCCTTGAGGCGAACCGGCTGCAATCTATCCCGGTAAAGCCCGAATATGTAGATGGGAGAATTTCGTTGCCATCTTTCCCGGCTATCCAGGCGGTCTTCAGGTTTTCCTTAAAAGAATCAGTAGTGTGATCAATACCCCATGCATACGCCTCGCCATGATACGTGCACGTAGAGCACACCTCGAAGGGCCACCAAGAGCGGTTCCCCCCGGCACTGTACTCCCACTGGCGAGAAGAGGTGTTGTAGTGGGCCTGAGCGCGGTCATCGATGCCATCCGTGCTTTCCTCCACACTCCAGTCCAAAGTGGAAGTGCTATATGTGTAGGTGTATCGATCTAACAGGTTTCGCTGTGCCGGGGTCCATGGTTGTGCCGCATATTGCGCCGCATCATCTATGACCTCATGGCGTGTCCGACTATATGCCGGAGCAAAGAACACCGTCAATAAGCCTAAAACAACAAGTGCCCTGGTCATATTTTATTGCCGAAGCGGCTCTAAACCCAGCCGTCTAACTTGCAAACCATTTTCACTTTTAATTAATTGATAGACATTGTCGCGCGAGTCGCGAATCCCGGTCACGGGCTGAGTTCCCACCGAAATTCTGCGCAACAATTTCCCAGACAAATCAAACCTGTTCACCACTGCCCTTTCCCCTTTACGACTTATGGCTTGGATGCTGGCGCCCTTAATAGCCGCTTCACCCTCAAACTCTTCCCCATCTATTGGGATCAGCACGAACTTTCCCTTGTTCTCTTTTCGTAGCCCCACAATACTGCGCCCTTCCTTTTTCACGGTCAGCAATTTCTCCATTTTTTGTTTATGAACGGAATTTACCTGCTTCCTCGGTATTTTCTTTTTTTCCGACAGACTATAGTCTTCGCCGATGTCCGTCCTCACAAAAGCAAATGGATACTGAGAAATCCATATTTCCCCGTCCCGGACATCCAAAACACCTGGAACAGGAGGAACGGATGTTTTCTTAACCAGTCTGTCTTCCCTAAACTGCCACACCTCGCCGCTTTCCTTGCCGTCATTGGTGCGCTTGAGGTAATAATAGAGGTCGTCCTTCCCATCGATTACGATATTAATACCGATAATGGCTGGTTTGCGCCGCAACTCAAACGATATCTCCCCCTTATCGCCGGTTTCTATTTCTATAGCGCTCTTCCCGTTTTCATCGGCACAACCGGGAACGACTAGCGAAGCAAGATATTTTCCCTCTTTGGAAAACTTTTGTATGCGCCCGTTTACATGATCCAATACATATATTTCCCCGGCGGCATTTACGGCAAGGCTACCGGGAAATTGCGGCGCATCGTATTGCTCTGACTGCATGGGATCAGCTATCGCTCCGAACTCGCCGGGGCCGGTGCCCCACTTGCCCTCAATGATTACCTTGGGCACATATTCTTCTATTGGCACAGCGGCATCCGCAGCGCCCGTGGACGGTTGCTGCGCATACGCGCTCGCGGCGGCGAACAGGAATGATACGGCAAAAAGCATCAGCTTCTTCATAAATAACTCCTTGATTGTGCTGACTTACGATGTGGCGCCACTACCGCCATATGTCAGAACCGCCCATGCGGACAATTCCCCAACCCACGAGCGACTGTTCCGTTATTCCGGCAATAGTATATGGGACACCTGTGCGGTTGTCAATGACGCGCGCGTCATGTTGGAGAGGTTTTTACGTCGAGGGAAGTGCTGGCGCGGAAAAGGGTCAAAACCAGGCTAAGCGGCAGTCTTCGCGCGCAGGCGGGGCTGCAGATACACCCACCCGCTCCCCTTTTTGCGGGCTATGCGGCGCCCGTAGGGGTGGCCGAGCGCCTTGCGCAGTCTGTATACCAGCGCGATGAGCGCCTCTTCAGGATTGCGAGGAGGGTCGGCGAATACGCGAACTACAACTTCGCTGCCGGGAACGCAGCGCGGGCGGTTCTCGAAAAGAAGCGAGAAAAGCCGGAACTGCTCTGGAGAAAGCCGGACCAACACACCACCGCCCTTCATCACGCGCAACCCTTTCTGGTCAAGTACCAGGTCCGAGGGCGCCTGCGGTTCGCAGACCCCGCCCACCCGGCGCAACTGGCGCCTTATCGCGGCCAGGGCCGGTCTATAGCCGTGCCCCTTCACGACAAACGCGTCCGCCTGGCACCTGTCGTAAGAATCGGCCTCCTGCAGTTCGTCGCCGCTTAGCATCACTATGGGCGCGCCCTTGAGCTCCGCGCAAGCGCGCACGGGAAGGCAGATGAGCAGGGGGGTCTCATTGGCCAAATGGTAGTCCAGCAAAAAACACTCCGGCAGATGCCTGAAAGCCAGTTCGACGGCTTCCGCGCAGCCGCCGGCGGAATATACGGTAAATCCGGAGTTGGTGAAATACCTGACCAGTTCCCTGCGCTGGCGTTCGTCGTCTTCAACGATCAGTATCGAGTTGCCCATAGCCCAACCGGAGTCTATTTTACAACAATTGTCCGGGCAGGCGACAGGAAACCACGCCGGGAGGCGCGGCGGCTAGCGGAAGTGGTCGCGCAGCATGCGCACCAGGCCTTCGGTGGCCTTGCCGGGGATCTCCTCGCCTTCCCAGTTGATGGAGAAGTGGGCGTTCTTCTGGGTGGGCTTCACGTAGGTCTCGTACATGGGCAGCACGGTGGCGAGCACCTGGTGCTTGACGCCCTCGATGTCGCGGCCGCGCTCACTGATGTCGCGCTGCACGCGGCGCAGCACGGCGGTGACCATGCCGGTGGAGACGAAGATCTTGAAGTCGCACTGGTTGGCGAGCTTTGGGAAGTACAGCGCGTAGAGGCCCTCCAGCACTATGAGCTGGGTGGGCTTGCAGAGGTTGCACTCCTTCTCGCGGGTATGCTGCTTGAAGTCGTAGACCGGCTGCTGTATGGACTTGCCGGCGATGAGCTCGCCGAGTTGCTTGGAGGCGAGCGCCGCGTCTATGGCGTCGGGATGGTCGAAATTGTAGGTCTTCCTTTCCTCGAAGGTCAGGTGGTCGAGCGGCTGGTAGTAATTGTCCAGCGAGAAGAGCTGGCCGGTGATGCCGATCTTGTCGCACTGGTGCACCAGCTTGGCCGCCAAGGTGGTCTTGCCGGAGCCGGAACCGCCCGCTATGCCGATGATGAACCTGGATTTTTTGGTGTTGTCCATTTTAGTAGGGCCGCGCGCCGGCCCTATCTATCATAACAAAAAAGCCGCGGGCACCGCCCGACGGGGAATTTCTATAATATAGGATATGAAAAATACCAGCTGGGTAAAGGGCGCCGTCATCTACCAGGTCTTCCCCGACCGCTTCGCCAGGTCCGCGCGGGCCGCGGCCGACGGGCAGTTCGAGCCCTGGGACGCGCCAGAGACGCCGCACGGCTTTAAGGGCGGCAACTTGAAAGGCGCCGAAGAGCGCCTGTCCCACCTAGCCGCGCTCGGAGTGACGGCGGTGTATTTCAACCCGGTCTTCGCCTCGGCGGCCAACCACCGCTACCACACCCACGACTATTTCCGGGTGGACCCAGTGCTGGGCGGGGACGCGGCGCTGGATTCTTTCATAAAGGCCGCGCACCGGCGCGGCATCAAGGTGATCCTCGACGGCGTCTTTAACCACGCGAGCCGCGGCTTCTTCCAGTTCAACCACCTGCTGGAGAACGGCGCGGCCTCGCCCTACCGCGGCTGGTTCCACCCGCGCGGCTGGCCGCTGAAGGCCTATAACCTGGGCAGCGAGAAGCCCAATTACGCCTGCTGGTGGAATTTGCCGGCGCTGCCCAAGTTCAACACCAGGAACCCCGAGGTGCGCCGCTTCATCCTGGACGTGGCAGAATACTGGCTCAAGAAGGGCATAGACGGCTGGCGGCTGGACGTGCCGCACGAGATAGACGACGACGCCTTCTGGCGGGAATTCCGCCGCGTCTGCAAGCGCGTGAACCCGGGCTGCTATATAGTTGGCGAGATCTGGGGCGAGGCGAAACGCTGGCTGGAGGGCGACCAGTTCGACGCCGTGATGAATTACCAACTGAGCGCGGCCTGCATCTCCTATTTCGGCGGCCGGAAGCTGAAGCTCACGCATTCTTACGACGGCCGGCGGCTGGAGCCGGGCGACCAGCGGAAGTTCCTGGCCGACATAAAGACGCTGCTGGGCCATTACCCGCACGCGGTCGCGCTGCGGCAGATGAACATGATGTCCAGCCACGACACCGACCGCATGCTCAACACCTACGGCGGGGATATGGACCGCGTGAAGCTGGCCGTGGTCTTCTCCTACCTGTTCCCCGGCGCGGTGAACGTCTATTACGGCGAGGAGATAGGCATGGAGGGCGAGTTGAACGCCGGCACCCGCGACGGCATGCCCTGGGGCCGCCGGAGCGCCTGGAACACGGGTCTGCTGGCCCTGTACCGGCGGCTGGGCGCGCTGCGCCGCGGCAGCGCCCTGCTGAAGGACGGAAAATTCGAATTCCTGCGCGATTACTGCGACGGGGACCTGCTGGCCTTCAGGCGGCACCTGCCCGGCCGGCAGCTGGCCTGCTTTATGAACAATTCCGACCGCCCGTCGGCCCGCGCGGTGAAAGCGGCCCATTGCCGCGGCCGCCTGCTGCTCGCGGAAGGCGCGCGGCTCAAAAAAGAAGGCGGCCGCCCTCTGCTGGAGCTGCGGCCGCGCGGTTTCGCCGTTTTCGGTTAATCGAGAAGTTCCGTAGTCCTGATCTCCAGCTGGACGCGCCGGCCGAGCTTTTCCTGTTCGGCCACGAACTCGTTGAAGAGCTTGAGGCAGCCGGCGCGCAGCTTTACGCAGCCGTCGGTGTCTCGCCAGCGGAAATCCAGAGGCTCCAGGCGCCCCGCGGCGGCGGGCTCGGCGATCCTGGCCGGTTCCTCCCACCTGTCGGTATGCACGGCGAAACCGGCCCGTCCATGCGGGCCGAAATAGTAGCGCGGATTATGCGCGAGCTGTTTCTCCTGGCGGCGCCTGGAGGCCTCGCTCGACGGCTCCGGCCGCCTCTCGAAGAAAGGCGTCTCCGCTCCCTGCGTACCCGCCTGCCAGCCCTCGGCCCACATCATGTCCACGGCCACCACGCCGGCCCCGGCGGGGAACCAGTCGCGGTAGGCCGCCGAGAAATATTTTTTCTTCGCCGACGGATCATAACTCTTGCCGAGTATCTCCACCGCCGCCCCGGGCGTTAGCCCGCGGCCCAGCAATTCCATCTCATAGGTCTCCGGCGAGATATTGCGCAGGTCATAGACGCCCGGCACCGTGGCCCCGTTGGTCTGATCTTCAGGGATATAGTAGACGGTAGTGCCGCCGATATGGCCCCATTGCCAGCCGTCCACAGGGGCGGTGGAGGTGACGCCGCGGCCGAGCGCCTCGCACTGGTAGACGCCGGCCCGGCTGCCGCCTTCCACCTCGAAGTTCATCACACCTGGGCGGGCGCGGTCATTGGGCAGCAGCAGCAGGGCCCGGGACACCGTGCCCGAAGAGGTCTTTATGCCGTTAAGGCCCAGCGTCTTGATCTTGGCGCGCAGGCCGGCGGTCAGCTCCGCCTGGGCTGGTCGGTCATAGGGTATGGAGGCCGGTACCAGCAGTTCCGGGTCCGGGCCGTACTGGGCGGCCGCGGGCGCGGTGGCGAGCATCAGGAAGAGAACTATTTTTCTCATAAATTCAGAACAGGAAGGCCATGCCGCAGCCGAACAGGGCGAAGGCGGCCAGCAGGTAGCGCGACGGGGCCTTGCGCTCGGCCAGGCATTCGAAGGCCGAGGCGAAAATGGTGCCGGTGATGGCTATGCCGGAGATGGCGGCCAGCGCCCCGCTGTAACGGATGGCGTTGAGGTAGAAAAGCAGCGACAGGTAGGTGCCCGCCACCGAGCCCAGCGCTATCCAGCCCAGGCCGCGCCGGCCCAGCTCTTTAAGGTTGCCGAAGAAGCGGAAGGGTTTTACAAAGGACAGCGCGGCGAAGAGCAGCAGCGCGCCGATCGCCCGGTAAAGGTTGCCCTCCACGGTGTTCAGGCCGGGGCTCGCGTCGAAAGCGTAGCGCGTCACCAGCACGCCCAGGCCGTCCAGCGCCACGCCGGCCAGGCCATAGGCGCTGGCGCGCAGGTTCCAATGGCCGTGCTTCCTGAAGGATTCCAGAGAGAACACGAACAGGCAGGCCACGAAGAACAGCACCGCGTAGACCTTGGAGGCCTCCACCGCCTGGCCGAACAGGAAATAGCTGACCACGCCGATGACCAGCGGCTGGAAGCCGAACAGCATCATGGTGCGGCCGGGGCCCATCAGCGCGAAGGCCTTGATGATGAAGATGTCCGCCAGGCCCAGGCCCATCATGCCCGAGGCCAGGAACAGCGCCGCCGGGCCTGGCGCCACCGCGTGGAAGCCGCCCTGCAGCAGCACGGTGGCGGCGAACAGGGCTCCGGCCACGCAGGCCTTGAAGCAGTTCACCCACAGGGTGGAGACGCGCCTGGCATAATGCGTGAAGAACTGCACGCCGAAGGCGAAGCTGAGATTGGCGGCTAGGGCGTAAAGGTAGGCTTTTTCCATGTTGCGCGGCGCGCGGCTACGACCTATAATATAAAAATAGCCGGCAGCCGTTCCCGCAAGCAGCCCTAAATTCGATTTTCTAACCCGACACTACGCTGGCCGCCTGAAGAGCATAGCTCTTGTTGCGGCACGGCCATAGGCCAGTCGGGGTATAACGCTGTTTTTTCCCCGACACTACGTTGTCGGGGTAGTCTGTTAAGATATTAATGATGGACCTGCAGAAGAAACTGGAAATACTGGCGGATTCCGCCAAGTACGACGCCTCCTGCGCCTCCAGCGGCTCCAACCGCGGCGGGCGGGGCACGGGCGCGGCCCACCAGAGCGGCGTGTGCCACAGCTGGACGGCCGACGGCCGCTGCGTCTCCCTGCTGAAGATCCTGATGACCAACGAGTGCGTCTATGACTGCGCCTATTGCGTGAACCGCCGCAGCAACGACGCCCCCCGCGCCCTCCTCACCCCGGACGAGATCGCCGGCCTCACTTTCGAGTTCTATAAGAGGAATTATATAGAAGGGCTTTTCCTCAGTTCCGGCATCACCGTGTCCCCCGACCGCACCATGGAGCTGATGCTGGAGGCGGTGCGCAAACTGCGGCGGGAGTTCCGCTTCAACGGCTATATACACATGAAGGTCATACCCGGGGCGGCCCAGGAGCTGATAGACCAGGCCGGCCTCTGGGCGGACCGGGTGAGCGTCAACATAGAGCTGCCCAGCGACAAGAGCCTGCGCCTGCTCGCCCCCGGCAAGACCAAGGAGACGGTGCTGAAACCCATGAACCGGCTGGCCCAGCGCATAGCCGCCCATAAGGACGAGCGCCGCTCCATAAGGAGTTCCCCCGCCTATGCCCCGGCCGGCCAGAGCACCCAGCTCATAATCGGCGCCACCGGCGAGACCGACCGGGAGATAATAAAATTGAGCGAGGCCCTCTACAGCAAGATGGCCTTGAAGCGCGTCTACTATTCCGCCTTCGTGCCGGTGATGAAAGACAACCGCCTGCCGGCGCTGAGCGAGCCGCCGCTCCTGCGCGAGCACCGCCTGTACCAGGCCGACTGGCTGCTGCGCTTCTACGGCTTCACGGCCGACGAACTGCTGAGCGAGGCGCGCCCGGGCCTGGACCTGGCCTTCGACCCCAAGACGGCCTGGGCGCTGGGCAACCTGGACAAGTTCCCGGTGGAAGTGAACAAGGCCTCCTACGAGGAGATCCTGCGCGTGCCGGGTATAGGCGTCACCTCGGCCAAGCGCATTGTGCGCGCCCGCCGGGCCGGGCCGCTGGCCCTGGACGACCTGAAGAAGCTGGGCGTGGTGATGAAGCGGGCCGTATATTTTGTGACCGCCGGCGGCAAATACGGCGGGGTAAAGAAGGAGAGCGAGGAGGCCATAAAGGTGAAGCTGCTGGAGCATAAGGGCGCCGGCGGCGCGGCCGGCGGCGAGGGGAACGGCCAGCTGGACCTGTTCTCGCAGGGTGAGCTGGTAAAGGAGGGCCTGGCGGCCACGGTGACGGGGCAGTTATAGCCGCGTCGCCCCGGCGAAAGCCGGGGCCCAGACCGGACTGGATCCCGGCTTCCGCCGGGATGACGGAAAAACCCGGCGCGGAGCCGAAACAATGAGGACCTGGACCTACGACGGCACTTTCGAGGGTTTCCTGACGGCGCTTTCGCTGGCGCTGGACGGGCAGGAGCCCTGCGCCATAGCCCGCGCCGACAAGGCGGCGGAGGAGGCCGGTTTATTCAGCGAATTCGCCGCCGCCGGGCGGGACCCGGCGCGGGCGGCCGCCGCGCGGGAACTTTTCGAAAGGCACGGCTCGGCTGAGAGCTGGCATCACGCCCGTTACGCTTTCCTGTCCGAGGCGCCCGGCGCCGAGGACGCCCTGCTGGCTTATGCGCGGCTGCTGAAGGAGAAGGGCCGGGCCGCGGACGATATGCTGGCCGACGCCCGCGTGAAACGGGTGCACGAGCTCTCGCGCTCGGTGGGCGGCGAGGCCCATATGTTCAAAGGTTTCGTGCGTTTTTCGGAACTCGCGGACGGCACGCTCTATTCGAAAATAGAGCCGGAGCATAATATCCTGCCGCTGCTGACCGGGCATTTCAAGGCGCGGCTGGGGGCCTTCGCCTGGATCATCCACGACGCCCGCCGCGGCAGGGCGGCCTTCCATTCCGCAGGCGAACTGGTCTTCTCGCCGATAACGCAGGAGCGGGCCCTGGAATTCGCCGGCGGCGAGGAACAGGTGCGCGCCCTGTGGCGCCACTTCTTCAAGACCGCGGCGATAAAAGAAAGAGTCAACCCGAAACTCCAGCGGCAGAACGTGCCGCTGAAGTACCGCAAGCATCTCACCGAGTTCGAGTGATCAGGACGCCAGCACGAAGGAGAGCAGGAAGGCCGCGCTCACCACGTACATCAGCGGGTGTATGTCGGCGAACTTGCGCCGCGCCAGCTTGATGGCCGTATAGGTGATGAAGCCGAAGCCTATGCCGTAGCTGATATTGTAGGTGAACGGGATTCCGATCATGGTCAGGAAAGCCGGCAGGGCCTCGTCGAAGCGGTCCCAGTCTATCTCGCGCACCGTCTTCATGAGCAGCGACCCCACTATTATCAGCGCGCCGGCGGTGATGGGATAGACGAAATAGTCCCCGCTGCCGGGCGGGAGCACGTCGGCCGGCGGCGTGAAGCCGCTGTTGACGAGCAGGCAGTACTGCTTGGAGTTGGCCAGGCGGTAGCCGCCGCCCACCATCTGTATGACCGGGGAGAAGAAGGCGCAGAGCCCGAACAGCAGCCCGGTGACCACCGCGGAAAGCCCGGTGCGGCCGCCTTCGGCCACGCCGGCGGCGGACTCCACGTAGGTGGTAATGGAGCTGGCGCCGAACAGGCCGCCCGCCGCGGCGGCGCCCGAGTCCACCAGCAGGATCCTCTTGATATCGCGGACCGAACCGTCCTTGTTCACGAAGCCGGCCTGCTCGCCCACGGCCACCACGGTGCCCATGGTGTCGAAGAAGTCGGTGAGCATGATGGCGAAGACCGTGAAGCCCAGCGCCGGGGTGAGGGCGTGGAACAGGGCCGCCTTGCCGTCCACCGCCTGGAAGGGCGCGAAGAAAGTGGAGAAGTCGGGCGCCGCGAAAGCGCCCTGCGGCACTCCGGTAACGCCCAGCAGCAGGGCCGCCGCCGTGGCGGCGAGTATGCCCCAGAGTATGTCGCCCTTGACCTTCGCGGCCATAAAGAAGGCGGCGACAAAAAAACCGACCAGCGTCACCCAGACATAGGGCTGGGAGAAGTCGCCCAGCGAGACCAGCGTTATGGGCGCGGGCCGGATGATGCCGCCCTCGTTGAGGCCGATGACGGTGATGAACAGGCCTATGCCCACCCCGATGGCGCGCTTGAGGTTGAGCGGGATGGAGTTCATCACCGCCTCGCGG
This sequence comes from uncultured Elusimicrobiaceae bacterium, assembly GCA_964435105.1. Lineage (GTDB taxonomy): Bacteria > Elusimicrobiota > Elusimicrobia > Elusimicrobiales > UBA9959 > UBA9959. The sequence goes on from CAYSYJ010000062.1 coordinate 10,288, forward strand.
AAGCCCGTGACCACCAGGGCGAAGATGAACAGGCCCTCGAGGAAGATCACGCTCATGCCCACCTGCCACGGCACATTGGCCTGCTGGAAGCCGATGACCGAGAAGGCGAGCACGGCGTTGATGCCCATGCCGCTGGCGAGGGCGAGCGGGCGGTTGGCGACGACGCCCATCAGCACGCTCATCACGGCCGCGCCCAGGGCGGTGGCCGTTACGGCGCCCGCGAAGGGCACCCCCGCGGCGGACAGGATGCCGGGATTGACGAAGATGATATAGGCCATGGTCAGGAACGTGGCCGTTCCCGACAGCAGCTCGGTCCGGAGGTCCGTGCCCCGCTCCGCCAGTTTGAAGAACCCCTTCATCGCCCCTCCCTACTTTATGATCTTCTTGAAGCTCGCGGCCTCTATGGCCCGGGGCTCATAATCCCCGTCGGAGCGCACGGCCAGGCGCAGGTCCTTGCCCTGCACGGCGGCGAGCGCCGCGTACTGGGCCTGCACCGGGGTGAGGATGAGGCGCAGCAGGCCCAGCCCGTCGGCGTTGGCCTTGCCCACGTAAAGCACCGGGGCGGCCTGGATGATGGTGGCGGTGATCATGTCCCTGGCGCCGCCCGCGGCGGCCATCTCGTAGGTGACCATGATGTCCACCCGGTCGCCGCGCCTGAGGCCCTCGAGGTGCCAGGCCGGGAAGGCCAGGTTGACGGCGCGGCTGCCGACCTGCTGGCGCGGGGCCGTGAAATATTCGGCGGAGAAGGCGCCGGTGGCCGGCCGCTCGGCCGGGGCCTCGGCGAACAGGGCGGCAAAGGCCTCCTCGCCGTTCTTAAGGACGGCGGCGGACTTCTCGTAGAAGGTCACCTGGCTGCCCACGTCGTAACTTTTCTCGAGCGCGTCCAGTTCGGCCAGCGCCTTGGAGAGGCTGGAGAACACCAGGTCCCCGCGGCCGCCGAAGGAGGCCGCCAGGCGCTCGCGGCGCAGCGCGCCCAGCGCCTTGTCCAGGCGCGTCAGCGCGGCGCCGCAGGCGGGGTAAACGAATTTCTGCGGCAGGCCGAGCCCGCCGTTCTTTGCCGGCCGGGTCTTGCGCACCAGGGAGGCGAAGTCCGCCAGCGCGGCCAGCGGCTCCTGCCAGAGCTGGGCCTCGTTCCACTGCTCCTTGCCCAGCTGTATCTCACGGGCCGTCATGGAGGAGACGTCGCCGGCCAGCCAGGCCGGGGCGGTTATGGTCTCCCTGCCCTTGGCGCAGCGGAACTTGTAGGGGCCCGTCACGGGGCCGTTGCCGGAAAGGTAGTCGAAGAACAGCTGGCTCTTTTTCGCCGAGCAGTCTATCTCCTCCAGCAGCGCCTCGGTGCGGTTCTGCGCGGCCTTGGCCTCGGCGGCCTCGTCGTCCGCGGCGAAGCCGGGCAGGGCCGGCGCGGCCAGCAGCAGGGCGGCTAAAGAAAGTTTAAGGTTCATTTGTTCCTCCTGTCGGCTATGGCCTTGGCCACGTGGGCCGGCACCAGTTTGGTCACGTCGCCCTTGAAATGGGCTATGTCGCGCACCACGCTGGAAGAAAGGTAGGAGTAGCGCACGCGCGGCATGAAGAAGACGGTCTCTATGTGCTTGTAGAGGGTGCGGTTCACCGCCGCCATCTGGAACTCGTACTCCAGGTCCGAGATGGCGCGCAGGCCGCGGATGACCACGTCGGTCTTCTTCTTGCGGACATAATCCACCAGCAGGCCCTCGAAGCAGTCCACGCTGACGTTCTTTTTCCCCTTCAGGGCCTTTTTCAGCATGGCCACCCGCTCGTCCACGGCAAAGAGGTGCTTCTTCGCGCTGTGCACGAAGACGCTCACTATCACGTGGTCGAAGATCTTGGCCGCGCGCTCGATGATGTCGAGGTGGCCGAAGGTGACCGGGTCGAAGCTGCCCG
>CAYSYJ010000063.1:0-12174 GCA_964435105.1 uncultured Elusimicrobiaceae bacterium
GGCCGTGGCCGGCAGGGTCAGGGCCTCCCCCAGGTCCACCGGCGGGTCGGTGGGCACCCCGGTCAGGTTCAGGGCCGAAACGCGCAGGTAGTAGCTGGCGTTGGAGACCATGCCCTCGAAGACGGCGTAGAGGTTGGCCGTAACGGAGGAGAGGACGGTGCCGGTGAAATCCGTGTTGGAGGAGATGCTGGCCCGGTACCAGGTCTCGAGCGGGTTGGTCCCCGGCCCCCAGTTCACGGTCATTGAAGAGACGCCTATGTCAGAGAAGTCGTCTACGGCGGGGTGGAAGGCGGCCGTGGCGCCGGAGGAGAAGACCACGGTCGGCGTGGCCCTGCCGAAGCGGTTGAAGGCCGTGACCAGCGGGTAATAGGTGGTGTTCGGCACCAGGCCGGAGAAAGTGGCCGAAGACAGGTAAGTGGAAGAGGAGTGCACCGGCGGCGTGAAATCGGAGTTGGAGGAGACGACCACCAGGTAGCGCGTATCGGGCGGGTTGGAGTTGGCCAGCCAGGTAAGCGTTACGGTGTACGGCGTCACGGGCGAGGCCTGCTGGGTCGGGGGATTGGCCAGGGTGGCGGTGGCCGGGGCCACGGAATAATTGGCCCGGCCCTGGGAGTTAAGGGCGCCGACACGCAGGTAGTAGGTGGTGTTCGGGGACAGGCCGCCCACGGTCAGGGCCGGGACCGCCCCCACCAGGGCGGTGGCCGAGGAGAAAAGCACGGTGGTGAATTCGGGGCTGGTGGCGGCTTCCACCACGTAGGCCTCGGCCGAGGCTTCCGGCGGCGAGGCCGGCAGCGGGGTCCAGGCCATGGTCGCGCTGGAATAGTAGACGGCGGGCAGCGCCGGGAAATCCAGCACCAGGGCGGGGGGCAGGGTGTCGCGGTAGGCCGGCGAGGTGTTGGTGTAGACCGGGGTGCCGCCGTAGATGCCGCCGGCCCTGAAATAGTAGCGGGTATTCGCGTTCAGGCCGTCCAGGGTAAGGGAGGCGACGGCGGGGTCGGTGGTGACCGAGCTGCGGTGTATGTAGTCGAAATACTGGTAGGTGGAAGCCTCCACCAGGTAGGTGTCGCCCCCGGCCTCGGCGGTGAAAGTGATGGCCGCGCTGGACTGCCAGACCTGCTGGAGTACCGGGCCTACCGGCGCGGGCGGCAGGGAAGTGTAGGTTTCGTCCAGGGCGGAGTAGTTGCGGGTCCCGGTCCAGTTCAGGGTGGCGAGCCGCAGGGCGTAAGGGGTGTTGGGTTTAAGGCCTTCCACCATCAGCGAGGCCGCCTGGGGGTCGGCCGTGGCCGAGGAAAAGACTACCCCGGTGCCGTCGAAACCGGTGGAGGAGGCCTCCAGCACATAACCCTCGCAGGCGGCGCTCTGCGGGAAGGAGGGCAGCGGATAGATGAAGACGGTGAGCCGGTCCATCTCGGGGACTATGGTGGTCAGGTTGGCGGAGGGCGGGTTGGTCAGGGTGATGGAGGAGACCGGCGCCGTGTAGTGCGGTTCGAAGGACAGGTTAAGCGAAGCCGCCCGGAAGTAATAGGTGGTATTGGCGTCCAGGCCGCCCACCGACAGGGAATTGTCGGCCAGGATATAGGTCACGGAGGACGGGGAGACCTGCTGGGCCGTAAAGAGATCGGTGGAGGCCTCCAGGCGGTAGCCCAGGGCGTCGTCGGGCGCCAGGGCGGTCCAGGCCAGGGCCGCGGAATTATTGGATACCGAGTTCAGGGCCAGGCCCGAGAGCGGGAGCGACAGCGTGGTGAAGGAATGGGGCAGGTCCTCCTTTATGTTCGCCTGGCCGCTCCAGTTAAGCGACCCGATGCGGTAGTAGTAGGTGGTGTTCGGGTACAGCGGCTGGGCCAGCACGGAGGCGGTATCGGAGGAGGAGGTCTCCCAGTAGGTGGTGGAAGGGGGAGTGAGCGCCACGTCGATGTAGCTGGTGGAAAGGTGCAGCCTGTAGCCCTCCGAGTTGAGGGCCTGTACGGCGGGGTCGTTCAGGGGCGGCCAGGCGAGCGTGGCGCTGCTGGTCCGCACCGTCTCGGAGACCCCGGTAAGGCGCATGGCCAGCGTGGCCGTGGAAATGTCGGAGGTATAGCCGGTTAAGGTCCCGCCTACCCCGCGCGCCCGCACCCGGAAGTAATAGGTGGTATTGGCGTTAAGCCCGCCTACGGTGACCGGGGGCAGGTTGTTGACGGCCGTGACCGCCGGCGAAAAGCCATCGTTGTCGGCGTACTGCACCTCGTAGCGGGTCCAGTCCGGGTTGCCGTTCAGCGACCAGCTGAGCCGCGCCGTCGCGGTGAAGGAGGAGATTGCGGAAAAATCGGCCGGGATGGAAAATATCCCGGAAGGGGCGGCCACCAGGGTGGAGGAGGAAGCCCGGTTGGAGGCGTAGACGGAGTCCGGTTCCGCCGACCTTTTTACCCGGAAATAGTAGGTGGTGTTCTGCCCGAGGTTGATATAGGTGCTGGTAAGGGCGGAAAGCGCGCCGCCGCCGGCCAGGGGGAAGAAGTCCTGGGAGGTGGAAACGGCGACGGTATAGGGCGAGCCGGCCCCGGCGCTCCAGGAGAAGGAAAGGGTGCTGAGCGTGGACCCGGAGGCCTGGGGGTTATACTGGGCGGCGGCGGGCCAGGCGCAGAGCAGCAGCGCCGGCACAAAAAGGGCCCTGAAAGTTCCAAGCCGCGGGAGCATGTTTATAGTCTAGCCTAAGAGCGTTAAATATCAATGACTAATATGTTACAAAAAGAAACGACGCGGCCCGGCCTGGTTTGCACGGGTCGCGGTTTCTATTATATTATAAATTAACTCGGGACGGCCGTACCGGAACGAAAATGTATAAAGAGAAAAAGCAGAAGGCGCCAGTGGCTGGGACCGGCGCGCTGATTTGCCGCGCTGCGGCTTTGCTCGCTTTGCTGTCCGCGTCGCAGGCCGGGGCCGCCGGGCCGAAACAGCCGTTCCCGGCCTTCGAGCTTTCCTCCGGCTCCGCGGTCTTTTCCCAGGCCGCCGCCACCGGCGTGGTGGTGGGCCAGGGCGGCAATTACGCCGTGGCCCTGCCCGACGGCCGCGCCCTCTGGCTGCTGAATAACGTCATGACCGGCGAGCGCAAGGCCGACGGGCAGAGCGCCGTCTGGGACATCACCGACGGGGCCGCGGCCTTTTCCCCGAGCACCGCCCCGGCCGCGCAGGCGGGCGCGCTCCGCTACGTGTCCGAAGAGAACGGCCTCCCCCTGCCGCTGCTGTCCGGCGACCTCGGCGAGTACAGCCAGGTGCGCAAGTTCTGGCCGCGCTCCGGCTTCTGCCTCGCCGGCCGCTGCCTGGCTTTCTACTCGATCATGAACCATTACGGCCCGGGGCCTTACGATTACTTCCGGGTCGGCCAGGGCGTGGCCGCCTCCGACAAGCCCGAAGGCCCTTACGCCAAGGCCCTCAGGAACGGCCGCTATTCCTTCTGGAACGACATCGAGCCGGCTTTCGGTTCGGCCCTGCTGCAGGACAACGACGGCTGGCTTTACGCCTACGGCCGCGTCCAGACGGCGCCGGGCGAGTACGGCGCGGCGCTGGCCCGCGTGAAGCCGGGGTCCGCCTCGGACCGGGAGGCCTACCTCTACTATTCCGCCGGGGATTCCTCCGCCCCCTGGACGGCCGACCTTTCCGACGCGTCCCCCGTAATGGAGGGGGTCCCGGAGGACTTTTCGGTCTCCTACAACGATTTCCTGAAAGCCTACCTCGCCGTCCACTTCGACGAGGAGGCCGGCACCGTGCTGGCGCGCCAGGCCCGCTACCCGTGGGGCCCCTGGGGGGAGGCGTACAAACTGCTCGCCTGCGCCAAGGAGGAGTACTGCTACGGCGCCAAGGAGCAGCCCGCCTTTTCCGCTTCCGGGGGGCGCGAGATCTGGCTGTCGGTGGAAAAGAAGAACGCGCCCTACCTTTACAGGTTGAGGTTCAAATAGAGGGAGACATGGCCGAATACAACATACTTGTGATAAATCCCGGTTCGACCTCGGACGAGGTCAGCTACTTCCGCGGCGAGAAGGAGGTCTTCCACAAGACCGTCCGCTACAGCCCGGAGGACCTGAAACCCTACGAGCGAGAGAAGATCACCGCGCAGTTCGACATGAGGCGCAAGATGGTGCTGGATACCCTCAAGGAGAACGGCGTGGACCCGAAGGAAATGCACGCGGTCATAGGCCGCGGCGGCCTGGTGAAGCCCATCCCCAGCGGCGTCTACGCCGTGGACGAGGCGCTGCTAGCGGACCTGCGCGAGGGCGTGCTGGGCGACCATTCCTCCAACCTCGGCGGCATCATAGCCCACGACATCGCCACGCCGCTGGGCATACCTTCCTATATAGCCGACCCCGTCGTGGTGGACGAGATGCATCCCCTGGCCCGCTATTCCGGCATGCCGGAGAACCCGCGCATCTCCATCTTCCACGCGCTCAACCAGAAGCGCTGCGCCCGCCACGCCGCCGCGCAGCTGGGCAAGCCCTACGAGGACTGCCGGCTGATAGTAATGCACGGCGGCGGCGGCATCTCCGTGGGCGCCCACATGGGCGGCCGCGTGATAGACGTCAATAACGCGCTCAACGGCGAGGGGCCTTTCACCCCGCAGCGCTCCGGCGGGGTGCCCTCCGGCGGGCTGGTGAACATGTGCTTCTCCGGCAAGTACACCAAACAGGACATGCTGCTCAAGCTCAAGGGCCGCGGCGGCCTGGTGGCCTATACCGGCACCTCGGACTGCATAGCGCTGGAGAAATACATCCTCACCGGCGAGATCAAGCCGGGCTCGGGCATAGACCCCGACAAGATGACCCGCGAGGAGGCCCGCGAGGCCGTGCACGCGATGGGCTACCAGATCTGCAAGGAGATAGGCGCGCTCGCCACCGTGCTCGAGGGCCGGGTGGACGCCATCGTGCTGACCGGCGGCCTCGCCTACGACAAGGTGCTCGTGCCCGAGATCAAGCGCCGCGCCGGCTGGATAGCGCAGATCCTCACCTACCCCGGCGGCGACGAGATGACCGCGCTGCGCACCGCGGCCGAGAAAGGCCTGCGCCACCCGGAGGCGGTAAAGAAGTACTGATTTCGGTGATTTCAGATCGGCAATTCCAAACAGGAGACTAACATGAACTTCAAGAACTTCGACGAACTTTTAGGCCTGGTGAAGGGCAAGACCAACCGCATAGTGGTCCCCGGCGCCAATAACGACGAGGTGCTGACCGCCTGCAAGATGGGCGTGGAGCACAAGATCATCTCGGGCGGCGTCCTGATCGGCCCGAAGGCCCAGGTGGAGGAGATGGCGAAGAAGGTGGGCCTGAAGCTCGACATCTTCGAGATCGTCGACAAGAGCGACTACGCCGAGATGTGCAATATGGCCGTGGAACTGGTCCGCGCCGGCAAGGGCGACTTCCTGGTAAAGGGCCTGGTGGACACCAAGTTCTACATGAAGGCGATCCTGCGCAAGGATATCGCCGCCGTGGCCGAGGGCACCGTGCTCAGCCACTTCGTGCTGTTCGAGCTCTCCAACTACCACAAGCCTTTCGCCGTCACCGACGCGGCCATCATGATCACTCCGAACGTCGATCAGAAGGCGATGATCCTCAATAACGCCGTGGACATGATGCGCATGCTGGGCGTACAGAAGCCCAACGTGGCCGTGGTCTGCCCGGTGGAGAAGGTCAACGAGAAGATCCCGAGCACCCTGGACGCCGCCGAACTGGTGAAGCGCAACCGGGAAGGCAAGATCAAGAACTGCACGGTGGAAGGGCCTTACGACGTGTACATCTCCTTCTCCAAGGAGCTCGCCGCCGAGAAGGGCATCAAGGGCGCCGTGGTGCCGGGCAATACCGACATAGCGCTGTTCCCCAGCCTCGACAGCGGCAACCCGGTCTACAAGTGCCTGAGCTTCTTCGGCGCGGGCATGAAGAGCGCCACGCTGCTGGCCGGCTCCAATATCCCCGTCATCCTGCCGTCGCGCACCGACAGCCCGATGACCAAGCTGCATTCCATCGCCCTCGCCGCCTACCTCAAGGACAAGGCCGGCGTGCTGGCGAAGTAAAGGAGATAAAGCATGGCATGGGATTTCCTGAAGAAGATGGTCGGCGGCAAGGAGGAGGGGAAGCGGCCGGAAGACGCCGTCTCCAAGGCCCCCGCCGCCGTTAAGCCGGCGGCCGAAGCCCCCAAGGCCGAGGCCCCCCGGGCGGAGGCCGCAAAGGCGCCCGCCAAGGCCGCCGCGGCCCCGGCCAAGGACAAGCCGGCCTCCGAAAAGACCGACGACGAACTGGCGGCCGAGCTGAACGCCATGTCGCCCGAGATCCTCGCGCAGGCGAAGGACCCGCAGATGCGCTCGCTCATCATCGGCATCTACCGCAAGATGCTGGTGGCGGGCGTGGACATCCACGACGACAAGGAAGTCAAGAAATGGATGCAGAAGCACCCCGAGGTGCTGCAGGGCGGCGACGTGGTGCAGGTGGCCACGGTGCGCCGTGAGTCGCCCAAGGTGGGGCGCAACGACCCCTGCCCCTGCGGCTCCGGCAAGAAGTACAAGAAGTGTTGTGAGGGCAAATAAGGCCCCGGACGACTAAAATAAAAAACCCCGGTTTTGGCCGGGGTTTTTTATTGGCGCGCCGGGGTTCAGTTGAAGTTCACCGGGAGGGCCTCGACCTGCTCGAGCTGGGGGATGGTCTTGGAGAGTTCCTCGTTGCGGGCGCTCAGGTCGCGGAACTGGCCCAGGCCGGTCACGTCGTAGGTCCACATGCCGCCGTTGGTGGAGAAAGGCGTGGAGACGATGTAGTTCAGGTCGGACTGCAGGTGCGCCACCGGGGCGTCGGCCGTGCCGACGTTCATCGGGTCCGACATGCGCACGTTCAGGGAGAATTTCCAGCCCCACTTTATGTTCATCGCCAGCGGGCGCACGGTGAAGTTGGTGATGTAGTGTCCCTTGATCGCGCCGTTGCGCTGGGCCATGCTGGAGACCGGGTCGGCGGGTTCGCGCATCGCCACCAGGTTCTGGCCGTTGTAGTAGAAGGAGACGGCGTACTTTATCTTGATGACGTCCACCTGCATCAGGTTGGTGACCGTGTAGGTGTAGACCACTTCCTTCTTCTTCCAGCCGCTGAAGTTGGCCCAGTTGAAGGAGAAGCCGGGGATGGCGCTGGCGTAGGAGCTGGAGAGGTTGGCGTCGGGCTTGCCGCTGTTGATGACGTTCCAGGCCTGGACGCCGCCGTTGACGATGGCGCCGGCGGCCCCTACGGCCTTGGTTTCGGGCATGCGCATCGGCACGGGGAAGACCTCCTCGGGCGCCAGGTCCCGCTCCGAAGTCTCGGAAGTCAGGGTGACCGCGGAAGTCTTGAAATAATCCTCGCTCTCGCCGGCGAAGACCGGGGAGAGGGAAACGGAGAGCGCGGCGGCTGCGAGAAGTATTTTTTTCATGGTAGCGGCTCCTTGTCCTGGATCCTGTATATAGTTTAGCTCATCCCCCGGTTTTCGCAAGGGGCGGGGGGCCTACGCGGCGTCTGGGCCTCTAGTCCCAGGTAATGGCGGGCGGGGCCGCGGGCGGCTCGTCCACGGGCGCCGGCGGCAGCTGCAGGTCGCGGCCTATGGAGGTCTGCAGCCTTCCCAGGCCGTCCACGGCCATGGTTTCCATTCCCATCCTGGGTTCGTCGCTGAAAGGTTTGGCGAAAAGCCACTTGAGGTCGGCTTCCAGCTGCGCTACGGGCTCCTCGGGCGTGCCGACGTTCATGGGTTGGGACATGAGCACGCTCAGCGAGACCTTCCAGCCCCATTTCATCTTGATGGTCTCCGGCTTTACGGCGAAGTTCCCGATATAATGGCCGCGCCTGAGCGGGCCCTGGCCGGGGGCGGCCAGGGAACCGTGGTAGAAAGAGGCTTCGTACACTATATCCACCGCCTCGTCCCCCTGTATGGCGTTGCCCATGACGAATCGGTAGCGGCGGGTCACCTTGCGCCAGTCCGACATGTCGTTCCAATTGAACTGGAAGCCGGGTATGGCGCTGGCGTAGGCGGTGGCCAGGTCGGCGGAGGGGCGGCCGTTGACTATCACGTTCCAGGCCTTGGCCCCGGCGGCTATGATAAGGCCCGCGGCGACCACGGGCAGGCGGTCATCCCCGGAGGGAGCCTCCAGGAAAGCCCTGGCTTCTTCGGGGGTAAGCGGGGCGGAGGTCTCGCCCAGCACTACGGTGGAGGGCAGATATTCCGCGCCGGCCGGCAGCGCCAGGGCGGGCAGGAACAGGGAAAGGGCCAGCAGCGGGAACAGAGTTTTTTTCAGGTTCATCGGTATTTTTTTCCTACCAGTAGCGTACCCGGCCTATATCCACGTGCACGAAACCGTCCGAGGGGTAGTAGCCGACGCCGCCGGCTCTCAGGGCCTTGGCGGTATCGCGCAGGGCGGAAGTGCGCACGCCTTCGATCTTGATGTCGGCCGCCCAGCCGGTCATATGCAGGCTCTTCTTGGCGACCGCGCCGGAGTCGGCGGCCAGGGCGCCGTTGAGCTCGGGGCTGCGGTAGCCGCAGATCACGGTCAGCCTCCGGCCCTGGTGGCGGTCCTGGATGGCGTCGATGATCTCCAGCAGGCGGGCAGGCACTTCCGCCTCCTTGCCGGTGAGGCGGCAGCGCATGAAATGGCGTATGCGGGCCATGGCCTCGGGGATGTAGCGGCCGTTGCCGTCGCGGTAACGGATCTCCAGGGTCTCGCGGTGCCACTGGTGGTAGAGGCTGAGGCTGCCGTCGCCGCCCAGGGCGGCGGTTTCCGCGGCTCCGCCGCGGGACTTGTCCTCGTCCGGCAGTTCGGAATCGGCCAGGTAGGAGGCGGCTTCGGCCGGGTCCATGCCGGAAATTTCCGCGACCGCCTGCAGGGGGTCGCCAGTGGGCACGGCGGCGGCGCGCAGGTCGGCGGCGCTGATGACGGCCAGCTTGAACTCCTGGGCGAAAGCCGCCTGGGCCGCCGTAAGGATCGAGAGGGTAAGTATGAGGTGTTTCATAATTTTCTCCGCCTTACCCATAGTTTAGCCGAAACGCGGAAAGGTTCAAGCGGCTTTGGGCCCAGGGCCGCGGTGCCGTTGAGGGGGAGGGCCATATAGGTCCGCCGGCCCTTGACAAAAAGTCTCCGGCCCCGTATCCTATCTTGTAAGATAAGTGTTTCCTTAAATGCGGTCGGTTCCTGGCTATGAGGAATATACTTTCCGCCCTGCTTTTCTTTTCCCTCGCCGCCGCCCAGGCGGCGGAGACGCCTTTGCCCAGCTCGCCCGCCGCCGCCAACCCCGGCGCCGCCGCGGCTGCGCCGGCCGAAGGCCAGCACCATCCCCACGACGACCTGACCCTTTTCATCCGCAACGCCGCCCACCGGCCCAAGGTCTCCGCAGAGGCGCTGCTGAGGATACTCGGCGGCCTGTCTCCCGAGGAGTTGGCGGAATTCACCCGCAGCCACTGCGACGTCATAGCCGAGCTGGTGGAGTCCCTGGACAGGGCCGCCGCTTCGGGCCGGCTCAGCAAGGAGTTCTACGACGATATCTCCGCCAGGTTCGCCAGGTTCGAGATCCCGACCGTACAGGCCATGCTGGCCCCTCCGCCCGGGGAAGGGCAGCCGGGTCCGGCCGGCCCCGGCGCCGGCAGGCGCAACGGCCCGGTGGCCATGCTGGTGGACGCCAGGGTGGCTACCAGTTCCGGCGACAAGGAGAAGGCCGAGAAGGCCATAGCCGCGGCCAGCAGCGCCTATCCGGACAACCCCGCTTTGCAGGCCGCCGCCGCCTCCTACTATAACGAGACCAAGAATTTCGAAATGGCGGAGAAGACCGCCACCGGGGCCATCGCCCTGGACTCCAAGTGTTCCACGGCCTACAAGGCCAGGGCCATGGCCCGGGCCTCGCTCGAGGACCGCAAGGGCGCGATCGAGGACATCCGCAAGGCCATGAGCATAGACCCGCAGGACGAATCGGCCCGCGTGCTGGCCGCCCTGCTCGACAGCCGCAAGGCCGAGGGCAGCCTGAAGACCGTGGCCTCGGTGGAGGAGATCAAGCGGGCCCTCGGCGGTTATGATGAGAGCCCGGAGGCGGTGGAAGGCGGCGGCCAGGGCGCCGGCCAGGCCGCGGCGGAGCCGGCCGCGGCCCCGGACTTCGCCAGGTCGAAGGCCTTCCTCAAGACCGCGCTTTCCAAGAACAGGCTGGGGGATTACGAGGGGGCCGCGCGCTACGCCGGCCTGGCCCTGGAGAAGGATCCGGGCAACATGGAGGCCTACCTGGAACGGGCCAACGCCTATAATTTCCTGGGCCGCTACGACGACGCCGTGCGCGACGCCACGCGGGTCATCGAGAAGGATCCCGGCAACCTGCAGGCTTTCAATATGCGCGCCTGGGCCCTGAACCGCAAAGGCCAGGCCCGGGACGCGGAGACCGACGCCAGCCGCGCCATCGGCCTGAACCCCGCTTTCGCCGACGCCTGGTTCAACCGCGCCCTCTCCTACGAGAAGCAGGGCGACTACAAGCGCATGCTGGAGGATTTCAGGCAGGCCGCTTCGCTCTCCGGCGCCTACGCCTCCCGTTACCAGGACGCCGTGGCCCAGTACGGCCCGCGAGTGCCGGGATTCGTGGCCCAGGGCGCCGCGCCCGCCGCCAGGGCGGCCGGCAGGGAGGGCGCGCCGCCCCGCAAGCGCGACCCGATGGGCCGCTTCCTGATGACGCTTTTCTTCACCCTGACCGGCGGAGCCCTGGTGGCCATGGGCCTGATCCACGTGGTATCTTCCGGGCGCGAGCAGAAAGCGGGCGCCGCCGCGCGCAGGACCCATCCGGAAGTGCTGTCGCCGTCGGTCTTCTACGAAGGCGTGGCCACCGGCAAGTACAAGATCGAGCGTAAGCTCGGGGAAGGGGCCATGGGCGTGGTCTACGAGGCCACCGACCAGTCCCTGGGCCGCAAGGTGGCCATCAAGCGGATGGGCGACGAGATCAAGGTCAACGAGCGCGAGAAGCAGCGTTTCCTGGAAGAGGCGCGCACGGTGGCGCTGCTGCATCACCCGAACATCGTCGAGATCTACACCATCTTCGAGGAAGAGGACAATATCTACCTGGTCTTCGAGTACGTGGACGGGGTCACCCTGGACAAGGTGCTGGACAAGGAAGCGCGCCTCCCTTTCGAAAAGGCGGCGCAGCTGTTCGGGGAGACGGCCGGGGCGCTGGCCTACGCCCACTCCAAGAGCATAGTGCACCGCGACCTCAAGCTTTCCAACCTGATGCTTTCCGCCGAGGGCTGGGTGAAGGTGATGGATTTCGGCCTGGCCCGCCGCGCCAAGGAGAGCATGGCCCGCGCTTCCAACCAGGAGGTGGTGGGCTCGCCGGCCTACATGGCGCCGGAGCAGGACCTGGGCTCCTCCTCGCCGGAGTCCGATATCTATTCGCTGGGAGTCTGCTTCTACGAGGCGCTCAGCGGCGTGCTGCCCTTCCAAGGTCCCGACTTCCACAGCCAGAAGATGCGGCTCGCCTACCAGCCCCCGTCGCAGATGCTGCCGGGGCTGCCGCAGGGCGTGGACGCCCTGGTGGCCAAGTGCCTGGCCCCGGATCCCGCCGACCGGTTCAAGAGCGCGGACGAATTCCGGCGCGCGCTGGACGCGATAATCTGAGATCCGCGCCAAAAAGAAAGGCCCCCTGCAAGGGGGCCTTTTCTTTTTACGGGCCGCGGTTCAATGGCCCAGGAAGGCCTTCTTGGCTCCGTCTATCATGAACTGCACCGCCGTCGCCGCGAGGATCAGGCCCATCAGCCGGGTGGTCACGTTCATGATTATGGGGTTGATGCGGGACGCCTTCTTGATGCTGAAGCGGAAGATCAGGTAGCAGGCCAGCCCCACCAGCGCGAACAGCAGCATAAGCACGGCGTCGTAGATCACGGTCCTGGCCCGCGATTCCAGCAGGATGGCCGTGGTGATGGCGCCGGGGCCCGAGAGCATGGGGATGGCCAGCGGGGTGATGGAAACGTCCGCCTTGGCCGCGCCTTCGGCGGTCTCTTCCGCGGTTTCCTGCACGCTGGAACGCTTCGCGCGCAGGTTATCCAGCGAGACCAGCAGCAGCAGCAGGCCGCCGGCCATCTGGAAGGCGGCTATGGTGGTGCCGAACACCTTGAACAGGGCGTTGCCGGTAATGGCGAAGGTCATCAGCACCAGGGTGGCGGTGACGCAGGCGGTGCGGGCCATCCGCAGGC
>CAYSYJ010000064.1:0-12156 GCA_964435105.1 uncultured Elusimicrobiaceae bacterium
TGGCCGCCCGTTACGGCGCCCTGCGCAAGGCCTCCCTGGTCTGGGCGGAGGGCGGTTCCCCCCTCTCTTTCGGCGACAACGAGTTCCTGGAGATCTTCGCCATCCGCGGCGGGGAACTTTCGGTAAAGCACCCCGAGAACAAGGGCGAGTCCTCCTGGGCCGAGGCCGCCGAGAACGCCCTGCTCAACGCCGGGCTGAATCCCGCGCGCCTGGCCGAGGCCCTGCGCGACAGGGCGGAAAATAACCGCAAGGGGTCCATCAAGAACCGCCTGGGCCGGCTCGAAGGCGCGGCCGCGGCCGCCGAACAGGCCCTGGCCGCACTCAAGGCCGGGCGCGACGAGGCGCTGGCCGGGGCCTCACGGGCGGAACAGCTGGAGGCAGACAGGGCCGCGCGCTCGGCGGCGCTGGAGGCCAGGGCCGCGGAACTGGCCGCCCTCGAGACCAAGGTCGGCGAGCTCTCCTCCGCGGTAAGGCTGGCCGCCGCCCTGGAGGGCATAAACGCCCTCAGGGACCTGAAGGAAGCCCGGGAGGAGGCCGCCCTGCTGGAAGCCTACTCCTCTCCGGAAATGCCGCAGTACCGCGCCCTGCTGCTGACGGCGCAGGAGGCCGAGAAGGCCGCCGCTTCGGCCGGGGCGGCCCTAGCCGAGAAGGCCGCCGCCCTCGAGGCCGCCAAACTTTCCGCCGCGGAACTCGCGGCCGCCGCCCGTACCTCCCGCCTCGCCGGAGACAAGGCCGCGGAGCTTTCCGCAAGGGTGGCCGCTTTCGCCTCGACGCCGGGCAAGGTGATAGTTTCCGTCAACAAGCCCCTGCGGCTGGGGCTCTGGGCCGGCGGCCTGCTGCTGGCCGTGGCCGTGGCCTATTTCGGCGGCGGCCCCGCGGCCTATGCCGCCGCGGCCGCGGTGCTGGCGGTTTTCGCCTGGCTGGGTTTCCGGTTCGGTATGAAGCAGGAGCTTTCACTGCGCTCCCCGGCCGAGACCGCCGCTTTCCTCTCCGAGCTCGCCGCCGCCTGGGGCCCCGTTTCCACCGAAGCGCTGCCCCGGGAGGACCTGGAGGGAGCCCGCAATGTGCTGGCCAGGGCCGCCGCGGCCGCCGACGCCGCCGTGAAGGCCGCCGAAGCCAGGGCCGCCGAAGCTGCCGCCCTGGAAGCCGCCCGCAAGGCCTCCGCCGCGGACCTGGAAGACCGGCGCGCCGCCGCCGGAGAAGCGGCCGCCGCCGCGGCCGCCTGGCTGAAGGCCAGGGGCTGCTCCTCCGAGGACGAGTACCAGTCAAAGGTGGCCGAGTACCGCAGGCGGGCCGCCCACGCCGGGGATATGGAGCAGCGGGTAGTACTGCTGCTGCGCGCCAACTCCTGCCAGAGCGAGAAGGAACTGAAGGACAAACTTTACACGGAAAAGGAATCGGCGGAGCGCAAGGGCGTGGACCCGGGGAAGGCCGACCCGGAGGAACTCGAACGCCTAAGGAAGGAGCAGGCCGCCCTGGACTCCGAGGTGAAGGCGCTGCGCGCGGGGCTGGCGGAGCTGACGGCCGACCTGAAGGCCGCCCGGGCGGTAGCCGGGGCCAGGCTGGCCGGCCTGCCCGAAAGGATCGGCGCGGCCGAGACCGAACTGGAAGCGGACAAGGCCGAAGCCGCCGAATTGCGGCTCCAGGCCGAGGCCTGCCTGCTGGCGGCCGGCGTTTTCGGCGAGCTGGCGGCCAGCTCGGCCATGGTTTTCGAGGAATTGGGCAGGGAGGTTTCTGAGGTTATCCGGGCGGTGCTGCCGGACGCCCGGGCCGAGTTCAAGGTCTTCGACGCGGCCGGGGCCTCGCTTACCGACGCCACCGGGGTGCTGCGGCCCGTGCGCGGCCTTTCCACCGGGTTGCGCGACCTTTTCATGCTGGCGGCGCGGCTGACCATCGCCCGCCGCTCCCGGCTCTCCCCCGAAGGGCTGGCGCCGGGGCTGCTGGTGCTGGACGAGCCTTTCTATTCCCTCGACGCGGAACGCCTGAAGCTGGCCCTGGCGCTGCTGGCCGCTTTCCGCCGCAATACCGGCTGGCAGGTGATCTTGCTTACCAAGGACCCGGCGGTGGCCGCCGCGGCCGCGTCGGAGGAGCCCGGCCTTACCCGCGTCGAACTGGAGCCCGCTAAGCCCCTGCTTTCCTGAGTCCCGCCGCCCGGCGGTAGGCGGCCAGCGCCGCCGGGAACGGGGACAGCACCCTTTCCAGTACGCCCTTGCATTCCGAAATGGCCGTGCCGTAATTGGTGATCGGTATGCCCGCGGCCGCGGCTTTGCCCATCCTGCCGAGTATCTCCGCGCGGCCCAGCATGCAGCCGCCGCACTGTATGGCCAGCTTATAGCTCCCCAGGTCGGGCGGCAGGTCGTGCCCGGCGAAGGTGTCTATCTTCAGCTCCCCCCCGGCGGTCTGCCGCAGCCAGCGCGGCAGTTTGACCCTGCCTATATCGTCCTCTATGGCGTGGTGGCTGCAGCCCTCCAGCACGGCGACCTTGTCGCCGGGGCGCAGGCCGCGTATGGCCGCGGCGCCGGCGGCGTAGGCTTCCAGGTCGCCCTTGAAGCGGGCGAAAAGTATCGAGAAAGTGGTGCAGGGCACGCCGGGCGGCGTATGCTTTACCATGAAGTCCACCACCTGCGAGTCGCAGACCACCAGGGCCGGGGGCTCTTTCAGGGCGGCCAGGGCCCGCGGGTATTCGTGCTCGCGGCAGGTCAGGGACAGCGCGCCGTGGTCCAGCAGGTCGCGCAGGGCCTGGACCTGCGGCAGGATGATGCGCCCCTTCGGCGCTTCCTTGTCTATCGGGATGATGAGCGCCACGGTCTGGCCGGGTTTAACGAGGTCCCCGAGGATGGCCCTGGGCCCGCCCTTGCTCTCGGTTATCTTCAGCAGGCGCTCCTTGACGGCGGCCACGGCGGTCTCGCGCAGGCTGCCGGTGACGGCGGAGCAGAGTATCGGGGCGAGGTCCCTGGCCTTGAGGGCGGCCAGCAGTTCCGGCGCCGGTGCGGCTATGTCCGTCTTGTTGACCAGCACTATCAGCGGGATCTTTTTCTCGGCGGCGGCGGAGGCGATCTCCTGCTCGCAGTCACCCCAGCCGGCGGGCCCCACGACCAGCAGGGCCACGTCGGCCCTGTCGAAGACGCGGCGGGCGCGCTCCACGCGCAGCCGCCCCAGCTGGCTTTTGTCGTCGAGGCCCGCCGTGTCGAGGAAGACTACCGGCCCGACGGGCAGCAGTTCCATGGATTTCTCCACCACGTCGGTGGTGGTGCCGGGCACCGGCGAGGTGATGGCCACGTCCTGGCCGGCCAGCATGTTGAGGACGCTCGACTTGCCGACATTGGTGCGGCCGAAGATGGCGATCTGCAGCCTCATCGATCTTGGCGTGGTGTTCATAGTAGTGTCCTGTCCGGTCGGGGTCCTGTCGGGCAGTCCGCCTTTCCGGTCCGGCCGCTCCACCCATCCCCTGCTAGGAAGGCGAGAAGTAAACCTGCCGTTCACCTTCCGCGGCCGGCCCAAAAAGCCGGCCTGTCCGCCACCCCTCCCGCTTTATTCCCCCTTCAAAGAATGACCGTGGCCGGAGGCGCGCTCGCGGCCGAGGGATTTCAGCATGGCGTCCACGCAGCCGGCGCATTGCTCCGGGGCCTCATTAGTGCAGATCTTGCCCGGGTAAAGCCGGTAGTCCGGGCGGTGTTCTGTGGGGCTGATATTGGGCATAAGCACATTCGCCCCGCACTTGAGGGCCTTCTGCCGGCCCTGGGGATCTATGCTGCCCATCGCCGTGGTGGCCGGGATATGGGTGTTCCTGGTGACTATGCGGGTGAGCGCCACCATGCGCAGGCCGGCCTCGAGAGTGCCGCTCTCCGCCCCGGCCATGGGGGTGTCGGGGCTGGCGATGAAGGGCCCGATGCCCACCATATCCAGTTCCAGCTGCTTGAAGAGCAGGACGTCGTCGGCCATGCTCTCCATGGTCTGGCCCGGCAGGCCGGCCATCACGCCGGAACCTACCTGGAAGCCCGCCTCCTTGAGCCAGGCGAGGCACCTGAACCTGTTATCGTAGTCGGAGTCCGGCTTGAGCATGCTGAAAAGGCGGCGGTCGGAGGTTTCGAAGCGCAGCAGGAAGCGGTCGGCCCCGGCCGAGCGCAGCAGGCGGTAATCCTCTTTGGAGTGTTCCCCCACCGACAGGGTAATGGCGAGGCCGGTTTCGGCCTTGACCTTCTCCACCACGGCGGCGAGCTGCTTCGGCCCCCAGTAGGGGTCCTCCCCGCTCTGCATGACGACGGTGCCGTACTTCAGGCGGGCGGCGGTGCGGGCGCAGTCCAGTATCTCCTCCGCGGTGAGGCGGTAGCGGCGCACTTTGGGATTGCCGGCGCGGATGCCGCAGTAATAGCAGCGGCGGCGGCAGTGGTTGGAGAACTCGATGAGGCCGCGCAGGTGCACGGCGTCGCCCACGGCCTCGCGGCGCACCTTGTCCGCCAGGGCGTAGAGATCCGCCGGATCCCTATCCGGGTCGAGCCAGCCGAGGATCTCCTTCTTGTTCATAGAGTGTAGCCCAGTTATTCGGCCCGGCGGGGTATTACCCTTCGCCCCAGACCCGGGGAACCGTTGCGCGGTTCCCCCGTCCCTGCCGGGACGGGCCACGCATAACCCGCATAGCGGGTTTGCGCGGCCCCGGCTCGGCAATTTTTCGCTACGAAAATTGCCTCCGCCCTTGCGGCCCGGCACCGCCGGGCCTCACCCCCTCCCCAACTGGGGCTTAAGGGTAATACCCCGTCGGACCGGTCAGGCTAAAAACACAGGTCGCGCTCGCCGCCCTCGATGCGGGCGTAGTAGGTCTCAAGCATCTTCACGGTCTCCGGCGGGAAATGCGCCGTCCGGGCGCGGATCTCGGCCATCTCCTTTTTGATCAGGGCCTCGCCCTTGGCCCTGGTGGCGTCGGAGGCGAAGTCGTCCAGCCATTCGCGGAAGGTCAGCACGGCGTTGAGCTTGCAGAAGCGGCTCTCGTGGCCGCTCTTGAGCAGTTTCATGATATGGTCGCCGGTGCGGCCGCAGCGGTAGCCGGAGGTGCAGAAACTGGTGATGTGACCCAGGTCCGCCAGCTCGCCTATGACCTCGTCGAGCGACCGGGTGTCGCCGAGTATGAACTGCTGGCGCTCCGCCTCCTGCTCCCCGTAGCGCTCCGAGTAGGCGCCTATGCCTATGCGGGTGCTGGCGTCGCGCTGGGTGCACATGCCGATGACCTCGCGGATGGTCTCGGGGCGCTCGCGCGCCGTCACTATCATGCCGGCGTAGGGCACGGAGAGGCGCAGCACGGCCACGAGCTTCTTGAAGTCGGAGTCGGAGACGTTCTTCAGGCTGTCGGCCGGCAGGCTGGTGCCGTCCGCGTTC
Source organism: uncultured Elusimicrobiaceae bacterium (assembly GCA_964435105.1). GTDB lineage: Bacteria > Elusimicrobiota > Elusimicrobia > Elusimicrobiales > UBA9959 > UBA9959. The sequence goes on from CAYSYJ010000064.1 coordinate 5,371, forward strand.
TCGAGGCGCGGGAAGGAGATGGTATGGGGCCCGATGCCGAAGCGGGCCTCCAGCTCGCGGGCGTGCGAGACCAGGCCCAGCACCTCGAACTTCCAGTTCGGGTTGAGCCCGAAGAGGGCACCCAGCGCCACGTCGTCGATGCCGGCCTGGAAGGCGCGGTGCATTACGTAGAGGCGCCAGCGGTAGTCGGCCTTGGGCGTGCTGCCCGGGTGCAGGCGCGCGTAAAGCTCCCGGTCGTAGGTCTCCTGGAAGACCTGGTAGGTGCCGATGCCGGCGGCCTTCAGCTTTTTGAGGTCCTCCACGGTCATGGGGGCGGCGTTCACGTTGACGCGCCGGATCTGGCCGAAGCCGCGGCGGGTGGGCATCTTGACCGCGTAGATGGTCTTCATCGCCTCCGCGATGTAGTCGGCGCCGGTGGCGGGATGCTCGCCGGTGACGAAGATGAGCCGCTTATGGCCGATGCGCCCCGCCAGGGCCTCGGTCTCGGCCTTGATCTCGTCCATGGAGAGCTTGCGGCGCGCCGCCCGCTCGTTGCCGGTGCGGAAGCCGCAGTACTGGCAGTTGTTGACGCAGAAATTGCTGGCGTAGAGAGGGGCGAAGGTGATGACGCGGTTGTCGTAGACCTTGCGCTTTACGTCCCGGGCGGCCTGGTAGATCTCCTCCAGGAGGACGGGGTCGGTGACGGCGAGCAGGGCGGCGGCGTCCTCCGGCTCCAGGGCCTCGGAGACGGCCAGCGAGCGGGCGAGGATCTCCCTGACCTTCTCCGGCGTCGGCGCGGGCGCGGCCAGCGCGGCGCGCAGGCGCGCGTCGTCTATGAAATCCTTGCCGTCCTTCAGGAACCCGGAGTACGTTTCTTCGTTAACGGTGGCGTTCCGCATGATCCCTCCCTGGTGGCCGGCGGCTCAGGCCTTCGGCGCGTCGACAGGCGCCGGCACCGGCGCGTCCTTGAGCTTGAGCTCGAAGGTGGTCCCTTCCCCGTACTTGGAATTTACTTTTACTTCGCCCCCGTAAAGCGTAACGACTTTCTTCAGTATGCTGAGGCCGAGCCCGCTGCCGTCGATGTTGCGGGTATGCTCGTTCTTCATGCGCACGAACTCCCCGAACAGCCGGGCGAGCTCCTCCTCCGTCATGCCGATGCCGGTGTCGGAGCAGCGCACGGTCACGCCGTCCCCGGCGCGGGCCAGCTCCAGGACGGCCTTCCCCCCTTCCTTATTGTACTTCACGGCGTTGGTCAGCAGGTTGGAGAGTATCATGTCGACCTCGCCGGAGTCGGCGCTGAGGGTCAGCCCGGCGGGCACCCGGAGTTCGACGGAGACCTTGCGGGCGGCGGCGAGCCCCGCCACGTTTTCCGCTATGAGCCCGGCGGCCTTCGCCAGGTCCACGGCCTCGATATTGCGCTGCTTGCGGCCGGACTCCAGGCGGGTCAGGTCCAGCAGGTCCATCACCAGTTTGCGCATGCCGCCTATGCGGGCCACGGAGCGCTCTATCATCTGGTCGTAGGACTCCAGCTCCGGGCCCTTCATGCGCTCCTTCATCAGGTGCATATAGCCTTCCACGGCGGCGAGCGGGCTCTTGAGCTCGTGGGCCAGCACGCGGATGAACTCGAAGCGCACCTGGCGCTTCTCCTCTTCGAGGCGGCGGGCCTTGCGGTGCAGGTAGATGCTGCGGGCGGCCTTGCCGACGGTGGCGCGCAGCTCTTCCGGCGTGAAGGGCTTGGCCAGGAAATCGAAGGCGCCGCGCTTGGTGGCGGTCACGGCCACCTCCAGGGAGGCGAAGGCCGTTATCATGATGGTCAGGAAGTCGCCGGGGGAAGCGGCGAGCACGTCTATGCCGGTCATGTCCGGCAGTTTGTAGTCCAGGAGCAGGATATCCGGGCTCTTGGCCTTGAGCTGGGCCAGGGCCTCCTCGCCGGTGGCGGCGGCGCGCACCGAAAAGGTCACCGTCTCGTCGAAGTCCGGCAGCGCTACCGAGAAGCCCTCCAGGGAGCGCTCGGCGCCGGCGCGCATGCCGGCCTCGTCGTCGACGATCAGGACGTCCAGGGCGTGGGCGGGTGCCGGGTCAGGCATGGCCCCCTCCCGCGCCCATCAGGCGCTTGAGTTCGGCCTTGAGCTGCTCGAAGCGCAGCTCCTTGTGGATGATGGCGTCGGCCTTGATCCAGGACTTGGGGTCGCGGGCCTTGTCGAAGTAGAAGCCGGTCTCCTTGGTGACGGAGGTGACGATGATCACCGGGATCTTCGGGTCCATCTTCTTGATCTTGTGGCTCAGGACGAAGCCCGAGTCCGGGTTCTCCATCATCAGGTCCAGCACGGCGGCGCCGAAGGCCCCGGGCTTGATGAGGGGCTCTGCGTCCTTCTGGGTGGCGGCGGCGACCACGTCGTAATTCTCGCTCTCGAGGTAGATCTTCATCTGCTCCATCATGTCCGGGTCGTCCTCGACCACGAGTATCTTTATCCTGTTCTTGTCGGTCATATCCGTCTCCTGTACTATGCCTTGATCATTTCTTCGCCGGTTCGGTCTTCATCTTTATGGCCCCGGCGCCGGTGGCCAGCCTGGGCAACTTCACCGTGAAAACGGTCCCCGTGGGGCCCTTGGCGGGGTCGGAATTGCTCTCCACCGTGATATTGCCCCGGTGTACCTTTATTATACCGTAAGAGACCGCGAGCCCCAGCCCGGTCCCCTTGCCGATCTGCTTGGTGGTGAAGAACGGCTCGAAGATCTTCTTGATGTTCTCCGGCTTGATGCCGCAGCCGGCGTCCGCGACGCTGAAGCAGACGCTTTCGCGCTCGGCGAAGGTTTTTACCGTCAGCGTTCCCGCGCCGCCCATCGCTTCCACGGCGTTGGTGACCAGGTTGGTCAGCACCTGGATGATCTGGTCCGGGTCCATCTCGGCCTGCAGGTCCTCCCCGGAATGGGAGACCTCCGCCTTCACTTCCTGCGGCAGCGGGGCGGTCTTGAAATAGTTGTCCACCAGTTTTACCAGGCTGGTCTGCCTGAAGAAAGGCTTGTTCTTGCGGGCGAAGTTCAGCAGCCCGCCCACGATCTTCTTGCAGCGGTCGGCCTGCTCGGTTATCATCTTGGCGTCGGAGTAGGTGCGGGAACTCTTCTCGCACTGCTCGGCCAGCAGGTGGGCGTAGAGCAGCACCACGCCCAGCGGGTTGTTGAGCTCGTGGGCCACGCCGGCCGCGAGCTGCCCCATGCTGGCCAGCTTCTCCGACTGCATCAGGGCCTGCTTGGTCTTGGCCAGCTGGTTGTAGGACACCGTCAGCTCGTCGGCGGTGGTCTTCAGGCGGTCTATGGTATAGGGCAGGCACATCTCGCTCTCGGCGATGCCGCGGATGATGGCCACGGCGTGCTCCACGCAGGTGGGGTAGCCGCAGGCCCCGCAGTTGAGCTCGTCCTCGGGCCGCAGTTTGCCCATCTTCTCGAGCACGGCTTTGAGGGCGTCGGCCCCGGGGAGTTTCATGCGCTGGTCCTCGGGGGCGAAGGAGGCGGAGTAGTCCAGCGTCCGGAAGCGGCGCACGCTGGCTTCCCAGTCGGCCAGCTTCACGCTGAAATAGCTCTTGCGGGCGTAGCGGCGCAGGGCGGCCTCCCTGGCGTGCTTGGAGGTCTTGACGCTGATGCCGGGCCCCATGATGCAGCCGTTGCAGCAGAGCAGGTCGATGAAATCGGCGTCGATGTCCCCGTGTTCCAGGTTCCTGAGCACCTCGGGGAAGTTTTCCAGGCCCTCGGAGGAGAGGAAGCGGCCGCTCAGCAGGTCCTCCTCCAGCTCGGCGGAGTTGAGCAGCCCCCCGCCCATGGGGTAAAGCACCCCTTTCGCCGGGTGCGGCGGGTCGAACTGCGCGTCGAGCGCGCTGTTGCGGTCCACGCCGGAGGACTTGAAGAGGGAGCGCAGCTCGGTGAAGGTGATGGATTCCTCGATATCGGCGGTATTGCGGCCGGTCTCGCCCTTCTTGGCCACGCAGGGGCCTATGAACACCACCTTAACGTCCTGCCCGTACATCTCGCGTATCACCCGGGCCTCGGCCACCATGGGCGAGACTATGGGCGCGAGGTTGGGGACCAGGGCGGGATGGTACTTCTCCACGAAGCTGACCACCGCCGGGCAGGCGGTGCTGATGAACTTCTTGCCCGGGTTCTCGTTGATGAGCTTGCGGTACTGCAGGGAGACCATGTCGGCCCCGAAGGCCACTTCGCAGACGTACTTGAAGCCGAGGGCCTTCAGCATGCCCGCGAAGCGCAGCGGGTCGATGCCGCCGAACTCCACCGGGAAGCTGGGTGCCAGGGCCGCCGCCACCGGGGCGCCGGACTTCAGCAGGGCCTGCACGGCCTCCAGGGACTGCTTGGTCTCCTTGGCGCCGCGGCTGCACATCAGCACGCAGTTGGCGCAGCCGATGCAGCGCTCCTTTATGACCTCGGCCTGGCCGCCGGAGATGCGGATGGCCTTGGCCGGGCAACCGCGCACGCAGGTATAGCACGCCTTGCAGCGTTCCTTTATCGTCCTGACGAGCGGGTCGGCGTCTGGTGTCATAGCGGTGGCCTGATAGACTGACTTACCTGCGCCGCGGGCTTAAACTACGTCGGCGGCCTTGCGCTTGGAGTACCTGGTGTGCAGCAGGTGGTGGCTCTTCTCCCCCAGCGGCTTGCCGAGGAAGTCCTTGTAGAGCTGCTGCACCGCCTTGTTCTGGTGCGAGACGCGCAGCTTCTCGCTGGCGTCTATGTTGTAGAGGGCGCGCATGCGCTCGATGACGGCCGCCTTGTTGCGGGTGATGGGCTGGCCGCCGCCGTTGATGCAGCCGCCGGGGCAGGTCATGATCTCGATGAAGTGCAGGTCCTTGCGGCCGTTCTTTATCTCCTCGAGGAGCTTCCGGGCGTTGCCGAGGCCGCTGGCCGCCGCCACGCCGACCTCCAGGTCCCCGATCTTGAGCTTGGCTTCCTTGATGCCGCTCTGGCCGCGCACCGCCTCCACCTTCAGGTTGCCCAGTTCCTTGCCGGTCAGCAGGAAATGCGCGGTGCGCAGGGCGGCCTCCATCACGCCGCCGCTGGCGCCGAACAGCTTGCCGGCGGTGCTGCGGTCGCCGAAGGGCAGGTCCGGCTCCTCGGGCTGCAGGGTCCTGAGGTCGATGCCGTAGATGCGCAGCAGCTGGGCGAGCTCGCGGGTGGTGACCACGGCGTCGATGTCCGGGTAGCCCTCGCGGCCCATTTCGGGGCGGGTCACCTCGAACTTCTTGGCCGTGCAGGGCATGACCGAGACGCTGTAGATCTTCGCCGGGGCGATATTATGCTTCTTGGCGTAGTAGGTCTTGATCATGGCGCCCAGCATCTGCTGCGGGCTCTTGCAGGTACTGAGGTGCGGGAGCAGCTCCGGGTAGAAGGTCTCCACGAACTTGATCCACCCGGGCGAGCAGGAGGTGAACATGGGCAGCGCGCCGCCGTTCTTTACGCGGTGGGCGAGCTCGCTGGCCTCCTCCATGATGGTCAGGTCGGCCGCGAAGCTGGTGTCGAAGACCGCCTTGAAGCCCATCTTGCGGAAGGCGGCGGTCATCACGCCGTTGACGTCGGTGCCGGCCGGCAGCCCGAACTCCTCGGCCAGCGAGACCGAGATGGACGGGGCGTGCTGCACCACCACGTATTTCTGCTTGTCGCTGAGCGCGTCCATGACGGGCTCGATGTCGCTCTTCTCCATCAGGGCGCCGGTGGGGCAGACGTTGATGCACTGGCCGCAGTTGATGCAGGAGCTGACGTTGAGGCTGGAGTCGAAGGCGCAGCCGATGAAGGAATCCGAGCCGCGGCGCACGAAGTCGATGCAGGCCACGCTCTGCACCTCCTCGCAGACGCGCACGCACTTGCCGCAGAGGATGCACTTGTCCGGGTCGCGGCTGATGGAGGGGCTGGAGATGTCGAGCGGCTTCTTCTTCTTGCCTACCGGGAAGCGGCGGTTCGCCACCCCGTAATCCCGGCTCAGTTTGCTGAGCTCGCAGGTAGGCTGCTTGGCGCAGTACAGGCAGTCGTCGGGGTGGCTGCCCAGCAGCAGCTCCACCACGGTCTTGCGGGCGTTGATCACCCGGGGGCTGTTGGTGAGCACCTTCATGCCCTCGGCCGCCGGGAAGGAGCAGCTGGGGATCAGGTTGCCCTGCCCCTCCACCTCCACCACGCAGATGCGGCAGGCGCCGGTGGGGAGCATGCCCTCCATGTGGCAGAGCGTGGGCACGTGTATGCCCTCGCGGCGCAGCACGGTGAGCAGGGTTTCCCCGGCCTGTGCCTCTACGGTCTTTCCGTTGACGGTGAGTTTCATGGTGTTATCCCTTTAGGCGGCGTTGACGGCCTTGAACTTGCAGACGGTCTTGCAGGAGCCGCAGGAGATGCACTTCTCCTGGATGATGTAATGCGGCACCTTGGGCTTGCCGACTATGGCCTGCGTGGGGCAGCCCTTCATGCACAGGGTGCAGCCCTTGCACTTGTCGGCGTCGATGGAGAACTCCAGCATCTCGGTGCAGGCGCCGGCCGGGCACTTGCGCTCGAAGATATGCGCCTCGTACTCGTCGCGGAACCAGCGCAGCGTGGAGAGCACCGGGTTGGGCGCGGTCTGGCCGAGGCCGCAGAGCGAGGTCTCGCGGATGACCTGGCTGAGGTTCTCCAGGTTGATGATGCCGGAGAAGCGGGCCAGCGCGTCGGCCTCCTTCTCGTTGCGGCGGTGGCGCGTGATGGCCCTGAGGATCTCCAGCATACGGAGCGTGCCTTCGCGGCACGGTATGCACTTGCCGCAGCTCTCCCGCTGGATGAAGTCCA
>CAYSYJ010000065.1:0-5430 GCA_964435105.1 uncultured Elusimicrobiaceae bacterium
ACGGCCACGGCCGGGGTGCCTGGCTACGCGGAGCGGATAAAGGAGAGCATGAAACTCGTGCCCTCTTTCCCCGAATACGAGTTCCGCACCACGGTCTCGCCGGTGGTCCGGGGGGAGGGGATCTCCTTCCTGACCGTCCCGGAGATGAAAGAGACGGCGGAACTCATAACTGAGAACACCGGTTCGAAGTATCACCGCTATTTCGTCCAGAAGTTCGTCCCGCGCAAGGACGGCCTGCTGGACCCGCGGCTGGAGACTTTCCCGGAAACCCCGCCGCAGCTGCTGCAGGACATACACAAGGAAGTCCTGAAGCATCTGCCCAATACCCAGGTAAGAGGATAATATGCCCAAGCTCGAAATAGAGATACAGAAGATCCGCCCCGAGGCCAAGGTGCCCGCTTACGCCCATCACGGCGACGCCGGCGTGGACCTTTATTCCTGCGTAGACCACCTGCTGCCGCCCGGCGGGCGGGTGCTGGTGCCTACCGGCCTCAAGATGGCCATCCCCGAAGGGTATGAAGGCCAGGTGCGCCCCAAGAGCGGCCTCGCCCTCAAGCACGGCCTCTCCGTGCTCAATACCCCCGGCACCGTGGACGCGCCCTACCGCGGCGAGGTGGGTGTTATCCTGGTAAACCTCGACACTAAAACCCCTTACGAAATAAAGAAGGGCGAGAAGGTGGCCCAGATGGTGTTCGCCAGGGTAGAACACGCCTTCTTCACGGAGAAGGCGGAACTGACCGCCACCACCCGCGGCGAAGGCGGCTTCGGCAGCACCGGCAAGCATTAATTCCCTTAAAAGCTGATCCCGGCGGCCGGCCCCAAGCCGGCCGCTTTGTTGTTGACTTTGCCTCCCCGGTCTGGGAGAATATCCACATGCTGCCCCTGAATTTCGGCACAGTCATGCTGAACCACCTCATGGTACAGGCGGTCTGCGCCGTTGTCGTTACGCTTTTGTGGCGGTCCAACCGGGGCCGCTATGACGGCCTGGGTTTCTGGGTAGCCGACTTCTGGCTGCATACGGCCGCCATATCGCTTTTGCTTTTGCGGGGGCATATCCCGCTTTTCCTGTCGGCCGTAGGCGGTAATGCCTGTGTTCTGGCCGGGGCGATATTTCTTTACGCCGGTCTGGCCAGGTTCGCCGCTATTGCGCCCTGGCCCAGATTCAACCTCGCCCTGTTCCCGGCATTCCTGCTCCTGCACAGTTACTTCACGGTAATCGAGCCATCCCTGAGCATAAGAACGGCGAACGCAAGTTTTTTCCTGGCCGCGTATTGCGCGAACATAATAATACTGTTAAGGCGCTACCCGTCCGGCCTGCGCAAACTGACGGCTCCGGCCGCTTACGCCATAGGCGGGCTGGCGGCGGTTAGCCTGCTCCGGGCTGCTTTGATCCTGCAGCATGGTGATGTGACTGATATTTTTCACAGTCATAATTACGACGTCATCCTCTTCATGCTCTACTCTGCTTCGATGGTCATGCTGGCCTACGGTCTTTTCCTGATGGTGAACAGGCGCCTGCTGGCCGACACACGGGCCGACTATGAGGGCCGGATGGAGGCGGAAAAGGCCCTTAGTGGGGCGCTCAAGGTGGCCCGGCTCGGCACCTGGCGCTGGGACATTAAAACCGGACAACTTTCCTGGTCGGAGGAGATGTACTCTGTCTTCGGGTTATCCAAGGACAAGTTTTCTGGGGATCTGGGAGCGGTTATCGCCGCGGCCATACACCCCGACGACAGGGCCGCGGTGGACTCCTCCAACCGCAGCGTGATGGAGAAGGGCCTGCCGCAGCCCCTGGATTACAGGGTGATCTGGCCGGACGGCAGCGTGCACTGGGTGCACGCCGAAGCTTCGGAGCTGGAAAAGGACCCGGAAGGCAGGCCCGCGGCTCTCAAAGGTTATGCCCAGGACATCACCGAGCGCAAGAAGGCCGAGGCGGAACTGCGGGCCAGCGAGGAGCGCTTTCAAAAAGCTTTCCGCGCCGCGCCTTTTCTTATGTCCCTGAGCGAAATAGGGACAGGCCGCTATATAGAGGTCAATGATAAATTCTGCGAGGTCACCGGTTTTTCCCGGGATGAGCTTATCGGCAGGACTTCCACCGAAATCGGGTGGATAAGCCCCGAAGCGAGAGCCCGGCTGGTGCGGGAATCAAATGGCAGCAGCCTGCGCATACCGGAGATAACCCTGACGGCCAAGGGCGGCCGCTCCGTGGTCTGTTCTTATGCCTGCGAGCGCGTGAGTATGGGCGGCAAGAACATCCTGCTGGCCATAGCCGAGGATATTACCAGCCTTAAAAAGGCGGAGTCGGCCATGCTGGTGGCGCAGAAGCTGGAGGCGCTCGGCACGCTGGCCGGCGGCATCGCCCATGATTTCAATAATTTGCTGACCGGCATAACCGGCAACCTCTCGCTGATACGGGCCGAGTCCGCGGCAGGCAAGGACGTGGCGGAGCTTACGGCCGAAGCCGAGGGCGCCTGCTCGGCCGCCAGGGCGCTGGCCAGACAACTGCTGACTTTCGCCACCGGCGGCGAACCTGTCAAGGTCGCCCTGGACCTGCCTGCTCTAATAAAAGAGGCGGTCGCTTTTTCACTGCGCGGCTCAGGCACCCGCTATTCCGTCTCGGGCGGCGAGGGACTGGCCGTGCTGGGCGACAAGGAACAGCTGTTCCAGGTATTCCAGAACCTGGCGCTCAACGCCGCCCAGACCATGGGCGGCGGCGGCGAGGTAAAGGCCTCGGTCCGGAGGGAGGAGCTGAGCGAAGGCGCCGTGCCCGGCCTGTCCCCGGGGGCATATGTCCTGGCCGAGGTCGCGGATTCCGGCGGCGGGATGACTCCGGAAGTGCTGTCGAGGATCTTTGAGCCGTATTTCTCCACCAAGGGGCAGGGGCGCGGGCTGGGGCTGGCCGTTTGCCGCTCCGTGGTGGCCAAGCACGGCGGACAGATATCCGCGGTTTCAGCACCCGGCAAGGGCAGCGTTTTTAGCGTGCGGCTGCCGCTGACCGGTGAGAAACCGGCGCAGGCCGCCGCCCGCCCGCCCGAACTCAAGGCGGGGACCGGCCGGATACTTATCATGGACGACGAGGAGATAGTTTACAAGGCGCTGAAGCGGATGCTGACGTCGCTGGGCTACGAGGCGGAGGTGGTCAAAGACGGCGAGGCCGCGCTCGCCGCCTGGGAAGCGGCCCATAAGGCGGGCCGGCCTTTCAGCGCCGCGGTCATGGACCTGACCATCCCCGGGGGGATGGGCGGCGCCGAAACCGTGAGATTGCTGAAAGCTAAGTTCCCTTCAGCCAAGGCACTGGTCTCCAGCGGCTACGCGGAAGACCCCGTGATGTCGGATCACTCCGCGCGCGGTTTCGACGGGGCCCTCTCCAAGCCCTACCGGGTGGAGGACCTGGCCGCAGTGCTCGATAAACTCCTGAGGTGAAACTTCTATGGAACTTGTTTACGCTTTCGCGAAAGAATTCCTCTCTCTGACCTGGATGGTGCTGCCTTATTTCCTGGGCGGGGCTGCTTTCGGCGCGGCGCTGGACGTTTTTCTCAAGCCGGAATTCGCCCTGAAGCACCTCAAAGGCGGCTGGCTGTCCATGGCGAAAGCGGCGGTGCTGGGCATGGTGATGCCAGGCTGTTCCTGCGCCACCATGCCAATGGCCGAGGGCCTGCGCCGCAAAGGGGCTGACCTCGGCACCGTCACCAGTTTCCTGCTGGCCTCGCCGCTGGTAAGCCCGCAGACTCTGATACTTACCTTCGCGGTGCTCGGCTGGAAGTTCACCCTGGCCCGCGCGCTGGCCGCCCTGCTCGGCGCTATAGGCGTCGGGGCGCTGTTCCTCAAGCTGGAGCGCGCCGGGGCCCTGTCGGACATACCGGCCCCGTCGGAGGAAAAGAAATGCTGCTCGGGCTGCGGCTGCGGGGGCGGCGCCGAAGAGGACGAACCTAAGAAATTCTGGCCGGTATTCGTCGATATCCTCAAGGAACTTGGCAAATATTTCCTGCTGGGCATGGCCATCGCGTCGCTCTTGACCGTGCTGCTGCCGCCCGGCTTCATCATGAAGTATATCGGCTCCTCGGGGCCGCTCGCCTATCTCGCCAGCGCCCTGCTGGGCGTGCCGCTTTATGTCTGCGAGGGCGAGGAGATCCCGCTGACGCTGTCGCTGATGAAACTCGGCCTCGGGCCCGGCCCCGCCTTCACCTTCCTGCTCGGTTCCGTGGGCACCTGCATCCCAACCATGATCATGTCGCAGAAGCTCATCGGCCGCCGGGGCCTGTTCTTCTACGCGGCCTGGTGGCTGCTCTTCTCGCTCGGGGCCGGCCTGCTGTTCGGCCTGCTCGCCTGACCCTATGCCAGACCTTAAAACACTGACCCGCAAGGTGATAGCCTTCCGCGACGCCCGCAACTGGCGGCAGTTCCACAATCCCAAGGACGTCGCCATTTCGCTGGCCCTGGAGGCGGCGGAGCTGCTGGAGCATTTCCAGTGGAAGAACCCGGAGGAAATAGCGCGCCACGTGAAGGCCCGCAAGGCCGCTATTTCCGACGAGCTGGCCGATGTGCTGTACTGGGTGCTGCTGCTGGGCCATGACCTGGAGATAGACCTGGGTGCCGCCGTGGCGCGCAAACTAAAGACGAACGCGAAGAAGTACCCCGTAAGCAAAGCCCGCAACCGGCACACCAAATACGATAAACTCTGAAGAGCGCAAAAAAGCCCCGGGGACCTCCCCGGGGCTTTTTTATTTCCCGCCGGCCTATTTCTCCAGCATGAACGGGTAGCGGTAGTCGTGCGGCGGGGTGAAGTTCTCCTTCACCGCGCGCGGCGAGGTCCAGCGCATCATGTTGATGATGGAGCCGGCCTTGTCGTTGGTGCCGCTGGCCCGCGCGCCGCCGAAGGGCTGCTGGCCCACCACGGCCCCGGTGGGCTTGTCGTTGATGTAGAAGTTGCCGGCGGCGTCGCGCAGGGCGTCCTCGGCCTTGAGCACGGCGGCGCGGTCCTGGGCGAAGATGGCCCCGGTCAGCGCGTAAGGCGAGGTCTCGTCGCAGAGCCGCAGCGTCTCCTCGAACTTCCCGTCCTCGTAAACGTAGACCGTCATCACCGGCCCGAAGATCTCCTCCTCCATGGTCTTGAACTTCGGGTTGGAGGTCTCTATCAGGGTGGGCTGTATGAAGAAGCCCTCGGAGTCGTCGCAGCCGCCGCCGGCCAGGACCTTGGCGTCCGGGGCTTTCTTCGCGAAGTCTATGTATCCCTTTATGGTGGTGAAGGCGCCCTTGTCTATCACGGCGTTGACGAGGTTGCTGAAATCCTCGGCAGGCCCCATCTTTATGCCCTTGATCTGGGAGACCAGGTCGTCCTTGATGGCGTTCCAGATGGAGCGCGGTATGTAGGACCGGCTGGCCGCCGAGCATTTCTGGCCCTGGTACTCGTAGGCGCCGCGTATCAGGGCG
>CAYSYJ010000065.1:5440-12000 GCA_964435105.1 uncultured Elusimicrobiaceae bacterium
CCTCGGGGTCGCAGCTCTCGTGGGCGAAGATGAAGTCCTTGCCGCCGGTCTCGCCCACCACGCGAGGGTAGCCGCGGTACTTGCTGAAGTTGCCGGTGATGGTGGACCACATGCCGTTGAAGACCGCCGTGGAGCCGGTGAAGTGCAGGCCCATCAGGTCGCGGCTGTTTATGACGGGGTTGCCCACCTCGCCGCCGGAGCCGGGCAGCATGTTGATGGCGCCGGCGGGGAGGCCCGCCGCCTGCCACAGCTTGGTCAGGAAGTAGGCGGAGTAGACGGCGCTGGAGGCCGGCTTCCAGATCACGGTATTGCCCATGATGGCCGGGGCCGTGGGCAGATTGCCCGCGATGGAGGTGAAGTTGAAGGGCGTCACCGCGAAGACGAAGCCCTCGAGAGGGCGGTAGTCCACGTAGTTCCAGCTGCCGGAGGGGGACAGCGGCTGCTGGTCGTGTATCTGCTCGGCGAACCAGGTGTTGAAGCGGTAGAAGTCCACCAGCTCGCAGGCGGAGTCTATCTCGGCCTGGTAGGGGTTCTTGCTCTGGCCCAGCATGGTGGCGGCGTTGAGGGTCTGGCGCCAGGTGGTGGCCAGCAGCTCGCCGGCCTTCAGGAAGATGGCGGCCCGGGCGTGCCAGGGCATGCGGCCCCAGGTCTTGCGGGCCTCGGCCGCGGCCTGCACGGCCATTTCCACCTCTTTCGGGCCGGCCTTGTGGAAGCGGCCTATCACTTTTTTATTCTCGTGGGGGATCACTATGTCCGCGGTACGGCCGGTGCGCACTTCCTTGCCGCCTATGAGGAGCGGGATGTCTATGACCTGCCCGCGCAGTTCGGTTATCTTGGCCTTGAGCTCGGCGCGCTCCCGGCTGCCGGGGGCGTAGCCGAGGATCGGTTCGTTCACCGGCTCGGGTATCTGGAAGATGGTGTTGAGAGTGTTCATGGGTCCTCCTTAAGGATATGTAATATGTTAACAATCGGCGCAACATTAGTATAATTCATAGTGTTCATGGTAAATATGAATAAAAGTAATGATGCGCCGCGCCTGCCGCTGGACCTGTACCAGCTGCGGGCCTTTTTCTCGGTGGCGCAGACGCTCAATTTCACCGAGGCCGCCCGGCGCCTCTGCGTGACGCAGCCGGCGGTCAGCCACGCCGTAAAGAAATTGCAGCGCTCCGCCGGAGACGAGCTGCTGCTTAAGACCGCCCGCGGCCTGGAACTGACCGAGGCCGGGCGCATCCTCTATAAAGCCTGCGAGGCGGTGTTCTACGAACTGGAAAAAGCGCAGGAGCAGATAGCCGGGCGCCGCGGCGGCACCGGCACCATCCGGCTGGGCGCCACGGTGGAATTCGGCACTACCCTGCTGGTGAAATACCTGAAAGGTTTCATAACGGCCAACCCGGGAGTGCACGTGGATTTCGTCTTCGGCCACGAACTGCTGGGGCCGCTGCTCAAGGACGAGATCGATATGGCCATAGACTGCCTGGAGCACCGGGTGGAAGGCATAGACCGCCGCCCGCTGTTCCGCGAAGAGTACGCGGTCATAGCGTCCCCCGAGTTTATCCGCCGCAAAGGGCTGAAAGCGCCCAGGGACCTGGAGCGCTGCCCGGTGCTGTCGCTGGATAAAGCCGGGCGCTGGTGGGGGAACTTCCTGAACGCCCTGCCCGCGGCCGAGCGTCCCGAGTTCCGCGACATAACCCAGATGACGCATATCCGCGCCGTAATAAACGCCGCCATGGAAGGCCTGGGCGCTGGTTTTGTGCCGCGCTACTGCGTGCTGAAGGAACTTAAGAGCGGCGCCCTGCGCGACGTGTTCCCGCGGCTGAAGCTGCTGGAGGATTATTTTTACCTTTACCAGAAGGCCGGCAAGGCCGGCCTGGCCCGCCACAGGGCGCTGGCGGATTACCTGCTGAACCTTAAGTCCTCGCAGCTGGCGAAAGTCTGAAGAAGGGAGAGCCATGACCGTCCATATCCCCGATTACCGGGAAATGCCGCGCGGCGGCGGGCGCTGAAGGGTGGGGAGATCCTCGATGCTGAAAAAAAGTCCGACCGCCCGGTTCCAGTCGGGCGCCGCCTGGGCGCTGGCGGCGGCGCTGGCGGCTGTCTTCTTTACCTGGCTGACCGTCCTGCGGCCTTTCGCCTCCGGGGAGGCCGTGCTGGAACTGCGCCGGCTGGCCGCCGGCAGCTACCTGCTGGCCGGCGTGCTGCACCAGGACGCGGCCTGGGGGATGCCGCTCTTCAGCGCGCTGTTCTCGGCCGCGCTGAACCTGGGCCTGCCGGCCGCGCTGCCGCCGGCCCTGTTCCGCTTCTTCACCTACCTGCTGGTCTTCTCCGCGGGCTCGCTGCTGCGGGGGCGGCCGGCCGGCCTCGCGGCGCTAACCGCGGCCGGGCTGTTCGAGGTCCTCGGCCCCCTGCCTTTCGACGACGAGCAGGCCGTCTACGCCTTCTTCCTGCTGCTGGCCTTCAACCTGCTGCTGCTGCGGGAGCGCAGGAATACCCCGCGCGCCAATTTCCTGTTCGGCCTCTCGGCTGGGCTCTCCCTGCTGGTGCGCACGCCGCTGCTGTTCTTCCCGCCGCTCCTGGCCGCGGCCGGCCTGGTGCGGGAGCGGGCCGCCCTGCGCCGGGCCCTGCCCAGGGCCGCGCTGCTGCTGGCCGGGGCCTTCGTCCTGCTGCTGCCCTGGGCCTTCCTGCAGCGGCAGCTCTCCGGCGCCGTCAGCTTCTCCGACGGCCAGCGCGCGGCCTGCAACCTGATCACCGGCGCCCTGGGCAGCGTCTATACCATGGAGGGCGACTGCCGGGCGCTGGCAGGCCTCGCCCCCGGGGACAGCGCCCTGGGCTTTTTCCTGAAGGCGGCCGCCGCGGCCCCGCACCTGTTCCTGCTGAACGCGGCTAAGCGGGTCTATCACGTTTTCGGTTTTTATCCGCCGCTCTTCCTGGCTTTCCTGGCCGCCGCTTATGCCGGCCGCCGGCGGCTGCCGGCCTCGGCGCTGGCCCTGCCGGTTTACTTCGTGCTGGTCCACGCGGTCATGTCGGTGGAGGCCCGCTACTTCTATCCAATGCTCTTCCTGCTGCCGCCCTTCATCGCGGCCGGCCTCTGGCCCGGCCGGGACGAGCCGGCGGCCGGCGACGGGTTCCTGCCAGCCGCGCTGCTGGGGGCCGCCCTGCTGCCGGGCCTGGCCGTGAGCGCGCTGGTGGCCGCCTACCCGTTCAGGGCCGCGCCGGACCTGGCGGCGCCGGGCAGGGAGGCCGCCGTTCACTCTTTCTTCGGCAAGGACAGGACGCTGCGGTGGCGCGCCTGCCGGTCTGCCTGGCACTACGGGGAAGAGGCTCGGTACCTGGCCTGCCTGGGGGATTACGCCCGCGACTTCGGGCCCGGCGAGGCCGCGTATTTGCTGGCCATAAGCGACAGCGCCGCGCCGGCGAACCTGCCGAAGCCGCCGGGCCTGGCGATGGAGGCGGATATACTGCTGGCCCTGAGGCTGCTGGAACTGGGGGACGGGGAGGGGGCCCGGAGGGCGCTGGGTTCCGCGCGGGAGGAGTTCGGAGGCCGGCATAATATGCTGCGCGGCGAGCCTTACCGGCGCGACAGGGAGCTGGCGGCCGGCCTCGCCGGCCGCGACGGCCCCTTCTGGGACGACTATGTCTACGGCGCCCTGCTGCGCTTGCCGGCGGCGTCAATGCGGGCCATATACCCGCGCCTGGCCCGGGAGTTCGACCCGGCCGGCGCGCCGCGCCTGGCGGCGGCCGGAGAACTGCTGGCCCTGGGCGACCTCGGGCTGGGCGTGCTGCGCAAGCGGGCCGCCTTCGACGAATCCGGTTTCCCTGCCGGGGCCAGGCTGGCGGCCTGGGCCGCGTCGGCTGCGGCGGCCAAGACTTTCTCCGACGAGGCCGTGGACCTCCTGCGCGCCGGGAAGGCGGGCAAGGCCGAGGGGTCGCTGCTTAAGGCCCTGGCGGCCGACCCGGCCAGTCCCGAGGCCCTGATGACTCTCTGCGCCGCCCGCCGGCGGCTGGGCAAGGAGAAGGAAGCCCTGGCGGCCTGCCGCGCTGCGGAACTTTCGGTCCGGATAAACCCGGAGAACCGGTCGCCGGCGCTGGCGGCGCTCGCGGCAGCGGCCGCCGCGGGAAAATAGTAGAATATCCCCAGGCGCCGGTCCCCGGCGCTTTTAGGGAGAGGGAAAAATGAAAATACTGTTCATGCTTTTAGCCCTGCCGGCCGCCCTGGCCGCGCAGACTCCGGCCCTGCCCCAGTTGACGGGCGGCGCGGACCTTCCGGCGGTGCCGCTGACTATGGCCGCGGCCCCGGTGAAGGCCACGGCGCTTATCCTGAACCCGGCGACCGGGAAAACTGAGCCGGTGATACAGGTCGGCGGCGGATTCATATACGCCGCCACGGGGCAGTTCGTGGCGGCCGTCTATAACGGTTCCGGCTATATCCTGCCCAACGGGCATTTCCTGCCCGTGGTCGGCGGCCGCTCGGCCAACCCGGCCAATAACCTGACCGGCAAGTGGACCGGCTGGGGCGAATGGACCTACCAGGGCTCCGGCACCCGCTGCGACGCGATGTGGCTGACCTTCGACGACAAGCAGGGCTACCTGGAACGCAAGGGCGGCTATTTCGACTGCGGCTTCGTGGGCCTGGCCTCGGAACCGGCCCGCTGGACCAAGAGCGGCTCCGTCCTGCTGGACGCCGCCGGCAAAGAGGCCGGCAGCTACGCCGCCGGCGCGGTGACGCTGAGGGAGGCCTACGGCGAGAACGTGGACATCGTCACCACCATAAAGGTGGACGGCCTGCATTTCGATTATTCGGAGATCTGGACCGAGAAGAACGGCCGGGAGCTTTACGTGATAAAGGGCCGGCTGTTCAGCGGCGGCAGGTAGGCGCCGGCCGGCCAATAAAAAACCCGGGGCTTCTCCCCGGGTTTTTTATTTTTATGGAAGGCTCAGAGCGGCAGCCACTTCAGCGGGGAGTCGGAACTGCCCTCGCCGCGGGCCACCAGCACGCCGGCGGCGTTGAAGATGAAGACCCGCAGGGAGTCGCTGTACACATAGCTCTGTACCACGAAGGCGGTGCGGCCCTCGACGGCCAGCTTGAAGGCCTCTGAGGAATTGCCGGGCCCCTCGGGCAGGGTCTGCCACTCGCTCTCGAGCTGGCGGCGGGCGCCCGGGGGGAGTTCCTTCAGGTCCGCGAAGACGGTCAGGCCGCCGGCGTCCAGTTCGCGCTCATAGGCGGCCTTGGCGGCCTCGGCCCAGTTCTGCGCGGCCTTGTCCTTGAACAGCGGGGCCGCCACGGGGCGGATGATATGGGTGGCGCAGGCGCCGGCCGGCTCGCCGGCAGAGAAGTCGGGCTTCATGGCCGGTTCATAGAGAGTGACGCCGCTCTCGCACTTGAAGACGCACTTGTTGTTCTTGAACTCGGTGAAGACGCAGTAGTCCAGGGTGGTCTGCGGGGCCGGGGGAAAGGGGTGGTTCTGGTTGTTGATCTGGGCCCAGATGGAGCCGGCGTCGATGGGCGGCAGCTGCGGGGCGGGGCCGGCGGCCAGGGCCTGCGAGGCGCCGGCGGCGGCGAGGACTGCGCTGATAATAAGGTTCTTCATCTGGGTCTCCTTTGGCGGGGGCTGAGTGCCCCGGCTTCCCTTTCATGTTACTAATTAGGCGTCCGAGTCCTCTTAAGGCCAAATACCCAGCTGGCCGCGCTCTTTTGGCCTACCCGGGAATGGGTCTAAAGACCAAAGCCGCGGTCGTTCCGCCTGGAGGGAAAAAGGGCGGAATTTACCAGTATTAATCCCGCGTAACCGGAGGCTGGCATGAAAGGCCGGCCGGCAATATCCCGGGGGGTAACCTCGCCGATAAAGACTTTTAAAAAAGGAACAGGCTGCTTTTCGCGGCGAAAAGCAGCCTGTCCCTTTTTCCGGGTCGAGTTCAGCCGCCGCAGCCGCAGCCGCCGCCGCACTGGTGCCCGCCCTTGTTCATGGGACAGGAGCCGGCGTCGAAGGAGCCGCCCTTCTTTAGGCCGGGGATGTCGTCGGACACTTTCACGACCTTGCCGAGCTTGGCGTCGTAGACGTACTTGCCGGTATTGGCGTTTTTCTTGGTTTCTTTCTCTGCCATAGGAAATTTCGGTGGATTTGGGAAAATCTGGTGCGCTCGACAGGAATCGAACCTGTATAACCGCCTTCGCAGGGCGGGACTCTATCCGTTGAGATACGAGCGCATTGGTCGTACCTTTCGCCGGGCGAAAGGCCGATTGCGGCCCGGCCTTCGTCGGCCGGGTGCTCCATAAGGGGAACCTAGGGTTCCCCGTTTCGTCGTCGCGAGGCTTGCGCCTCGCTGAACCCCTCCTAAGAGGAATGGAGCGTCTTAAAGAACTGGCGAAACAATATTTTATTATTTATCGGGGGCGGAGGGCAATGCTCAGCCGCCGAAAAGCCGCTTCCACCAGGGCTTGGCCTCGGTCTTTACTTCCGGGACCTGCTCGAAAACCTGCTGCTCGCCCTGGCCTTTGTAGACGGGCATGGCCACCCGGAAGGTGGAGCCGCAGGGCGGCCGCATCTCGGGGGGGAGCGAGCCGG
>CAYSYJ010000066.1:0-11638 GCA_964435105.1 uncultured Elusimicrobiaceae bacterium
GGACCCGGACATCATCCTCGTCGGCGAGATGCGCGACCTGGAGACCGTTTCCGCCGCCATCACCGCCGCCGAGACCGGCCACCTGGTCTTCGGCACCCTGCACACCATGAACGCGGTGCAGACGCTGTCGCGCATCATCGACCTGTTCCCGCCGCACCAGCAGACGCAGGTGCGCATGCAGCTTTCGGAGAGCCTCCGGGCCATCATCTCGCAGCGCCTGCTGCCCTGCGCCAAGGGGGGGCGCCTGCCGGCGGTGGAGATCATGACCAACACCCCGCACGTCAAGAAGATGATCGCCGAGAACACCCTGGACGCCGTCTCCCAGGCCATCGCCAAGGGCGGGTTCTACGGCATGCAGACTTTCAACCAGTCCCTGGTCAAGATGCACAAAGAGGGGATGGCCAAGCTGGAGGATATCCTGCAGGCCGCCTCCAACCCCGACGACGTGCTGCTGGCCATCAAGGGCATAGAGCAGGAGATAGAGCCCGGCGGCAAGAAGTAGCCGGGATCTCTTCTATCCGCGGTAAACAAGGAAGGTACTTATGTTCGCAGAAGGCTATATCGGCATAGCGGGTATCATCGGCGTGGGCAAGTCCACGCTGACCATGGAGCTGGCCAAGGCGCTGAATTTCGAACCGGTCCTCGAGGAGGTGGGCGGCAACCCCTACCTGGAGAACTTCTACGGCGATATGAGGAAGTTCGGCACGATCATGCAGATCTGGCTGCTGAACCACCGCTTCCGCCAGCACCGCGAGTTCGTCAGCCGCATCAGCCTGGGCAAGATCCGCGGCGTCGTGCAGGACCGCACCATCTGGGAGGACACCATCTTCGCCCGCATGCTCAACAAGCATCCCGAGAAGTTCATCTCGGACATGGACTACAACACCTACCTGGACCTGTTCGACAACATGGTGCTGCGCGAGCTGGTGTTCCCGCAGCTGATGATCTTCCTGGACTGCCGCGTCGAGACCTCCATAGCCCGCATCAAGGCCCGCGGCCGCAACATGGAGAAGAGCATCGACCCCTATTACCTCAAGAGCCTGCAGGAGAACTACTACGAGTTCATCGAGGAGATGGAGGACGCCGGCGTGCGCATCCTGCGCCTGAACTGGGAGAACTACCAGCCCATCAGCGAAGTGGTGCGCCTCGTGCACGAGTACTCCCTCAAGCCCTCGCATTTCACCAAGTGGGTAAGGCCGCTGCGCAAGATGGGCATGGATAACAAGGAAAACCTCCCCAACAAGCCGGCGCTAGTGAAATAATGCGCCAGAAGGGCATAGTCATAGCCATAGACGGCCCCGCCGGGGTCGGCAAATCCACCGTCGGCAAGCTCGTCGCTTCCCGCGTGGGCTACAGCTTCGTCAGCACCGGCAAGATGTACCGCGCCCTCGCCTGGAAGGCCCTGGAGACCGGCGCGGGCCTGGAGGACGACGCGGCCCTGGTCGCGCTCGCCCGCGCCGCCAAATGGGAGTTCCCGAAGGGCTCCGGCCCCGAGGCCGACGTCTCCCTGGACGGCCGGCGGCTCGACCGTGAACTTTCCGAGGAGCGCGTCAGCCGCGCCTCTTCCGCCATCGCCAAGCTGGCCGGGGTGCGCCTCTTCATGAAGGAGATGCAGCGCCAGGCCGGCCTGGCCGGCGGCGTGGTGATGGAGGGCCGCGACATCGGCTCCAACGTCTTCCCCGACGCCGAGCTCAAGGTTTACCTGGACGCCTCCCCGGAGGCCCGGGCCGACCGCCGCGTGGCGCAGCTCAAATCCCTCGGCATACCCGCCGACCGCGCCGAGATACTCGATTTCATCGTCAAGCGCGACGCCCAGGATTCCGGGCGCAAGAACAACCCGCTGGTGCGGGCGCCCGACGCGCACTACATAGATTCCACCGGGATCCCGCGGGAACAGGTGGTGGACTCCATCGTGGCCCTCTTCGCCAAGGCCGCGCCGGGGAAAGCCTGATGCCGGCCGAACCCCACAAAGAAAGGCCCTTCCTGCTGCTGCTGGTCTATTTCCTGCTGCGTTCCTTCTTCCGCCTCTTCAACCGCATCGAGGTCGAGGGCCTGGAGAACCTGCCCGAAGAGGGCCCGGTCATCGTCGCCTGCAACCACCTTTCCAACGCCGACCCGCCCGCGCTGCTGTCGTTCACCGCGCTGGTGCGCCTGCCCAATATCATCGCCAAGAAGGAGCTGTTCTCCGTCTGGCCTTTCGGTTATTTCCTCAACAGCTGGGGCGCCATCCCGGTGGACCGCGCCCGCGCCGGGGGGGACCTGGGTGCGCTGCGCGGCTCCCTGACCGCGCTGGCGCGCGGCGGCTGCCTGGTGATCTTCCCGGAGGGCACCCGGGCCAGGGGCCGGGTCCTTAAACCCAAGCCAGGAGTGGCGCTGATGGCCCACAAGTCCGGCGCGCCGGTGGTCTGCGCCAGGATCTTCAACAGCGAAAACTTCTCAAAATTAGGTAAAATAAGGATTAAGTACGGCGGGACCCGGCGTTTCGAGCCTCCCGCGGACGGCGACCTGAAGGCCGCGTACTCCGGCTTTTCTGAATCTGTCATGGCGGATATCTTTTCTATAAAATAGGAGCAGTACCCGTATGGAAACCAACGAGACCCAGAAGCCCGGCGACCAGGAGCAGGACAATAAACCGGCACCCCAGGGCGGCGAGGACGAACTGTCGATGGCCGACCTGCTGAAGGCCGAGGCCGCGGTCTCCGAGAAGATCTACTCCCGCGACGTCGTGACCGTCAAGGTCGTCCAGGTCACCGAGGACCTGGTGCTCGTCGACATCGGCGAGAAGAAAGAGGGAGCCATCCCGCTTGCCGAGTTCCAGGACGAAAAGAAGCCCGAGCCCGGCGACGAGGTCCAGGCCGTGCTCGAGAAGAAGGGCGGCGAGGGCCGCTACACCGTGCTCAGCCACCGCCGGGCGCGCGAGAAGGCCGCCTGGGAGCTGGCCAAGAAGCTTTTCGAGGCCAAGGAGCGGGTGAAGGGCAAGGTGGCCGAGATCGTGAAGGGCGGCTACATAGTGGACGTCTCCGGCATGAGGGCCTTCATGCCCCTGTCGCTGTCGGAACTGGGCGGCGCCCACAAGCATTACCTGCCGCTGAACGCCAAGATCAAGTTCTACATCGCCGACTTCAACGAGAAGGACCGCAAGGTCGTGGTCTCCCGCCGGCAGGTGCTGGAGGAGGACGAGAAGCAGCGCCGCGGCGAGGTGCTGACCGAGATCGCCCCCGGCCGCGTGGTGCGCGGCGTGGTCTCCAAGGTCACCGAAGAGGGCCTGCTGGTCCGCTTCCAGGGCATCGAGGGCCAGGTGAAGCTCGCCGACCTCGCCTGGAAAGACCCGCAGGAGGCCCTGAAGGGCTACAAGCGCGGCCAGCGCGTGAAGTGCAAGATCCTGGCCGTGGACAAGGAGAAGGAGCGCCTGGCCTTCGGGATGAAGCAGCTGATGCCCAACCCCGTGGACATGCTCAAGCGCCGCTTCGCCTACAAGTCCCGCGTCAAGGCCAAGGTGGCCTCCGTGGCCGCCGAAGGCGCCGTGGTGAAGGTGGGCGAGCACACCGAGGGCTTCGTGCCCGCCGAGGATTACGGCGCCGAGGGCGCCCCCAAGGAGGGCCAGGAGATCTCGGCCCTCGTGGTAGGCATCAACCCGTCCAATTTCCGGCTCACCCTCTCCGTGAAGCGCAGCGAGGAAGTGGAAGACCGCAAGCGCATGGCGCAGTACCTCAAGGGCGCGCCCTCGCTGACGCTCGGCCAGATCCTGCTCGAGAACTCGGAGGACGAAGGTGAGCTATGACCAGCGCCCCCGCGATCTGAGGGGCGCGGTCAGGAAGCTGGTCCATTCTTACGGGGCGTCGCTCGGCATGCTGTTGTTCTTCGTGCTGGCGGCGCTTTACGTTTTCATGGGGCGGGCCAACCGGCTGCCGCCCGACTTTCCCAGGACGCCCTCCGAGTTCGTGAGGGCCGCCAAGGCCGAACGGCGCCTGGCGGAGCTGGAGCAGGTCCTGGCCGCGAATCCCGACGATATGCGCGCGCTGGCCGAGGCCGGCCGCCTCAAGTACCAGCTGGGCCAGGCCCGCTACGTGGAAGCCATAGCCGACCTGGAGAGGGCCAGGGCGCTGGGCCTGGCCGACCCCCGCAGCTTCTACTACCTCGGCGTGATGTACCAGGCGGTGGGCCTCTACGATTTCGCGGCGCAGGAATACCGCCGCTTCCTTAACAATTTCCCCGAAGACCGCGAGGCCAGGATGCTGCTGGCCAAGCTCAGCTATTCCGCCGGGGATTATCCCGGCGCCATCCGCGAGTACGAGAGCCTGCTCTCCGGCGGAGAGGAACCGGTGCTCCTGGAGAACCTGGCCCTGGCCCGCTGGAAGAACAAGCAGGACCACGCCGGGACCCTGGCCCGCCTGCGGGCCCTGGGCGGGGCGGGGCCCTTCCTGGCCGATTACGCCGAGGGCAGGATACTTTACGAGCAGAAGGATTTCCCCAGGGCCGCGCCGCCGCTGCTGCGCGCCGCGTCGGCCTCCGAGTCGGCCGGCGGGTTCGCCGACCGCGCGCCGCTCTTGTGGCTGGCCGCCGACGCGGCCTACCGCGCCAAGGACGAAGCCGCCGCCTACCCGCTGCTGAAGCAGCTGGCCGCCGCCGCGCCGGAGCACCAGGAGGGCCGCAGCCTGCTGGCCAAGCTGGAGAAGTCCCGGGCCGCGGCGGAAAAAGCCCGCCTCGCGGCGGAGAAGGCCGCCGCGAAAGCGGCCAAGGCGAAAGAAGCCGCCAAGGCCAGGGAAGCGGCTAAAAAGAAATGATCCCGCCCGGGGGGGGCGGAACAGCCAGATGCGCACCCTATCCAGCCTCAAGCCCTTAGCCGCGGCCGCGCTGCTCTGCCTGGCCGCGCCGCTCGCGGCGCTTGAGAACAACAAGGTCATCATCCGCGATTTCGGCTGGCAGGTCCGCGCCACCGAGCATTTCGACATCCACTATTACGACAAGTCGGCCCCGTGGGCCGACTACGCCTCCGGCGTGCTGGAGGCGGCCTATAAGCGCGGGGCGGCCGAGTTCAACCCGTCGCTCTCCAAGCGCATCCCCTTCTTCCTCTACGCCTCGCTCAACGACATGCAGCAGAGCAACGTCACCGACGTGGGCGACGGCGTGGGCGGCCTGACCGAGCCTTTCAAGGACCGCTTCATGGTGTGGTCTGACGGCTCCAAGGGCTGGCTCAAGGACGTGATGGAGCACGAGTTCGCCCACGAGCTGCAGTTCAGCGTCCTGATAGACGGCTTCTGGAAAAGCGCGCGCATCCTCAAGACCTTCATCTACCCGCTCTGGATGATGGAGGGCATCGCCGAGTATTCCACCGGGCTGTCCGACTACGCCATGGAGAAGATGTACGTGCGCGACGCGGCGCTCTCCGGCGGGCTGATCCCGCTGTCGCGCCTCAACCAGTTCGGCCACCTCAAGCCCCACCAGACCACCCTGGCCTACAAGACCGGCGGCCACGCCATCCGTTTCCTCGCCGAGCAGTACGGCCCCGACAAGCCGCGCCGCATGCTGGAACTGTTCCGCACCCGCTACGAGGCGGGCTCGGTGCTGAACCCGCTGATCGGGACGGACCTGGAGGGTTTCGAGAAAAAATTCGCGGAATACGTGGAACTGAAGTACCTGTCGGAAGCCCGGGACCGCGACCTGCACGAACCGGGCCGCTATGGCCCCGCGCTCACCCGCGGTTCCGAGAACCTGCCCGAGTTCAACCTGAGCCCCGCCGTCTCGCCCGACGGCAAGCGGCTGGCCTGGCTGTCCACCCGCCACGGCCACCCGCCGGAGCTGCGCGTGCGGGACCTGGCCTCCGGGCGGGAGAAGAAACTCACGGCCCTCGCCGCCGGCGCCGAGAACGTGCCCTACGGCCGCTTCACCAAGCCGCTGCGCTCCCTTTCCTGGTCGCCCGACGGGCGCTGGCTGGCCTTCAGCGGGCAGAAGAACCACCGCGAATACCTCTTTCTCTACGGCCCCGAAACCGGTAAAGTGGTGCGGACGGCGGTGGAGGGCATGGACGAGCTGCGCCAGCCGGTCTTCTCGCCGGACGGCTCCCGCCTGGCCTTCGTGGGCATGAGCGGCGGCTTTAACGATATCTACGAGGCGCCGGTAAAGTCGCTGGAGCGGGGGGGCACCCTGCCGGCGGCGGAGCTCGCCCGCCTGACCTCCGGGCCCGAGGACGAGGCGTCGCCGGCCTATTCCCCCGACGGCGCGACGCTGGCCTACTCCTGCGAGATCGAGACCGCCACCGCGCCGGCCCGGGCCCTCTGCCTGCAGCCGCGGGGCGGGCCGCGCCGGGCGCAGCCCTCGCCGGGGGGCAGCGTCTACGACCCGGTATTTTCCGGGGACGGTTCCGCGGTCTACTATGTCTCGGACGCCGGTTACGACTTCGACCTGTACGCCTATTACCCGGCCACCGGCGCCGTTTCCCGGCTGACCCGCGGCATGGGCGGCGCCTTTACGCCGCTCGCGGCCGCGGGCAAGCTCTGGTTCTCGGCCTTCCGGCGGGGCAGCATGCACCTGCACTCCGGACCTATGGAGAACTTCCTGCACCTCCCCGTGGTCCCGGCCCGGGCGGCGGAGGAGAAGTTCGAAGTGCGGCCGGCCACCGGCCCGGTGAACCCGTACAAGTTCAAGGCGTCGACGGACCTGTTCTTCCCGGCCTTCATGTTCTCCTCGCCGGGCGGGCTCTTCTGGATGAACTACTGGCAGGCCTCGGACATGCTGGGCAACCACAACCTGAGCCTCTACCTGAACTACAATTCCGGAGCCGAGTTCCTGAGCCTGCAGGCCAGTTACGCCTACGCGCGCTACCGCATGCCGCTGTTCCTGCAGACCACCGCCCTTACCTACGGCGGGGCCATGAACTCCGACCGGCTGGAATACGACAAGCGCTACTCGCGCCACGCCGCCGGCACGGCCTGGCCTTTCGACCGCTACAACCGGGTGCAGGCCTTCGTCATCCATAAGAACGAGACCAACGAGTACGAGGATTTCGACTATACCGAGCGCCTGCGCACCCGGGCACTGCAGACCTCCTACGTGCGCGACACGGTGGACGGCCTCTACCTGACGGCGCTGCGCGGCTCCCGCACGGAGCTCAGCTGGACCAAGGCTGCCGAGGTCTCCGGCGGCAACCTCAAGTACGACGCCTACGTGCTGAATTACCTCAAGTACTTCCCGCTTTCCAAGCGCTCGGCCTTCGTCAATAATTTCACGGCGGGCCGCAGCACCGGGCGCGACAGGCGCTACTACGGCTACGGCGGCCTGGGCGGGGTCAGGGGCTTCGCCGGCTCGGCCGACAGGACCGAGAAGCCGGGCTTCGCGCTCAACAACGCGGAACTGCGGGTGCCGCTCTTCCGGGACCTGAACTATTACATGTGGTACATGTTCCCCGATTTCTATTTCAAGAGCGTCTACGCCAAGGCCTTCGTGGATACGGCCTACGGCTGGGACCGCGCCTCCGAACTGAACAGGTTCGGCGCCGCCTCGCTGGATACCTCTTTCGGGGTGGGCGTGAACGTGCACACCTTCCTGCTGCAGGCCTTCCAGCTGGTGCTGAGCTTCGACTACGCCGTGCGCGCCTCCGACGGGGGGAAGATCTTCTATTTCTACCTCGGCCCGCTGTTCTGAAGCTTTTGACGGATATGGAGGAATATACTAGAATTCACTTATGAAAATGACGAAGAAAGCGTTCGCCGCCTCGCTCATGATCTTTGCCGCGCCGCTGCTGCTCTGCGCGCAGACCGCGCCGCAGAAGGCCGCCAAGCCGGCCGCAAAAAAAGCCGCCGCCGCCCCGGCCAAGCCCGCCGCTAAACCCGCCGCTAAACCCGCGGCCAAGCCCGCGGCCAAGCCCGCCGCCAAACCCGCGGCCAAGCCGGCCGCCCAGCCTGCCGCCAAGCCCGCGGCGCAGCCCGCCGCCCAGCAGGTCACCCAGGTGCTGCCGCCTTTCGAGGCGGCGCTGGAAAAGCTCAAGTCCGCCGATCCCGCCGTAAGGCGCCAGGGCGCCGATTTCCTGGGCCAGAACCGCGACCAGAGGGCAGTGCCGCACCTGCTCAAGCTGCTCGCCGACGAGGCCGGCACGGTGCGCGCCTCCGCGGTGGACGGCCTCTGCCAGCTGGTGCATAAGCCCGCCGTGCCCAGGATCTCCGAGCTGCTGCTCAACGACAAGGACCAGCTGGTGCGCCAGCAGGCCGCCGTCTCGCTCTCCTATATGCTCGACCAGGCCGCCGGCCCCGCGCTGGTAAAGGCGCTCAAGGACCCGGTGCTGTCGGTGCGCTACGCCGCGGCCAATACGCTGGGCGCCATGCGCTACAAGCCCGCCGAGGACCAGCTGGAGGTCCTGCTGGAGGATAAGGACATGCGCCGCGTGGCCATCTCCGCGCTGGGCCAGCTGCAGTCCGCCAAGGCCGCCCCGGGCATCTTCAAATATCTCTCCGACGGCGACAAGTATACGCGCCTCGAGGCCGTGCGCGCCCTCGGCAATATAGGCGAGAAGTCCGCCGCCCGGGAGCTGGAGAAGCTGCTGGCCAATACCGAGGAGCCCTCCGTGCGCGTGGAAGCGGCCCTGTCGCTGGCCAAGCTCGGCTCCCCGGAGGGCCTGCTGACTTCCTACGAGTTCGTCAAATCCCCCGACATCAGCCTGCGCAACCAGTCCCTGGAAGTCATAGGCGCCGTCGGGGACAGGCGCAGCCTGCAGTTCGTGGAAGAGCTGCTGGCCGCCGAGCAGAACCCGGTGAACCGCAGCATGCTGGACTTCACCCGCCAGCGCCTGGCCGCCAGGCTCGGCCAGCTGAAGAAGTAAGAGGATGGCGAAAAAGCCGCGCCGGGAAGGCGGGGAAAAGCCTCAGCCCCAGCCCGCCGCGCAGCGGCAGGCCCCGGCAGGGGCCGCCGGCGGGGGGAAAATGACGCTCCCGGCCCTGTTCGCCTGGGCCGCGGCCCTCATACTGGTCATCCTCGGTTATTTCTTCCTTACAAAGGCGGATCCGGGGGGGAGAAACCTCTGGTCTTCCCTCGCCCCCGCCTTCCTGTTGGCCGGTTACCTGCTCTTTATCCCCGCGATAAACCTCTCCTACCCCTCCAAGTAGCCGGCTGGCCGGCTTCCCTGTATTTCCGGGCGCCCGGAAAGTGCCTTGTTTGGCCTTGTTCTCAGGCTTTTCCTGCCCGGAAGCCCTGCCTTGTCTTTCCGGTTGAGAAATTTCCAGTCTTTTCCCTCCTTTTGGCCTTTTCCAGGGCTGCCATAGCCCTTTCCCGATGGTATTTCCCGCTCCCGGCCCACCAGCAAGAGGAACCTTGCGGGGCCGCCGCGCGTTTTAAAGCGCTTCATGGTGTTTTTCAGGCCCGTCGGTAAAACGCCGGCCGGCCTTTTTGGGGTCCTTTCCCGGCCTCCGGGGGTCCCGGCAGCTCTTCATGGTATTTTCAGCCGCGCCCCCTTTTTAGCCGATCCGGCCATTTTTGTCTGTTTTCCGACTTCCTGGTATTTTTAAATTCCCCGGATTTTGGCTGATTTCCGGGTATTTCCGGGCCTCCTTGCCCCCTGCCTTTTGATGGTATTTTGGGCGGGGGGGTGTTTTCCGGGGTATCCGGCCTGGTCTGGCTGCCTTGGCCCCCCTGCCTGCCAGGCCCCGCTTAACGGTGTTTTAAAAGTTGGCTGATTTTCAGGAATTTGCCTGGACGCCTTTTTAGGTTCTTCGTGGTATTTTAGGGGGAGGGCGATTTCCCGGATTTTGCCAACTTTCCGGTCTTCGATTTTCGAAAATTCAGGCTGATTTTCAAAATTCCGGATCTCAAAATCCAGGCTGCCGCCCGATTTTGGGGAGCTTCTGCGCTGCTAATTATGAAAAACTATAAATGGTGTTGGTTATTTATAAATAATGCATGAAAAATAAGCATAAATTAAAAAACACTAACTGCGATTGTAGATAGGGGTCGCCAATTGTGCGGGATTGTTAAGTTAACATAATATATCTTATCGTGAGTTGGGGATATTGTTAATGAAGGAGGCCCCGGGCTTGCGCTTTCGGGGCCTCTCTCTTGGTATTTTGCTGTTCTGGCTTGAATGTGCCCGGCCTGGCGGCCGCGGCTTGCCTGATGGTATTTTGGGGCGGCCTTATGCCTGCCCCCGCTCTTTCCCGGGCAGGCCGCCTTGGCTGTCCGAGGCTGGTTTTGGGGTCTTTCTAGTCCAGCTTGCGGGCTTCCAGCCAGGCCCTTTCAAGGCCCTTTTCGGTGATCTGGTAGGCCCTGTTGCGCTTGGTGCCGGAGGCCTTTACCAGGCCTTCCCGGTTGGCCCGGGCCAGCAGGCGGTCTATGCGCTCCGGGGCATAGCCGGAGGCCTTCAGGGCCTTGGACAGGGTTATGGCGCCTACCGAGCCGCTCTTATTGACCTGTCTTTCGGCCGCCAGCAGCAGCAGGGCGGCCTCCGGGGCCTTGAGCCCGGGGTGCTTGTTCTTGAGCGTCAGCAGGCAATTGCGGGTCTCGGTCAGGCCGGTCCAGGCCGGTTTCGCGCCCGTCTCTTCATGGTATTTTGCGGCCTGCTCCTGGCCGGCTTCGCGGTTCAGCCGGCGCAGGAAGCCTTCCTTCTCCGAAAGTATGAAGTCCGCGGGGCCCTCGGCCTCGAATTCCGCGCCCGACGGGTGCTTGATCCTGAGCTTGTAGTTCATGGCTGCCGCCTTTTCGGTCATGATATGCCTTAATTGTAGCGTATAACGCTTTATATGTCAACATATGGCTACCATATGTCGCACATATGTCAACAATTGTCGATAACCTGTGGATAACGACGGGCTCCGGCGGGATTACGGCGCTCTTTTGCCCGCTCCCGGCCGGGCATTTCGGGGCCGGCCGGCGCCTTTTAGCGCTTCCCGTGGCCTTCCCGGGCCTTCTCCGCGGGCGCTTGCGGCCTGTTTTTGGGGTATTTTTGGGCTATTTTGGGGGCTATTGGGGGCTATTTTTGGGGCTATTTGGGGACTATTTGGGGGATGGGGACGGCGCCGCCCGGCTGTTCCGGGGTCTCCTGGGAGGCTGTTTTGGGGTTCCTGGCCGGGCTGTTTTTGCCCTGTTTCGAGGGGGAGAAAGGGGGCGAAAAAGACCTCCCCCGCCCCCCTCACGGGCCTGCAGGGGCGGATCCCGGCGGTTATTCTCCCCCCCGCTTTCCCGGGCCGCCGGGGGCCGGAAAAAGCGCGGTTTTACAAGCAAAAAGCCCCGTTTCCGGGGCTTTTATGTGTTTAAGCGGCAGTAATTAACGCGGCCGCGGCTGGCTTGGCTAGAATCGGGCCGATATGGCCCCGCTGATGAGTTTTGCCTGCTTGCCCGAGGGGTACAGGCCCAGCGGAGTGAAAACGGCGTAGACGGCGTTTGCGCTCAGGTTATCGCCAAAGGCGTAAGTGGCCTTGATATCGTATTCGCTGGCGATCTGCAGGGAGCCGTTGGCATTGGCGTTCTTGGTGGCCCGGAACTTGTAGATATCCACCGAGAGCAGCAGTTTCTTCCAGGGCAGGTCGGCGCCTGCCATTCCAACGGGTTTTCTTTCACGGTCACTCTGTCTTCGCAGGGGGGATACCATGCGTACGGTGAGGTGGGCGGTCGTAGCGGTTCTGGTTTTGGCGGCGCTGGGGTCGCCCCTGGCGGCAGG
>CAYSYJ010000067.1:0-11574 GCA_964435105.1 uncultured Elusimicrobiaceae bacterium
GATAGAGCGGGAATGGGTGGAGGAGGGCGTAACCAAGAACTACGTCTTCGCCCGCGGCATAGGCGCGGCCGACCAGACGCTGGAGAACAAGACCCAGCGCATGGCCACCTCCCGCAACGCCTCGATAGTCAACGCGCAGTACAACATGCTGGCCTTCCTCAAGGGCGTCAACCTGGAAGGCGGGATAACCGTCGAGAAGGCCATAGAGACCGACTCGGTCCTGGCCACCAAGATCGACGCCGTCATCAAGGGCGCCCAGGTGGTCCGCACCGAGTGGACCTCCGACGACGGCTGCGTGGTGGTGCTGCGCCTGCCCAAGAAAGCCCTGAAGGAAGCCGGCATCAAGCTGGCCGAATAACGGGATCTCCCGGATGACACGCTTCACGCGTCTGCTCATGGCGGCGGCCCTGTTGGCCGCCGCCGGCTGTTCCGGCACCCGGAAGAGCTCCCTCAACCCCGCCTACGAGACCGAGGTCGTGGAGGCGGAAGGCATGGCCCCCGTCATGGAGGGCAACGCCGAGGCGGCCAAGAAGGCCGCGCTGGGCGAGGCCATGAAATCGGCCCTGGGCCTGGTGGTAGGCGTTTACGTCTCCCAGGAGGCCATGGTCTCCAAATCCGTCCTCATCGACGAGAACATCACCTCCCAGAGCGAGGGCTACATCGAGAAGTACGAGACGCTCAAGGAATGGCGCGACGGCGAGTTCTACAAGGTCCGCATCCGGGCGCACGTGCGCAAGGAGGACCTGTCGGCCAAGCTGCGCACCCTCGAGAGCGAGCCCCAGAAGCTCGGCAACCCGGTGATCGGCTTCGACATCAAGGAAGCGGCCGACGGCAAGTCCCAGCAGACCGACTACGCCGCGCTGGAACTCCGCAACCGCTTCACCGAGGCCGGCTTCATGACCGGCGAGAAGGACAAGGCCGATATCCTGATAACCGGAGAGGCGCAGACCGCCTTCAATACCCGCGAGGGGTTGGGGGGCTTCGTCTCCTACCGCGCCGGGCTTTCGGTCTCGGCCGTCAAGCAGGGTTCCGGCGAAACGCTTGCCTCCGTGCAGGAGAGCGCGGGCGGTATCGACCTCAACGAGGCCGCGGCCGCCAGGGCGTCCATCATCAACTCCGCCAAGAAAGCGGCGGACCAGCTCAAGGACAAGGTACTGAAGGCGCTGCGGGAGCGCTCCATGGTGCGCCTCAACCTGGCCAATGTCAGGACCATGAACGACCTCAGCGAGTTCACCAAGCTGCTGCGCAATATCCCGGCCGTCAGGGCCTCGTGGGTGCGCGGCTACTCCAACTCCGTAGCGGTGATCGACGTGGCCATGCACCGCGGGGGGGCGGCGGACCTGTCGCAGCTGCTGATGAAGAACGGGAAGCTGCCGGTCAAGGTCAACCGCACCTCGTCCTACGATCTGGATGCGCAGCTGCAGTAAAGGCCGCCGGACAAAAAAGAGACGGCCCCTCCCGGGGCCGTCTTTTTTTACGGGCCGCGGAGCTCAGCGCTTGCCCAGCTTTTCCCTGCGGCGCTTTTCGAAATCGGCCAGGGTCTTGGCCTGCTTCGCCACGTAGTCGTCGATGTAGCCCTCCCGCTCCCGCAGGCGGGCGCGCAGCTTCTCCACCCGCCCTTTCACCCGCGCGTAGCGGCGCTCCTCGGCCTTCATCAGGGCCGAGAGGCGGTTCTGGACCGCGATCCCTCCGGCCCCGGCCGAGGCCTCGTTCCCGGAGTGGAGCTCCTTCTCTGCCGTGCCGGAGGAGACCGCCACCTTGCCTTCGAACAGGCCCACCGAGGCGGCTCCGTCGGTGGAGACTATGACGGTGAAATCGGTGCCGCGGACGGCGCAGACCGCGGAGGGGGTGCGCACGGAGAAGGTCGAGCGGGCTTTCCACTTGAGCTTGGCGGCCATCCACAGGGCCTTGCCCTTCAGGAAGGAGAAGGAGAAACTGCGCTCGCCGGCGTCGGCCTTAAGCTGTTCGGCCGAGGTCTCGGAATCCGCCTCCAATTTGACGTAGGTGCCGTCCTTGAACAGCAGCTCGCACCAGGTTCCGGGGCCGGTGCGCAGGCCGTCGCCCTCGTTAAAGGGGGCGCCTTTGGGGGCGGGAACCCAGTCCGGGGACCCGGCCCGGCGCAGCGAGACCTGCCCGTCCAGGTCATAGACGCAGCCCACGGCGCCCGCCGCGGCGGCGGGCAGTGCCTGGGCGGCCAGCAGCAACAGGGAAAAAAGGATCTTCATGATTTCTCCTCCAGCCCCAAATATACAATATAACTCAAATATTATAAAATCGCTCTATGAATTTCTTCCGCCTGCGGGTGATCAACACCTTCCTGTTCTTCCTGATCGGGGCCCTGATAGGCTTCATCCTGAAGGACAGGATCTTCCCGCATAAGGAGCGGGAGGTCCAGCCCCGCTACCAGCCGGAATACGCCGAGGCGGAGCCGGTCCCCGGAGAGGAGGCCGACGCCGAGCCCGTGGACGCGGAGCCGGAACCCGAACCCCCGGCGCCCGCGCCGGCCCCCGCCAGGAAGGCCGCCGCGGCCCCCGCCGCGGTGGAAATAGAGACCTCGGTGCTGCCGCGGGAGAGCCAGCCCGCCCCGGCCGCCGAAGAGCTTCCCCGGGAGGAGCGCAAACCCGCCCCGCCGCCCGAGCCCCCGGTGATCAGGAACGCCGCGGACGATTTCTTCTCCTCGCCGGAGGACTACGCCGGCAAGGACCTGGAGATAGAGCTCCAGATGATAACCGCGCGCCGCGGCCCGCGCGGCTGGCGCCTGAATTTCGTCTACTCCGGCCCGGACAAGAAGCTGGACTACCTTTACGCCGACGACTCCGACGTGCTGGGCGAGAGCCCCGACCTGCGCATAGGCTACGTGTACAAGGTGCGCTTCCACTGCGGCAAAGGGGCGAGCGACTCCGGCAACGACCTCCTGCTGCTGACGCCCACCGGCGAGAAGGCCGCCTGGGCCACCGGGCTGAGCGCCATCGAATAGCATGTCCTACTTCTTCGTTATCAATCCCAGCGCCGGCCGCAGGGCGCCGGGCATCAGGGAGCGGATAGAGAGCTTCCTGTCCGGCCGCTCCGTCCGTTTCCACATCGAGTTCACCGCCGCCCGGGGGCACGCCTCCGAACTGGCCGCGCGGGCCCTGCTGGAGGGCTTCACCACGGTGGTCGCGGCCGGCGGCGACGGCACCATCCGGGAGACCGCGGCGCCGCTGCTCAACAAGGACGCCGCGCTGGGCATACTCCCCTGCGGTTCCGGCAACGGCCTGGCCCGCAACCTCTATATCCCGCTCTCCTTCGACAAGGCGCTGGCGGGCCTGCTGGAGTGGGCCCCGCGCCGGGTGGATGCCGCCCTCGCCGACGGCAAGCCCTTTTTCTGCGCGGCCGGGGTGGGCCTGGACGCCGAGGTGGCCCGCGATTTCAATTCCATGAGCAAGCGCCGCGGCATCCTGCCCTATGTCTGGCACGCCGCGCGCCGGATCCTCACCTACAAGCCGTCGCCGGTGACGGCGGTGGTGGACGGACTGCGGCTGGAACTCACCGCGCTGGTCAACGGCGTGCTCAACGGCGTGCAGTACGGCGGGGGGGCCAGGGTGGCCCCGGGCGCCTATATCGACGACGGCTACCTGGACCTGGTCTCCATCCGCCGCGCCTCGCTGCCCCGGCTGCTCGCGGCCGTGCCGTCCCTCTTCTCCGGCGGGCTGGAGAAGCACAAGGATATCTACTCGGCTTTCAAGGGCCGGGTGATAGACCTCGACTGCGGCCGCGCCTCCTGGTACCACCTCGACGGCGAGGATTTCTACTCCGACACGGGCAAAATCCGCTTCACGGTGCTGCCTTCGGCCCTCAGGGTGAGGGCCCCGAAGCCCAGCTCCGTACCCTGAGTGGCCTTCCTTAAGGAACTGACCAAAGAGGCTTCGCTGGCCCTGAAAGGCGCCGGCGGGAAAGTGCGCTGCCTGGCCTGCGCCCACCGCTGCGACCTGGCCGAAGGGGCCTCCGGGGTCTGCGGCGTCCGCTTCAACTCCAAAGGGCGGCTCTTCGCCCCCTGGGGCTATGTCTCCGGGGCCGCTCCCGACCCGGTGGAGAAGAAGCCTTTCTTCCACCTGCTGCCCGGGGCGCGCACCCTCTCCTTCGGGACTTTCGGCTGTAATTTCCGCTGCGACTTCTGCCAGAACTGGGACATCTCCGACGCGCGCTCCGCCGACGCCGCCGGCGCCAGCCCCGCCTCCCCCGGGGCGCTGGCCTCGGCCGCGGCCGCCGCCGGGGCCTCGCTGCTGGTCTCCACCTACAATGAGCCGCTGATCTCCGCCGAATGGGCGGCAGCCGTTTTCGCCGAGGGCCGCCGGCTGGGGCTGAAGGCGGCTTTTGTCTCCAACGGCTACGCCACCCCGGAGGCCGCCGCCCTGCTGCGCCCGGTCATGGACGCCTGGAAGGTGGACCTGAAGAGCTTCGACGCGGGCAGGTACGCCCGGGTCTGCGGGGCCCGCCTGGACAGGGTGCTGGAAGGGATCCGGATAATAAAGGAAGCCGGGTTCTGGCTGGAGATAGTCACGCTCCTCATCCCCGGCTTCAACGACTCGGACCGGGAGGTGGGGGCGATGGCGGACTTCATCGCCGGGCTGTCCCCCGACATACCCTGGCATCTTACGGCTTTCCACCCGGACCACAAGCGGCTGGACGCTCCGCGCACCCCGGCCGCCTCCCTGTACCGCGCGCGGGAGGCCGGCCTCGCCAGGGGGCTGCGCTATGTCTACTGCGGCAATGCGCCGGGGGCGAAGGGTCAGGATACGGCCTGCCCCGCCTGCGGGCGGCCGGTCATAGAGCGCGAGGGTTTCGCGGTAACGGGGAACCTGCTGCGGGAAGGGCGCTGCCCCTGCGGGCAGGCGCTGCCGGGGATCTGGAAATAACTACCTGAAAAGGGAAGAGGCCGTAAAAGGCCAGGGATTCTCGCCGGGCCGCTGCAGCAGCCCGGCCGCGCCGCCTATGAGGGCCGCGATCGTAACGCAGAGGCCGGAGAAGGCGTATGCGCCCAGGGCCGAATAAACGGCCCCGCGCCAGAAGAAGAGCCCGGAAAATACGGAGACGAGCAGCAGGGCGGCCCAGAGCAGCCGCCGCCCGAGCCCGGAGTAGAGCAGGAGGCTGGAGAGGTAGTACTGCAGCGCCGCCGTGCCCGCCGAGGCCAGGGCGAAGCCGGCCGAATCGTAGAAGAGGGGTTTAACGGGGTAAGCGTGACCGGGGCCCAGCGCGGCGCGCGCAGCCCAGAACAGCAGCTTCATGCCCGCCAGGGACGCGAACAGCAGCAGCACCGTAGCCAGCAGCGACGCCGTCATATAGGCCGCCAGGGAATAGAAGAAGACCCCTTCCCTGCTACTTCTTGTCATAGAAACCGATCTCTTTGAGGAAGGCCGGGTTGTCCTGCCAGCCGGGGGTGACCTTTACGGTCAGGTGCAGCTCCACGGGGCGGCGCAGGAAGGCCTCTATGGCCTTCTGGGAGGCTTCCCTCAGCCGCTTTATCATGGAGCCGCCGCGCCCGATGAGGATCGGCTTCTGGCCGGCCCTCGCCACGTGCACCGCGGCCAGGATCTGGTCGTCCTGCCCGGGCTGCTCGCGGAACACCTCTATCTCCACGGCGGAGGAATAGGGGACCTCCTGGGAATAGAGCTTAAAGATCTGCTCCCTGATGATCTCGGCCGCGTAGAATTTCTCCCAGCGGTCGGTCACCTGGTCCTGCGGGTAGTAGGGGGGGTGCTGCGGCAGGGCGGCCTTGATGCCGGCCCTCAGCTCCTTGAGGCCGCCGCCGGTAAGCGCCGAGATCAGGAAAACCTGTTTTACGGGCAGCAGCCCGGAGTAGAAGTCCACGGCGGCCTTGGCTCGCGCGTCCGTGGTCTCCTTGTCGAGCTTGTTGACCGCCAGGTAGAGCGGGCAGCGCACCGTCTTCAGCGGGTCGAAAAGCGGGACCTTGTCTGCGGGGGGGAGGCCGGGTTCGGCGATGAGGACGCAGAGGTCGCCTTCCTCCCTGGCCGCGCGCTTTATGGCCCCCTCCATGCTGCGCTCGAACAGGTTGCGGGCTTTCAGCAGCCCGGGCGTGTCGACGAAGACGGCCTGGAAGTCCGGGGCGTTCAGGATGCCGAGGATATTGTTGCGGGTGGTCTGCGGCTTGTCCGAGATGATGGAGAGGCGCGTGCCGCAGAGGGCGTTCATCAGCGTGGACTTGCCGGCGTTGGGCAGGCCGGTGATGGGGACGAAGCCGGCCCGGAACGAAGATGGAGGCGCCTTGGCGCCTCCATCCCCCTGGCCGTTCCCAGCGTCCCGCATTACTTCAGGCAGACCGGGTTGGCCCAGAGCGGCAGCTGGGTGGCCTTCTCCAGTTTGCGGACCTTGATGTCGCCGGTCAGCTCCTGGATGAAGACCTCCGCGCTGAACACCTTGGTGCCCATCACCAGGTGTCCGCCGAAAGCCTTGCCCTCGGCGTCGGAGAACATGGCGTGAGCGTGGACCATGGGCTTGTCGTCGAAGAGGCTGACGTTGCCGGTGAGGGAGAGGATCTCCAGCTCTTTGTCGAGGCTGATCTTATTGTATTTCTTGGCCTTCTGGTCGTAGACGCTGAAGACGGCTTTCTCGACGGCGCCGATGGCGCTGATGAGGCCGCAGCGCACCTGGTGGTGGTGGCAGAAATACTGGATGGCTTCGTGCAGGTCCTCGCCCTTGTGAATGCTGAACAAGAAAGTCCTGCCGGTAAGATAAGGTTTTTCCTGCTGCTGCATGTTCCCTCCGTTTCCCCGCTGGTGTTCTTATATTTTATCAAATTACGAGGAGGATTGGCAGTCTTTGCGGGGGGGCCGGGAATTAATATAATACCTTGAGAAGAGATTTCAACGGAGGTCACCATGCCCGTATCCTATAAAGAGCTCGGTTTCGTCAACACCCGCGAGATGTTCAAGGCCGCGATGAAGGGCGGCTACGCCGTCCCCGCCTACAATTTCAACAACATGGAGCAGCTGCAGGCCATCCTCACCGCCTGCTGCCGCAGCCGCTCGCCGGTGATCCTCCAGCTGTCCAAGGGCGCGCGCGACTACGCCAACGCCACCCTGCTGCGCTGGATGGGCCGCGGCGCCATGGAGATGATCAAGGAATTCAAGGAAGGCCCCGTCCCGGTGGCCCTGCACCTCGACCACGGCGATACAGTGGAGCTGTGCAAGAGCTGCATCGACAACGGCTTCTCCTCCGTGATGATCGACGCTTCCCACCATCCCTACGAAAAGAACGTGGAGATAACCAAGCAGGTCGTGGAATACGCCCATAAGTACGACGTCACCGTGGAAGGCGAGCTCGGCGTGCTGGCCGGCATCGAAGACGAGGTGCAGGCCGAGCACTCCAATTACACGGACCCGGCGCAGGTCGAGGATTTCGTTAAGAAGACCGGAGTGGACTCGCTGGCCATCTCCATCGGCACCAGCCACGGTGCCTACAAGTTCAAAGTTAAGCCCGGCGAGTCGGTCCCGCCGCTGCGCTTCGATATCCTCGAGGAGTGCGAGAAGCGCATCCCCGGCTTCCCGATAGTGCTGCACGGCGCCTCCTCGGTGCTGACGGACTATATCGACATGATCAACAAGTACGGCGGCAAGATGGAGAACGCCGTGGGCGTGCCGGCCGAGCAGCTGCGCAAGGCGGCGAAGTCCGCCGTCTGCAAGATCAACATCGACTCCGACGGCCGCCTGGTGATGACCGCCCTGATCCGCAAGGTCTTCGCCGAGAAGCCCGCCGAGTTCGACCCGCGCAAGTACCTGGGCCCGGCCCGCGAGGAGCTGGTGAAGATGTACATAGACAAGAACACCAACGTGCTCGGTTCCGCCGGCAGGGTCTAAGGCCCCGCCCCGGAGGAGAGGACGCCCGGCCGCCCGGGCGTTCTTCATTATGGACAAAACCTACGATCTGCTGGTGGTCGGCGCGGGCGCCTCGGGGCTGGCCGCCGCCGTTGAGGCCTCCCGGGCCGGCGCTTCGGTGCTGGTCCTGGAGAAGAACCACGTCCCGGGGCGCAAGGTGCTTTCCACCGGCGCCGGCAAATGCAATTTCTCCAACCTGAAGGTGACCCCGGCCCGCTTCCACCCGCCCTCCTCCGCATTCCTGAAGAAAGCCTTCGCCGCGCTGCCCCCGGCGGAGGTGCCCGCTTTCTTCGCGGGGCTCGGGCTGCTGTACGCCGACGCCGGCGACGGCAGGCTCTTCCCGCGCTCGCAGAAGGCGCAGGACGTGGTCTCGGCCC
Source organism: uncultured Elusimicrobiaceae bacterium (assembly GCA_964435105.1). Taxonomy (GTDB): domain Bacteria; phylum Elusimicrobiota; class Elusimicrobia; order Elusimicrobiales; family UBA9959; genus UBA9959. The sequence goes on from CAYSYJ010000067.1 coordinate 8,249, forward strand.
TGGCCAATGAGCTGGGGGCCAGGGGCGCCGAGCTGCGCACCCTCACCGAGGTGCGGGCCCTGCGCCGCGCCGGGGACTTTTTCGAGGCGGAGGCCGCGGCCGTACTGCCCAAGTGGGACAAGCGGCCCGCGCCGGAAGGCCGGCAGGTCTTCCGGGGGCGCCGCGCCCTGCTGGCCGCCGGCGGCCCCTGCTACCCGCAGATCGGAGGCACTTCGGCGGGGGCGGCCCTGCTGCGGGAGCTGGGGCATACGGTTTCGGAGCTGGCCCCGGTGCTGGTGCCGCTGAAAGTCGGTGAGGATCTCGTGAAGGAACTGGACGGGGTGCGCGCCCAGGCGGCGCTCACCCTGCTGGCCGGCGGCAAGGCCGCCGCATCCTCGGAGGGGGAACTTCTCTTCACCGCCTACGGCCTTTCCGGTCCCGCCGCGCTGGACCTGAGCCGCGCCGCCCTGGACGCCCTGCGCCGCGGGGAAGCCCGGGTCCTGGCGGACCTGTTCCCGGATATCCCTGCCCCGAAATTCCGCCGCCTGCTGGAGGCGCGCGCCGCCGCCTTCTCCGCCAGGCCTTTCCACCATTTCTGCTGCGGCCTGGCCAATGAGAAGGTCTGCAAGGCCGCCGCCAGGCTGGCCGGGATCAACATGGCCATGTCCGCGGGGCTGGTGGGCAAGGAGCAACTGGCCGCGTTCGGGGGGGCGCTCAAGGCAATGACCTTCGGGCTCACCGGCACCCTGGGCTTCGAGGACGCCATGGTTACCGCCGGCGGCTGCTCGCTGGCCGAGATCGACCCGGAGACCTTCGCCTCGAAGAAAGTCCCGGGGCTTTTCGTGACCGGCGAACTCCTGGACCTGGACGGCGATTCGGGCGGCTTCAACCTGCACCTGGCCTGGACCAGCGGCATCCTGGCCGGCCGGGCCGCCGCCAGCTATGCCCGCGCCGCGGGAAAAGAAAAGGGCCGCTTTCGCGGCCCTTTCCATTCCGGCGATCGCGGCTAGCCCAGCAGGGCGTTCGAAACCATGTAGATGGCCGCGGAAATAATCGCCGACCCGGGTATGGTCAGGATCCAGCCCCAGACGATCTGGCCCGCGACTCCCCATTTCACCGCGCTGAAGCGCTTGATCGTGCCCACGCCCATGATGGCGCCGGTGATGGTGTGGGTGGTGCTCACGGGTATGCCCAGGGCCGAGGCGGTATAGAGGCTCACCGCGCCTGCCGACTCGGCGGAAAAACCGTCTATCGACTTCAGCTTGGAGATCTTGGACCCCATGGTCTTGACTATGCGCCAGCCGCCGAACAGCGTGCCCAGGCCCATGGCCGCGTAGCAGGCCACCGCCACCCAGACCGGCACGTTGAATTCTCCCTGCATATATCCCGCGCTGAACAGGAGCCCCGTGATAAGGCCCATGGTCTTCTGCGCGTCGTTGCCGCCGTGGCCCACGCAGTAGGAGGCGGAGGAGAGCAGCTGCAGGGTCTTGAAGCGCCTGTTCACCTGGTTGGGGGTGCTGGAGGCGCTCAGGCGGTAGAACAAGGTGGCGAAAACTATGCCCAGCAGCATGCCGAGCAGCGGCGAGATGACGATGAAGGCCACCGTCATCATGATGCCTTTCATGACCAGCGAGCCCGGGCCGGCCTTCACCAGCGCCGCGCCCACCAGCCCGCCCATCAGGGCGTGCGAGGAGCTCGACGGCAGGCCGAAGTACCAGGTGATGATGTTCCAGGCGCAGGCGCCGCCCAGCGCCCCCAGGACCACGAAGTTGTCGATCACGGCGATGTCTACGAAACCCTTGCCTACGGTCTTGGCGACCTCGTGGTTGAAGATGAAGAACGCGACCACGTTGAAGAAGGCCGCCCAGACGACGGCCTGGCGGGGGGAGAAGAGCCGCGTGGATACGGCCGTGGCGATGGAGTTGGCGGCGTCGTGGAAGCCGTTGAGGAAGTCGAAGACCAGCGCCAGCGCTATAAGGCCTATCACGGCCAGCAGCGTATTATCCATGTTTTACGAGGATGGCCTCTATGACCTTGGCCACGTGCTCGCAGGTGTCCAGGGTGCTCTCGGCCACCTCGTAGATCTCTTTCCACTTGATGACCATGATGGGGTCCTTCTCGGTCTCGAACAGGTGGCTGATGGCTTTCTCGCGGATCTGGTCGCCCATGTTCTCCAGGCGGTTGACCTCGATGCAGTAGTCCAGCACGCGGCGGGCGCGCTTGGTGTCGTGCATGTGCTTGACGGCGTTCGCCAGGGCCTGGGCGCTCTGGTCGATGGTGTCGGCGAACTGCAGCATGTGGTCGTCGTTGGTGTCGAGCTTGTAAAGCCTGATGCGGTTGGCCATGGAGTTGATCATGTCCAGGATGTCGTCCAGGGTATTGGCCAGGGCGAAGATGTCCTCGCGGTCGATGGGGGTGATGAAGGTGCGGTTGAGCATGTCCACGATCTCGTGGCTGAGGGTGTCGCCCTCGTGCTCGAAATTCTTTATCTTCTTTACGGTCTCCTCGTCGAAGGTGCCCTTCTTGACCGCGTTCTTGAAACAGTCGGCGGCCTTGACGATGTTCTCGGCCTGCATGTTGAGATAGTCGAAGAATTTAACTTCCTTGGGCATGAAGCTGATGGCCATGTGGTCTCCTTGAAGAGGGGTATACTTTAATTATATCCTTTTAGCCGGCGGCAAGCCAACGACGACGGAGGAGCCATGGACCTGAAGAACAAGCTTTACTCGCGCCTGGTGCGCTACGCGAAGGTGGATACGCAGAGCGACGACAAGTCTAAGACCTTCCCTTCCACGAAGAAGCAGCTGGCCCTGGCCCGCATGCTGGCGGCGGAACTGCGCGGCATAGGGGCGAAGAAAGTGAAGCTGGACAAGTACGGCTATGTCACCGCCGAAATACCCGCCACGGCGCGCGGCAAGGTCCCGGCCATCGGCCTGCTCGCCCACATGGACACCTCCCCGGACGCTTCCGGCAAGGGCGTGAAGCCCCAGCTGCACAAGGCCTGGAAGGGCGGGGATATCGTGATCAGCCGCCGCCACGGCGTGATACTGAACACGAAGAACTGCCCGGAACTCGCGGCCTGCAAGGGCGAGGACATAGTGACCGCCTCCGGCGACACCCTGCTGGGCGCCGACGACAAGGCGGGGCTCGCCGTGATCATGACCGCCGCCGAATACCTGCTGGCGAACCCCCGGATACCCCACGGCCCTCTCAAGATCGGTTTCACCCCGGACGAGGAAGTGGGGCAGGGCGTGAAATATTTCGACGTGAAGCGCTTCGGGGCGAAGTTCGCCTACACCTTCGACGGCGACGTGGCCGGCGCGGTGGAGGAGGAGAACTTCAACGCC
>CAYSYJ010000068.1:0-11536 GCA_964435105.1 uncultured Elusimicrobiaceae bacterium
GACGGCGCCCCGGCAGGCTTCGCGGGGGCCGTGGGCGACTTCACGGTCACGGCGGCCGCGGACCGCTCCGAGGCCCGCACCGGCGAAGCGGTCAACTTCTCCGTCACCATCACCGGCAAGGGCAACCTCAAGGCCGTCACCGCCCCCAAGCTGCCGGACCTGCCCGACTTCAAGGTCTTCGACACCATGAGCTCCCTCGACGTGCGCAAGGAGGGGGACGTGATCAGCGGCAAGAAGACCTTTACCTACGTGCTGGTGCCCCGCTCCGAGGGCCGCCGCACCGTGCCGCCGGTCAGGTTCTCCTATTTCGAGCCCAGGTCCGGCGCCTACAGGGAAACGGCCACCCAGCCGGTGGTAATGCTGGTGGAGAAGGGCGCGGAGACCGGCAAGAGCGTCTTCTACGACCCGGCCGCCAAGCAGGCCCCCGTGACCGCCTCCGGCTCCGACATCCGCTACGTGCGCGACCTGGCGGCCGCGCCCCCGGCCCTGCCGCGCCTGGCCGCCTCCGTCAATAAGCTGCCCTGGTGGGCGCACCTGCCGCCGCCGCTGCTGCTGCTGTTCTGCTTCTGGCTGTCCCGCTTCAACCGCTTCAAGTCCGCCAACCCGATGCTGTTCCGCTTCCGCCGGGCCCGCAGCGAGGCCTTCCGCGACATCGACGAGGCCGAGGCCCTGGTAAAGGCCGGCAAGACCAACGAGGCCGTCTCCGTGCTCTACGATTCCTTCATGGCCTACCTGTCCGACAAGTGCGGGGTCAAGGTTTCCGCCCTGACCATGAAGAAGGCCGCCGACCTGATAAGGCAGCGCTTCCCCGGGGCGGGGGAGCGGGCCTTCGAGGAGATCCGGGAGCTTTGGGCCGCCCTGGAGCTGAGGCACTTCTCGCCGGAGACCGCCGGCGCCGAAGGCGCCTCGGACCTGGCCAAAAAATATTCCCTGCTCATAGAGCTGCTGGAGAAGGAGCTGCGCCGATGAAAACCGCCAGACTGCCGCTCCTGCTGCTGTTGCTGCTGGCCGCGCCGGCCGCGGCCTACGACCGCAGCGAGCTGGCCGAGTTCAACGACCTCTACAAGAACGGCCGCTACGACGAGGCCCTGGAGGGCTACCGGGCGGTGGCCGCCCAGGACCCGGCCAACCCCTGGGCGCATTATAACGCGGGCAACGCCCTCTTCCGCCTCAACCGCCCGGGCCAGGCCGTGCTCAGCTACGCACGGGCCTTCACGCTGGACCCGCGCTCGCGCGACATCCGGGGCAACCTGGATTTCGCCCTGAAGCAGACCGGCCAGCTGCTGGTGCCGGAGAACGTGCCGGCGGCCGTCCATTACGCCTACTACCTCTTCTCCGACGGCGAACTGCGCGCCGCCGCCATCCTGCTCTTCTGGCTGGCCTGCCTGGCCGGCGCGGCCGGCTTCCTGCTGGACGGCAGCCCCTGGGGCCTGCGGGCGGGCCGGGCTTCGGCCGCCTTCGCCGCGCTGCTGCTGCTGGCCGCGGCCTGGTACGGGGGGAGGGCCTCCACCTCGCCTTTCTCCAACAGCGGGGTAGTGACCCGCCAGGGCGGGGCCCGCATGCTCAGCGGCCCGGGAGAGAACTTCAAGACCTACGCCTCCGCCCCTGAGGGCCGGCTGGTCAAGATCCTCGACGCCGGGGACGACGCCTACTACGAGATAGGCCTGCAGAAAGAGGGGATAAAGGGATGGGCGCTCAAGACGGACGTGGAGCGCCTCTAAAGGACCTGACATATGAAGATAGCCATCGCCAGCGACCACGCCGGTTACCCGCTCAAGGCGGCCCTGCTGCCGCGCCTGAAGGCCCTGGGCCACGAGCCCCTGGACCTGGGCACCGATTCCCCGGACCGCTCCGTGGACTATCCCGACTTCGCCGCCGCCGCCGCCCGGGCCGTGCTGGCCGGCAGGGCCGAAAGGGCCATAGTGGTCTGCGGCTCCGGGGTGGGGGCCTGCGTGGCCGCCAATAAGTTCAAGGGCATCCGCGCCGGCCTCTGCCACGACACCTATTCCGCCCACCAGGCCGTGGAGCACGACGACATCAACGTGCTCTGCCTGGGCGCCCGCATAGTGGGCGAGGCGCTCGCCTTCGAGATCGCCGAGGCCTTCCTCAAGGCCCGTTTCTCCGGAGAGGAACGCCACGCCCGCCGCCTGAAAAAGGTGGAAGACTTCGAAAAGAACAACTGACGGGAACCGCGCGAAAGCGACGACCCCGACGTGTCTCCTCATAAATGACACCTATTGAGTATCATTATCGTCGGAAAACCGTTGACCTGGCCGGCACGGAATTGCTATCCTGTACTTGAGGGGAAAGCTCAACATCGTTCCGGTAAAAGCGGCCAAACGCCACAGGGCGCGAGGGCCGCGCTCCCGGACTTCTCCGAAACAGTGATCCCTTCCGACGCTTCAGCCGGGGCCTGGCCCTGGCGGGAGCAGGCGGACCGCCAGTACCGCGGCCGCCATATTACGGAGGAAAGCGAAATGCTTAAGTTAGCCGTGAAAAAGAACAATAAGACCGCCAAGACCCCCGTCACCGCGACCGAAGAGTACGTGGTGGTGGACTACCCGAAGAACCTGGAGAACATCACCTCCCGGAACTATTCGGTGCGCATAGGCGCCAGCGACTGCACGGGCGTGGACATCTCGGTCAACGACCAGCCCTGGCAGCCCTGCCGGTACGCCGTCGGCTACTGGTGGTTCGACTGGAACAATTTCCAGCCCGGCACCCACCAGCTGGTGGCCCGCCTGCACAAGCGCAGCGGAGAGTACCTGATCTCCAAGCGCCGCCGCTGCAAGGTCATCTAAGTAAGTCTTTACAAGAACCCCAGCCGCCCCGCCGCGGGACCTCCGGGCCCCCGTTGCAGGGCGGCTGTCTTTTTGGCGGCCTGCGCCGGGGCCGCGGGTTTTACGGACTTGACGGCCCGACTTTTCTTTGGCTTAATAAAGGCAGGGGTATTAAGATCAACGCGGATATCCGAGGCGGTAAACCCGCCAAGTTCGTGTTTTTCCAGTAAGGCCTCACTTATACAGGAGAAAACAGAATGAAAACCAACAAGACAGGATCGCTGTTCGCCGGACTTTTACTGGTCGCCGCAGGCGCCGCCTACGCGCAGGAAACCCCCAAGAACTGGAAGGACGCAGCCGAGCTCTCCTACGTGCAGACCTCGGGCAACTCCAAGACCTCTACGATAGCCGCCAAGAACCTCTTCAACTACGACTGGACCAAAGCGGCGCTCGAGCTGGGCGCGGGCGGCCTCGGCACCGAAAGCCGCGACACCGTGACCGCCGAGCAGTACAACGCCTACGAGAAGGTGAGCCTGAAGCTGGCGGGCAAGAACTACGCCTTCGAGCGGATCGGCTGGGACAAAAACCGTTTTGCCGGCATCCAGGACCGCTGGGACCTGGGGCTCGGCTTCGGGCGCAACTTCCTCGATACCGCCAGCGACAAGCTGTTCGCCGAAGCCGGCGGCGGCTATATCTGGGAGGACCGGCTGCCCGGCACTGAGAACCAGAGTTTCGGCACCTACCGGGCCTACGCCAAGTACATCCGCACGCTGTCGCCCACCGCCACCGCCAGCCAGGACTTCGAATACCTGGGCAACCTGAAAGAGTCCGACGGCTACCGCATGAACGCCGAGACCGCCCTGGTGGCCAGCATCAGCAGCCACTTTTCGCTCAAGGCCTCGCATACCTGGAAATACGTCAACGCCCCGGGCGCCGGCTTCCGCAAGACCGACGAGATGAACTCGGTGGCCATCATAGTCAACTACTGACGGCCCGGCGATATCAGAGGAGGAAAAATGCTGAAGGACTTCAAAGAATTCATAATGCGCGGCAACGTGGTGGACATGGCCGTAGGCGTCATCATAGGCGCCGCTTTCGGCAAGATAGTCAACTCGCTGGTGACCGACGTGATGATGCCGCCCATCGGCAAGCTCACCGGCGGCGTGGACTTCTCCAACCTCTACGTGAACCTCTCGGGGACCGCCTACGCGAGCCTGGCCGAGGCCCAGAAGGCCGGCGCCGCGACGATAAATTACGGCGTCTTCCTGAACGCTATCATCAACTTCCTGATAGTGGCGGCGGCCATCTTCCTGCTGGTCAGCCAGATAAACAGGATCAAGGCCCGCTTCGACAAGCCGGCCCCGGCGGCGGCGCCCGTCACCAAGGACTGCCCGTTCTGCCTGTCGGTCATACCGCTGAAAGCGGTTAAGTGCGCGCACTGCGCGTCGGATCTGAAGTAATTCAGTGAGTTAAAAGGGTGAAGACACAAGGGGGAAAAATGAAAAAGTTAGCTATAGCGGCGATAGGGTTGTTCCTGGCGGGCTCGGCCGCGGCGCAGATACCGGGCGCGGACAGCCTGAAGGAGAAGGCCACGGCGGCGGCGGCGGAGACCGGCGGCGCGGCCTACCTGGCGGCCAAGGCCGCCTTCAACAAGGCGGTCAAGGACATACCTTTCGCCTACAACTCGGCCGAGCTGAACCTGGACGACCCCAAGTACAGCGTCGCCGGGGTCAACGTCAGCGAGTTCATGAAAAATACCGTCATTCCCGCGCTGGTGAAGGTGGTGGAACTGGCGCCCGCGGACAAGCAGGTGACCATAACAGGCCACGCCTCCCGCAAGGGCAGCGAGGAAGCGACGGAGACCTTCCAGGGCAACGTCGCGCTCTCCAAGGCGCGCGCCGAGGCGGTGGTAAACTTCATTACCGCCAACTCCAACCTGCCGGCCGGCCGCTTCATGGTGGTCGCAGCCGGCTCTTCCGCGCCGCGCTCCGGCGTCGAGCCCGAGTCGGACAAGAACTGCCGCGTCTCCATAAAGATGGACTGAGCCGCGCCCCGGAGTCCGCGCGAGTAAAGGCAAAGGCCCCCGTAAGGGGGCCTTTGCGCTTTCCCGCGCGCCGCGGGAGGCGGGGCTTTCAGATCCGGCTTTCCACCAGCTTCCCCAGAACGGAGGAGACCATCTCGACCAGCCGCTCTTCCTCGGGCAGTATGGCCGATTTGTGGTAAGAGTCGAAAGCGGGCCCGACGTTGACGACGAGCGCGCCTACCGTCTCGCCCCGCACTTTTATCTCCCGTTCTACCTTGTACACGGAAGGCCTGAACCCCTTGGTGCTGAATTTCTGCCCGTAAACCTCCAGGCTCACCCAGGTGGAGGAGGGGAACTGGAACCCCTTGGGCAGGGTCTCGCAGACCCCCAGCAGCACCTCCGCCAGGTTATTGGCCTTGGGCAGCGAGGTCCCCACGGCGTACAGGCACTCCAGCTCCTTCACCCTTTCGTTCAGGTCCTTGGTGCGCTTGCGCAGGGATTCCTCCAGCCATTTATACTCGTCTATCTGGTTCTCGAGCAGGAGTATCTGCCGCTGGGCGGCCTGCAGCGCCGCCACCAGTTCGCCCGGGTCGCCCGGCCTGGCGGGCTGTTCGTTCTCTTTTTTCTTTTTCATTTTGTCCTCCATTGCGTCCTTCAGCGGCCCGCGCGGGGTCCGGGCGCGGGCGGGGTGGGGAGGCTAGATCGGGCTTTTCTCTTTGCCTGCGAGGTTCTGGACGCAAGTTCCCATGGCGTTCTCTCCGGCTCACATGATAGGCACGCGCGGCGCCCGGACCTATTCAAACACTTTGAGCCGGGCGATGCAAATCTCCCGACGGCGGCCGCGCGCCCGCGGCCCCCGTTTTCAGGAAGCGGCGGCGTCGGTCTCGCCGTAGCCCAGCGAGGCCAGCCCTCCGGCGGAGGTTTCCTTGTAGATGCTGGGGAGGTCGTGGCCGGTCTGGTTCATCGCCTTGACCACCTTGTCGAAACTTATCAGGTGGCCGCCGTCCCCCAGCAGCGAGAAGGTCGCGGCGTTCATGGCCTTCTCGGCGGCGAAAGCGTTGCGCTCGATGCAGGGGGCCTGCACCAGGCCGCCGATCGGGTCGCAGGTGAGCCCGAGATGGTGTTCCATCCCCATCTCCGCGGCGTACTCTATCTGGCGCTCGCTGCCTCCCAGCAGCTGGGTGGCGGCCGCGGCGGCCATGGCGCAGGCGGTGCCCACTTCGCCCTGGCAGCCCACCTCGGCCCCGGAAATGGAGGCGTTCTTCTTTACCAGGTTGCCGAACAGCCCGGCCGTCAGCAGCGCGCGGTGGATCTTCACTTCGGAAAGGTTCTGGCTTTCCTGGATGCGGTAGAGCACCGCCGGCAGCACCCCCGCCGAACCGCAGGTGGGGGCGGTCACCACCGTCCCGCCCGAGGCGTTCTCCTCGCCCACGGCCAGCGCGTAGGCGAACGAGAGCGTCTTCTTCTTCAGCGAACCGCTGAAACTGGCCGACTTCACGTAGAAGGAAGCCGCCTTGCGCCGCAGATGCAGGCCGCCGGGCAGCACGCCCTCCGCCTCCAGCCCACGCCGGATGCAGTCCCGCATGGCGTCCCAGACCTCGGCCATGTAGCCGAAGATCTCCTGCCCCTCGGTCTCGGCCGCGTACTCCCAGAAGGCGCGCCCGGTGCGGCGGCTCCAGGCAAGTATCTCCTGCATCGAATTCAGGGAATAGATCTCCGGCGCGCCGCCGCCGGGGCCGTCGCTCACGCGGCCGCCGCCGGTGCTGTAGGCGGTCCACGGCTCCGCAGGCGGGCCCTCGGTAACCTCGAAACGCAGCGCGTTGGAGTGGAAGGCCAGCACCTTCTCCGGCTGCCAGGAGATCTCCACCCGCGCCGGCGCCAGCCCCGCCGCCACGGCCTTGTCCGTCAGGTGGCCGCGCCCGGTGGCGGCCAGGCTGCCGTAAAGGGTCACGCGGTAGGCCGCGGCCCCCGGCGTGCGCGCCCGGTAGGCCTCGGCCGCCTTCAAGGGCCCCATCGTATGGCTGCTGGAAGGTCCGCGTCCTATCCGGTAGATCTCTCTTATGGATTCCATTTTTTCGCTCCTCCGGGGCGGCCCGGGCCGCCGTTCAGATATTACTATTTTTGCTCCCGGCCGCGCGGGCGCGCCCGGCGGCGGCCAGGTTGACAGGCCCGGGCGGCGCGGCTATACTATCCGGAGGGGAACTATGCCAAAGACCAATCCTTCCGCCGCCGCCAAAATGCTCCCGCTGAACACCTGGGAAAGAATAATGGCCCAACTGGGCGCCGCCCGCGGGGAACCGGACCAGGAAAAGAAGATAGACCTGCTGGTGGAACTCCTGGTCAACATCCGCCTGCTCGACAAGGAGGAACGGGTCCCGGACGCGCGCGACGCCAAGGGGGACATAGACGCCCTCCACCGGCGGCTCCTGGAAGAGACCAAGCGCACACTGGACGACATGCGCGGCCCTTCCGACGAGTACATCTACTACGCCCGGGAGCTGCTCAAGAAGCTGCCTGTGCGCGGCGGCGGCGGCGCGCTGATAGACGACATCCGCAGCGCGGCCGAATATTTCGAGGAGGGCCGCGACGGGGACGACCCCGTGCTTTCCTTCGCCGGCGACCTGCGCAAGGAAGTCCACCGCAAGCTCTCGCCGCGCATCCTCACCCGCTACGTCAGGCCCTACCTGGAATTCATCCGCAACAAGAACCCCGACCCGCTCTTCAAGGCGGGGTACATGGCGCTGGCCACCAGTTTCAACCCGGACTCGGAAGACCCGCGCTTCATAGAGCTGGCCGAGGAGATGGAAGAGAAGCTTTCCTACCTCTGGGATTACCAGCGGGGGGACATCTCCGTAGTGAAGGAGCGGCTCCGGGAGCGCCTGGACCTGTTCGAGAAGTGCTTCCTGCGCAAGGAGATGGAGACCTTCCTCGCCATCTGCAGCGACGAGCACATCCGGGACACCGACAACCTGATAGACTGCCTGCGGCGGCTGCGCAGCTTCAAGACGCTGCTGAAGAAGTCCTACTTCGAGGGGCGCGTGGGCCTCTACGACTTCCTCGACCTCGACCTCTACCTGGGGCGCCTGGTCTTCATCTTCACCAACGACCTCACCAACAGCCGCTACGAGGCGGTGAGCTACGCCAACCTGAAGGCCTGCGTGCTGCTGGTCAAGGAACTGGTCTCCCTGCTGGCGCTCAAGGGCATGCTGCCCGGCAAGTCGGACGATTTCGTGAAGGAGCTGACGGCCCTCGGCGAGATGGAGACGGTCGACATCATCAAGACCAAACGGATGCTGCAGGACGTCTCCCTGGAGCTGCAGCGCTTCATGCGCAGCAACATCTTCAAGCGCCTCAGCCGCATGCTTAACAACGTGCTGGAGGTCTACAAGATCCCCACCGCCTCCGCCGCGCCCATCAAGGACCGGTTCTTCAACAATTTCTTCCGCACCACCGAGTTCCACGCGGTGGACGAGTTCATAGAGAAGACGCTGGTCTTCCTGAACCGCGAGCTCGCCGCCCGCAGCGCCGAGAACAGCCTCTACGGCCGCTACAAGGTGGGCGCCCTCCCGCAGGTGGCCGGCGATTACGACGCTTTTATAGCCTCCACCTGGACCCGCACGCCGGACACGCTGCGCCCTTTCCTGGGCGGCAAGGGCAACGGCCTGATAGACATGGCCTCCCTCGGCGTCCGGGTGCCGCCGGCCTTCATCCTGGGCCTGCCCATCTGCGCGGAGCTCTTCCGGGAAGACGCGGACCGCCAGGGTTTCCGGGAAGCCGTGGGCCGGCACCTTGGGGAACTGGAAGCGCAGACCGGCCGCCGCCTCGGCTCCCCGGAAAAACCCCTGCTGGTCTCCGCGCGCTCGGGCACCACGATCTCTCTGCCCGGCTCCATGTGCACCATCCTCAACGCCGGCCTGACGCCGGCCATACGCGAGGCGCTGGCGGCCCGGCACGGCGCCGCCTTCGCCGAAGCCGTTTACCTGCGCTTCCTGCGCAATGTACTGGCCGCCCTGGAAACCGAAACCCCGGGGGGCGGGCCGGAACCAGGCGCCGCCAGGGCCGAGAAACTGGTGACGGACAGGCTCGGCGCCGCCTTCCTGCAGGACCCGTTCGAACAGCTCGTGAAGTGCATAGAACTGGTCCTCGCCTCCAGCCGCTCGCACAACGTGCGGGAATACCTCAAGGAGCTCTCGATAGAAGTTAACTTCGGCACGGCCGTGACCGTGCAGCAGATGGTGTTCGGCAACAAGAGCCAGAATTCCATGAGCGGCGTGGTCTTTACCCGCAACCCGATCAACGGCCGCGACGAACTGTTCGGCGAGTACAGGGAGATGACCCAGGGCGAGGACGTGGTGATGGGCAACGTCGTCACCCGCAGCGTGGCCGCGATCCCTCCCGCGGTCAAGGCCGGCCTGCAGAAATACAAGGAACTGCTGGAGAAGAAGCTCAAGCACGAGCTGGACCTGGAGTTCACCGTCGAGGACGGCGAGCTCTACCTGCTGCAGGCCAGGCGCGCCACCGTGAGCACCTACGCCAAGCTGGTCATCGACACCGACCTGATGAAGAAGGGCATCATCTCCGTTTACGAGTACCGCGGCCGCATAGACCGCCTCTGCGCCGGCAACGCCTACATCTCCGTGCCGCGCAACGACGGGGGGGCGCGCGAGTGGAAACCGCCCGTCGGGACCGGCGTGCCGATCAACCACGGCATCGCCTCGGGGCGCCTGGCCCTGACCCCCGGCAAGTTCGAGGAGTTCCGCGCCGCCCGCGAGAACATCGTGTACATGGCGCAGACCACCAAGCCTTCCGACTTCAACTTCATCAACAACTCGCAGGGCATAGTGACGGTGTTCCCGGGCCGCACCTCGCACGCGGCCATCACCTCCATCACGCTCAACAAACCCTGCGTCGTCGGCTGCGCCAACGCCGTCATCGACACGGCGCGCCGGTCCGTCACTTTCAAGGGCGACCCGGACGTCACCCTGAAGGAAGGCGAGCCCGTGACGGTGGACGCCAACGGGGGCTTCGTCTACCGCGGGGCCGTGCCGCTGTCCGACAGCTTCATCAGGACGCACAATATCCTGGAGACGGTCAGCCGCGCGATGACGCCCGAGCAGGCCGCCGACGAGGTGGAACGCATCCTGCGCGAGCGCATAGACATCATGACGCGCGAGACCGGCATCCGCAAGAAGAACATCTCCGGGGTGGACAAGTCCCTTTTCGCCGGCAAGAACGTGCTGGTGCGCCTGGACCTGAACGTGCCTTTCTCCAAGGGCAAGGTTACGGACGCGGCCCGCATAGAGGCCGCCCTGCCGACGGTGAACTACCTGCTCGGGGCCGGCGCCACGCCGGTGCTCTGCTCGCACTTCGGCGAGCCCGACAAGCAGGAGAAGAAGGGCAAATCGCGCGAGGAAGTCTACGCCCAGCACAGCCTGCGGCCCGTGGCCGACTATATCCGCGCCAACCACCTGCCCGGCCTGGTCTTCCACGAGGGCAGCATCGCCTCTTCCGGCGTGCTGGTCAGCAAGGCGGCCATAGTGAAGGGCAAGCCCAACCTGATAGAGAACCTGCGCTTCGCGATAGGCGAGAAGGAGAACGACTCGGTCTTCGCGCGCGGCCTGGCCGGCCTGGCCGACGGCATCTACGTCAACGACGCCTTCGGCACCTGCCACCGCCGCCACGCCTCCATCACGGGGGTGACGAAGCACGCGGAACTGCGGCTGGCCGGGCTGCTCATAGAGAAGGAACTCAAGTACCTGGGCGGGGCGGTCAGCGACCCGCAGCGCCCTTTCGTGGGGATCACCGGCGGCTCCAAGATCTCCAGCAAGCTGGGCGTGATAGAGAGCCTGCTGCAGAAGATCGACCTGCTGATAGTGGGCGGCGGCATAGGCTACACGCTGCTCAAGGCCCGCGGCTTCGACGTGCAGAAGTCGCTGGTAGAGGAATCCATGCTGGACACCGCCAGGAAGCTGCTGCAGAAGTACGGCGACAAGATCGTGCTGCCGCGGGACTTCGTGGTGACCGACAAGTTCGACTTCGCCGCCCAGAAGGTGGGCGAGCTGCGCCGCGACGTGAAAGTGATCCCGGAAGGCTGGGAATCCTTCGACCTGGGCCGGGAGTCGCTGGACCACGCCGTCAAGATCCTCTCGGAGGCGAAGACCGTGCTGTGGAACGGCCCTATCGGCGCCTTCGAGATCAAGGAAGGCTCCGAGGGCACGCTGCGCCTGGCCCACGAGCTGGCGGCCCTGGCGGAGAAGGGCAAGACCGTCATCATCGGCGGCGGCGACTCCGCCTCCGCCGTGAAAATAGCGGGCGTGGCGGACAAGATGACGCACGTCTCCACCGGCGGCGGCGCCAGCCTGGAGTTCCTGGAACGGCTAACGCTGCCCGGCATCTCGGCGCTGGACTCGGACTAGGGCGCCCCGGCGCCAAAAGAAAAGGCCCGCGGGAAACCGCGGGCCTTTTTTTACGCCCGGTGAAGGCAGCTAGCCCTTGGGCGCCGGCATCTTGCGGGGGGCTATCATGTTCTCCGGGGCGAGCGCGTTGTCCAGCGCCTCCTTCGACATCAGCCCCTTCGAGAGCACCAGGTCGTAGACGCTGGCGCCCGTCTCCAGCGCTTCCTTGGCCACCGCGGTGCTGGCCTCGTAGCCCAGCAGCGGGTTCAGCGCGGTCACCAGGCCTATGCTGCCGCGCACCAGCGCCAGGCAGCGCTCCTCGTTGGCGGTGATGCCGT
>CAYSYJ010000069.1:0-11348 GCA_964435105.1 uncultured Elusimicrobiaceae bacterium
AAAGTGGGCACCGCCGCCAGCGGGTTTATGATGGCGAAGATGGACGTGGCGCTCATCAGCGCGAAATTCAGTATTTCCATGGAGGATAGTATATAACTTTGGAGGTCAGATCAGGGAGATCTGGTGCAGCAGGGAATCGGCCCGCAGGCGCAGGGCGCGCCAGTGAAAGCCGCCGCGGCCCAGGGCCAGGTCCCTGGCGGGCCTCAGGGCCTTTTCCGCCGCGGCCAGGATTTCGGGCGCTTTGGCCCGCAGTTCGGGGTCCGTCTTCCAGCGCAGGACCAGGGCGCTCAGCGCTTTTTCCGCCCCGTCCACGGCGGCGACCGCCGCGGCGTAGTCGGGATCGGCGGGGGGCGGGGGGACGGCGGCGGCGCGGCACCTGAAGTAGTCCGAGCGCCGGGCGCAGCCGGCCGGGGCTCCGGGCAGCCTGCAGGCTTCCTCCACGGGGAATTCGGCGTAGACCGCGGCGGGAGGCTGGAGGAGATAGGGCGCGGCCGCGGTCAGGTAGTTCTTGGAGAAGGAGAGGTCCGGGGTCAGGTAGACGAAGCCGTGCACCTCTTCGCCGGAGGCTTCGCGTATCGCTATGATATCGCCGGGCAGGGGCTCCTCCCCGGCCGACAGGGCGCGGCAGGCGGGCGAGGCGGTCCAGAAGGTCATCTCTTCGGGCGAGGCGAAGCGCGGCTCGGCCAGCAGCTTCCCGGCGACCAGCGCCGCGTTCCAGCAGTTGGGGCCCCAGCGCCCGGCTTTTACCCCGTGCATGCGCGCGACGAAAGCGGGGGCCGCCGCCGACACGTCCATGGAGCAGGCGTCCCCGTAGCAGCCGCAAAAGCCGGGGGCGCCGGGTTTTTCTCCCAACTCGCCGGCCCAGGCCGCCAGGGCGCCGGCCCGGGCTTCCAGCGAAGCGCAGTCGCCGCCGGTGAGCGTCAGGCCTCCCCCGGCGCGCGCGGGCGCAGGCGCGAGTGCCAGCAGGGCGAGGAGAAAGGGGGATAAGCGGGTAGCCACCGTATATATATTGTAGCCGGGCGCAGGCCCGGGCAAAAGGGCCGCCCGGGCAGTCCCGCGGCGGAAAAAGGCCGCCCCGGGCCTGGGCCTTTGGGGCCGCGGCGTCAGCGCTTTATCTTGAAGAGCCTGGAGTATTCCAGCGAAAGGCCCACGGTCAGGTTGGCGGCGGAGCCGGGCAGCTTCTTGCCGGTGGCGAGGAAATAGGTCGCGTAGGGGCTCAGCATGATGTCCTTGTAAAGCCGGGTGCTGACCCGCAGGTTCAGTTCCAGGCGTTCCTTCAGGTCGTAGACCGTGTCGAAGCGGCTGCGGGCGAAGTTCCTGTAATTGCCGTCCGCGCTGAAGTGCAGCGCGGTGCCGGGGATGGGCGCGTAGATCCGGAAGCCGGTCTCCAGGGCGTACTTGGTGCGGGCCGGCGCGTAGGTGTAGATCTGCTCGGTGGTGAGGCCGGCGTAGAGTTCCTGTATGGCCGCGCCCTCGTAAAGTTTCATGCCGGCGCTCGAGCGCAGCACCTTGCGCAGCGGCTGCGGCTCGGCCCGGGAAAATTCCGTGTCATAGGCCGCGGAGGCGTAGGGGCCTATCACCAGCGGGCCCAGGGACCCGTTATAGCTCTTCATGCGGTAGACCAGCTGCGACTCGAGGATCAGCTGGTCCACGCTCTCGGTGGTCAGGCGCGGCTGGCCGCGCGGCCGCAGCACGGTCTTGCCGTAGTCGGCCGAGATGCCGGAGTCCAGGCGGAAACGCCCCGAATGATATTCCGAGAAGAGCCGCATCGAACCCTGCATGCGGGTCTGGTTGACGGCGCCCAGGCGGGAATCGGCCGCGGCGTAGTCGGGGGGGCCGGTGACTTCGGTGTTGACCGTTTCCAGGGAGAGGCTGCGCAGGTTGATGCGCCACAGGTCCCGCGGTCCCGGCTTGTTCTCCAGCAGGCCTCCTACGGCGGCCTCCCAGGCCGCCCTGTCCGGGGCCGACGCTTTCAGCTTTTCCAGCGAACCGGTCACCACGGAGTGAAGCGTCGCCGGCGCGCCGGGCGGCGGTTCTACCGGCTTGAGGAAGGGCTTGCCCTCGGCCAGTTCCGAACTGACCGCCAGCAGGTAGGTCTCGTCGTCGTTTATGGGCAGGCCGGCCACCCGGCCGGCGGCGTCCACGCCGGAGAGGGCGCAGTAGTCCGCGGCCCCGTAAGCGCTGGGCGAATAGTATTCCCCGGAGCGGCGGGGCGGCACTTCCCTCCCGCGGAGCTCGTTGATGAACCTGCCCGGCGCCAGCACCAGCCGCACCGGCTTGTCCGGGCCCAGCCAGGTCTTGACCATGGCGGTGGGCACGTCGCCCAGCATGGAGCTGGAGAAAGGCTTCACCCTGACGGCGGCCACTTCGGCGCCGTACCCGCGCCTCAGCGTGTTGGCCGCCAGGCCGAAGAACTCCGGTACGCCGTAGGCCGGGCCGCCGTCGTCCGGCAGGCCCTCGCGGCGGTCCGGCAGCAGGGCGTCGCCGGAGCCCACGAAATGGCGCACGATGCGTTCCTTCATGTAGAGCTGCTCGCGGTAGTAGAGGGGCTCGCGGCCGTCCTCGGGCGGCGGCAGCGACTCGGCGGCGGCCAGGCCGCGCCGGCCCTGGAATTCGAGGCGTACCACGCCCGCGCCGCGCGAATCGGGGAAGACGGTCAGCGCCGGGCCCGTATGCGCCTCCCGGTCCCATTTGAACAATTCCACCCTGGTGCGGCGTCCCGACTCCAGGTCCCAGGTCTTGGGGCCTATCAGCACGTCTATGCCCCGGGCCCCTAACAGCCAGCCCAGTTCGTCCCGGCGCAGGAAGGAGACCGCCACCACCGCCTTGGCCTTATGGCGGCCGCGGAGTTCGTCGATAAGGGAGTACAGGGCGCGCTCGCTTTTGGGGTCGTCCACGGTGAGGGCCGAGCCGTCCAGGTCCGCCAGCGCGCCGGAGTTGGCCGGCACCAGCGAGATGAAGGCTATGGTATTGCCGGCTATGCGGCGCAGGGCGTAGGGCTTGATCAGCCTGGCCAGTTCCGGATCGGAGACCCGGGCGTTGGAACAGATGAGTTCCGGCGTGCCCTCCGGAACTTTCAGGCCCCCCTCGCGGCGCCACTGCGAAAAGTTCTGCAGGTCGCTGGGGTCCAGCGCCGCGATGTCCGTGCCCGCCCCCTTCAGGTAATTAAGGGTGCGCTCCATGCCGGCCTTGAGCACCTGGCCCGTCATAACCCCGCCCAGCCCCAGGCTCAGCAGGGCGGCCGAACCTTTATCCGAGGCGTTCTCCACCAGCCGGCGGCTGAGCCCGTTGAGGCCGAGCGGCACGGGAAAGCCGCTGAAGACCGCCTCCTTGCCGCCGGAGGAGGCGAAGTGGCGCATCTCGAGCGTGGGCTCCCAGAGGGGTTTTTCCTGCCGGCCCGGCAGGTAGAGCGCCCGGAAGCGTATCCCGGCGGGCGAGACCGCGGCAAGTACCTGGGCGCTGCTGCGCTCTACGGTGAAGTAGGCGCGCATCTCCTCCTGGACCAGCGGCGCTACGGTGTCCAGCAGGTCCTGCGGCGGCAGCACCAGCGAGTGGCCGCCTTCGAGCACCTCCACTTCGGCTTCGAGGGCGTAGGAGGTGGTGCCGGAAAGCTCCTCCGCCGTAAGGTCCTCGGGCCTTTCCAGCACGAACTTGGCTCCGTTTGTGTAGGTGATGGCCGTGGTGGTCTTGGCGAGCTTGAGCGAGCCGGTGGAGGCGGTGATGTCCTCTATGACCTGGGACAGGTCGAAGCTGATGCGGTAGTCGTGGTCGAAATAATAGACCGACGCCGTTTGGGCCGAGGCGGTGGAGGCGAGCAGGGCGAGAAGCGTCAGGAATAGCGCCTTCATGCCTTATAAGGTTAGCATTTTTCCCGTTGTTCTTCGGACGGGGGGAAAGCGGTATAATGTAGGTGGCGCCCCGTCGCGCCGTTCCCGGAACCCTTTTTAAGGAGAAGAACGATGAAAGCCCTCGTCAAAGCTAAAGCGGAAAAAGGCCTCTGGCTGCAGGACGTGCCCAAGCCCGTGATAGGGGACAACGAAGTCCTGATAAAAATAAAGAAGACCGCCATCTGCGGCACCGACATCCACATCTACCAGTGGGACGACTGGGCGCAGAAGACCATCCCGGTGCCCATGCACGTGGGCCACGAGTTCGTGGGCGAGATCGCCGAACTGGGCAAGGCCGTTAAAGGCCATACCATAGGCGAGCGCGTTTCCGGCGAGGGCCACGTAGTGTGCGGCCACTGCCGCAACTGCAAGGCCGGCCACCGCCACCTCTGCATCAACACCCGGGGCGTGGGCGTGAACCGCCCCGGCTGCTTCGCCGAGTACCTGGCCATCCCGGCCGAGAACGTGTTCCCGCTGCCCGAGGGCGTGTCCGACGACGAGGCCGCCATCCTGGACCCGCTCGGCAACGCGGTGCACACGGCCCTCTCCTTCGACCTGATAGGCGAGGACGTGCTGATCACCGGCGCGGGGCCCATCGGCATCATGGCCGGCGCCATAGCCAACCACGTGGGCGCGCGCCACACGGTGATCACCGACGTCAACGACTACCGCATGGACCTGGCCCGCAAGCTCGGCCTCAAGAACGTGGTGGACTCCCGCAAGGAGAAGCTGCCCGACGTGATGAAGCGGCTCGGCATGACCGAGGGCTTCGACGTGGGCCTGGAGATGAGCGGCAACGCGCAGGCCTTCAACGACATGATAGTCAGCGTCAAGATGGGCGCGAAACTGGCGCTGCTCGGCATTCTGCCGCCCAACACCACCATCCCGTGGGGCACCGTGATCTTCAAGGCGCTCACCATGAAGTGCATCTACGGCCGGGAGATGTTCGAGACCTGGTACAAGATGTGCGCCATGCTGACGAGCGGCCTGGACATCAAGCCGGTCATCACGCACCGCTTCGCCGCCAAGGACTTCAGGGAAGGCTTCGAGGTGATGAGTTCCGGCAAGTCCGGCAAGATCATCCTCGACTGGACCAACGTTTAAAGGGCCGGCCGCCCCGGCCCCCGGGCGATGCTATGGGAAAAAACTTCAAGAACTTCTTCCTTGGCGATTCCTGCCTGTGCTGGGTCTTTGGCGATAAGATCGACCGCCTCACCTCGCTGCAGGTGCTCTACGTTTACCGCAAGCTGCGCAAGAGCCCCGAGCTGGCCGGGCTGGGCGTGCACGACCTGGTGCCCTCCTATACCGCGCTGGCCGCCCACGCCGCCCCGCGCTGCGACTGGGAGGCGGTGCGCCGCGAGATAGGCGCGGCGCTGGCCGGGATCCCCCGGGACGAGGCGGCCCTGAAGGAGCGTTCGGTGCGCCACGTGCTGCCGGTGGTCTACCGGGGCGAGGACCTGCAGCGGGTGGCGGACCACGCCGGGATCGGCGCCGAGGAAGTGATAAGGCGCCACCTCGCGCCGGAATACCTGGTGGCCATGATCGGCTTCCGCCCGCATTTCCCCTACCTGCTCGGCCTCGACCGCAGCCTCTCTACGCCCCGCCTGGATTCCCCGCGCACCCACGTGCCCGCGGGCGCCGTCGGCATAGGCGGGGAGCAGACCGGCGTCTACCCGGAAACCTCCCCCGGCGGCTGGAACATCCTCGGCTACACCCAGCCCGAGCTGCTTTACGACATCGATCCCGGCGATACCGTGGTCTTCAAGAGGGCCGAGGAATGATACAGATAAACTGCGACATCGGCGAGAAAGGCCCGCTCCACGAAGAGGACTGCGAGCTGATGAAGTTCATCCACATCGCCAACCTGGCCTGCGACGGCCACGCCGGCGACAAGGAGAGCGTGGGTTCCTTCCGCACCCTGGCCCAGGCCAGGGGGGTGGGGATCTCGGCGCACCTCTCCTACCCGGACAAACCGAATTTCGGCCGCGCTTCCATGTCCATCCCGGAGGGGGACCTCCTCTCCTCCCTGGACGCGCAGCTGGCCCTGCTGCCCGGGGTCAAGCTGGTAAAGTTCCACGGCGCGCTCTACAACGACGCCTGCCGCGACTCGGCCCTGGCCGACCTGCTCGCCGGCTGGCTGATGCGCAACGACATCGGGGCCATACTGGCCCCGGCGGATTCGGAGCTCGCCGCGGCGGCCCGCCGCCTGGGCATAACCGTGCTGCGCGAGGCTTTCGCCGACCGCCGCTACGGCTGGGACGCCGAAACCGGCCGCCTGAAGCTGGCCTCGCGCAAGCACGGCGGGGTGATAACTGACGCGGGCGAAGCGCTGGCCCAGGCCGAAGATATAATAAAGCGCGGCCGCGTCAATGTCAGCGGCGACCCGGCCAGGCCGGAGTGGCGGGAGATCAAGGCCGACACCATCTGCATCCACTCCGATTCGGCCATAGCCCTGGAGCTCGCCGCCAGGCTGCGGGGGGCGCTCGACGCCGCCGAGAAAGAGGCCTCCGTGGCCGGCGTCACCGGCAATATCCGCCTGGTCAGGCCCGGCTTCTGCGGCACCGCCGGCCTGCCCAAGTACGGCCGGCAGCACATAGGCGTGTCGCCCGGCGGGGCCATGGACTGCTTCTCGCTAAGGCGCGGCAACCTGATGCTGGGCAACCCCGAGGGCAGCCCGGTCCTGGAGATAGTCGGGCCTCCCGAGATAGAGATGCTGACCGACGGCCGTTTCGTGCTGACCGGCGCCCGCTACGACGCCGCGCTGCGCCGCGGGCAGGCCGGGCCCGAGGAAGTGGAGCACAGCCGCGTCTACGAGGTCCGGGCCGGGGACCTGCTGACCTTCGGCGACAGGCGCTACGGCATGTACGGCTATTTCTGCTTCAGGGGCGGCCCCTTCTCGGGCCCGCCGCCCGCGGAAGCCGTGCCCTTCTCGGAAGTCGGCGCCTGGGCGGACCAGTCCGGCCGCATCAGGGTGCTGCCGGGCCCCGAATACGACCAGCTCAAGGAGCCCGGCCGCTTCTTCCTGACCCAGTGGCGGACCACCTTCAAGATGGACAAGATGGGCATACGCCTCTCCGGGGAGCCGCCCCTGGACTGCTCCTCCGGGAACATGATCTCCGGGGCGGTGGCCGACGGTACGGTGCAGCTGACGCCCGAAGGGCCGATAGTGCTGCTGCGGCACCGCCAGACCACCGGCGGCTACCCGCGCATCTTCAACGTGATCAGCGCCGACATCGACCTGCTGGGCCAGTACGCCCCCAACCAGGCCATCCATTTCGCGGAGGTGGACCTGGAGCAGGCCAGGCAGATCGCGAGGAAGAAAGAGGAGGCCCTGGACAGGCTCCGGGGCGCCGGGGGCAAATGAAATACTGCGACCATTTGGACAAGCTTTGCGCGGCGCTCGAAGGGGCCGGGGCCTTCCTCGTGGTCGAGGACGGCATCGGCCGCGTGAACGTGATGACCATAGGCTGGGCCCAGGTCGGCGTCATCTGGGGCCAGCCCATGATGACCGTGCTGGTGCGGCCCTCGCGCCACACCCACGACCTGCTGGCCAAGGCCACCCATTTCTCGGTTTGCGTGCCGCCGGCCGGCGCCATGAAGAAGGAACTGGCCTTCTGCGGCAGCAAGTCGGGGCGGGACTACGATAAGGCGCGCGTCTGCGGGCTCACCTTCAAGCCGGGCTACGGCCACAAGGTCAGGTACGTCTCCGGCTGCGAACTGGTCTACCAGTGCGAACTCTACGGCAATACCCGCATCGAGGCGGAAACCGCCGCGCCGCCGGCCCTGTCCAGGTACTACCCGGGCGACGGGGACCTGCATACCGTCTATTTCGGGAAGATAGTCAAAGCGGAGAAATTCTGATGAAGACCAATACCGCGGCGCTCCTGCTGGCGGCCGGCCTGCTCGCCGGCTGCGGCCTGGCCAGGCAGAAGGCCGCCGAACACTACCTGGGCAAGGCCAGGGCCGCCGCCCAGGCTTCGGACCAGGCCTCCATCGAGGCCGGTTTCGCCGCCGCGAACAAGGCCCTCGGCTACGCCCCGGGTTCCGAACAGGTCATAGCCGTTTTCGAGACCCTCGCCGAGGCTTCCGCCAGGGCCGGTTTCTCCGGGGGGCAGGCGCTGCACGAGGCCGCCCTGCGCCGGGCCCTGGAACTGGACGGCCTGAACTGGCACGCCCGGGAAGCGCTCATAAATTTCCACGCCGTCAGGGGCGATACGGCCGCGCTGGATTCCATGGCGGCCCAGGCAAAGGCCCTGGCCTCGGCGGGAGAAGGGGCGGGCGTGAAGTATTGCGCCCTGCTGGCGGCCCTCGCGGCCCGGGCGGCTTCCGTGCAGTGGCTGGAATCCGAGGCCTACCTGGCCATGGGCAAGTCCCCGGACGCTTTCTTCGAAAAGGCCGCCGCTTTCGCGGCCGCCGCCGCGGAGGTCGCTTCGCTGAAGGCCGAGGCGGAAAGGATGTCCGCCGCCGACCCTTCGGTAAAGGCCGCGGCGCCCGCCGCGCTGGCTTCCGCCGCGGAGGTGTCCGCGGCCGACGCGCTGCGTTCGCCCGGGACGGCGGCCTCGGCGGCGGCCTTCGTGTCGCGCGCCGGCTCCGACCCGGCCTTCCGGAAGGCCGTCGAGATGACGGTGCAGGGCAACGCCTCCCTGGGCAGGAAGGAATACGCCCAGGCCAGGGCCTTCTACCAGGGCGCCCTGCAGCATCTGCCCTCCATGCTCGACGCGCGCCGGCAGCTGGCCGAAACCGATTTCCAGGAAGGGGCCGCCCTGGCCGCGGCCGGAAGCGGCAATAAGGCCGCCGCCCCGCTGCTTTACAAGGCCTACGGCGAGGCCGACGCCGCTATCAAGTCGGCGCTGGGCGGGGATACGCCGCTGCCTTTCACAAAACCGGAAAAATTCCTGGGCGAACTGTACGCCCTTAAGGCCGCCGACCTGGCGGCGCTGAGGGCGGTGGAAGGCCGCCGCCTGCGGAACACCGCCCGCCTGGAGGCGGAGTTCAAGGCCGCCCTCGACGAGGCCGTAAAGCTCAACCCCGAGGGGCGCCTGGCGCGGGAACTGCTGGAGCGCTATTCCAAGGAAGGTTTCTGAACGGTGAAGAGGGCGCTGCTGTTCCTGCTGCTGGCCGCGGCCCCAGGGGGGGCCTTCGGCCAGAGAGCCTCCACCCCGACCGCGCGGGGCGATAGCCCGCTCATCCTGAATATCAGCAAGGACGCCTACCGCTCCAGGGTGGGCCTGGACTATTCCATACGCTGGGACTTCTCGGACCTGGCTTCTTTCCGGCCCGGCCTGGGCGCCCTTTACGACGGCATAAAGGCGGTGGCCTCCTGGGACATCACAGAGAACACCCGCCTTAACTATTACGGTTTCCGCACCAACCCCTGGCGCCTCATAATCACGAAGCGGCCGGCCCCGGCCGTACCGGCCGGGGAACAGGCCGGAGCCAACGGCGGGGGCGTGGTCTCCGCGCCGCGCGGCTACCGCAAGAGGGTTCGCCTTTCCGTTTCTCCGCTGGTCGACGACCTGAAGAGGAATTTCGACGACGGGCTGCGGGACTTCCTGCTGCGCAGCTCCCTGAGCGGGGTGTCCCCGGAATGGGAGAAGGCGGGCGACGAGGGGAGGAAGGCCTTCGTGAAGGATGTGCTTTCCCTCGAGGTCTGGGGGGCGCCGCTGCCGGTGGTCAGGGAGACGCGTGAGGGCCTGGAGTATATCAGCCGCTGAGCCGCCTCCCGGTACGCCAAGAAAAAGAGCCGCCCGCGCGGCTCTTTTCTTTTCGCCGGGGCGCGTCAGAGCGCGGCCGCGCCCCTGCCCTCGGACCCGTCGATGCGGATATCCAGCGGCGTGTCGAAACGCAGGTGGCGGATATAGGCGCCCTCGAAGACCGGCGCCATCCCCCGGATCCGCTCCCAGTTGATGAAGGACTCCGCGTTCCGCTCGTGCACGGTCAGGTAGCCCATCCCCAGGGAAGTCACGTTGTGGAAGAAGTGGGTGCCGTAGGAGGGGTCCACCACGAAATCCCCGTAGGCCGCCTCGACTATCACGCGGGACGCCGAGATATGGTTCCACTTCACGGGTATGCCCAGCGCGGGGTCGCTCGAACCCCAGCGGCCGGGCCCGATTATGAGGTAGGAGCGGCCTTCGGCCCGCAGGCGGGCGTTGAGGTCGCCTATCTCGGCGGCGATGTCGCGCGTCCTGAGCGGGTCGAACTTTTCGGGGATCACGTAGATCAGGTCGTGGATGTCGCGGTGGGCTCCGTTGCCCAGCGCCTTGGGGCTCAGGCAGAGCAGCCTGGCCGGGTCCATGTCCTTGAGCGAGACCTTCTTGACCGGGCTGCGCGAGACCATCGGGCGCATCTGCAGGATGCTGAAGGCGGCCGCGCCGGAGTCCGGGTCGTAGTCGCAGGCGAATTCCATCTCGATGTTGCAGCCCATGGCGTCCTTGCCGAGGGCCGAGACCGTGGAGAGGATGTCGGACAGCGGCAGGGTCTCGCTCTTCAGTATGGGGGCGAAGGTGATCAGCCGCCTGCCGGTGTGGGAGATGCCGTCGTAGACCCGGTCGTTCTCGGCGGAATAGGTGGATCCCGCCAGCTCCAGCGGGCCGTCCGACTCCGCCTCTTCCACCCCGGCGGTCACGAGAGCCGGCTCCTCCTCGTATTTCAGGGCCGGCTCCCCGCCCTTGACGCTGAGGGCGATGAAGCTTTTCTGGGAGTTGGCGAGGAAGTCCGAGAGGGTGGAGAACTGGTGCAGGTTCTGCGGGTGGGCCGGGGAGAAGCGCAGCGCGTTGTAGCCCTCCACGATGGTCTTGCCCAGCCCCAGCGCGATGTGCGCTATCGGGTCCTCCGCTTCCAGCGGGGGGACCGGGTAGTAGTTGTAGGACTGCATCACCCCGGAGAAGGCCGGGTAGAAACGGCCGTCGCCGTAGCGCCGGCCCACCACCCGCTGTATGACCACCGCCATCTTCTCCTCGTCGATGAGCAGTGGGTTGAACTTGCGGTACGCCCGCGCCTCGCGCGAGAACACGGATGAGTAGATGAATTTTATCGCCCGCTCCAGCTCGGCCAGGCGCACGGCCGGGTAAGGGCTGTCGTTCGGGAGCATGTAGGTCTTGTAAACCCCGGCGAAAGGCTGGGTCTTGGAGTCTTCGAGCAGGGAGCTCGAGCGCACGGCCAGCGGGCCGTCGAGCTTGGCTACCACGGCCATCAGGTCGCGGGTGACGTAGTCCGGCAGGCGGGCTTTCTCGAAAAGGGCTGCGGTCTCCTCGTTGGAGTGGTTCTCGTTTATCAGCGAGTCCAGGCCGTTCTGCTCCATGAAGAAGTCGAAAACGTCGGTGGCTATGACCACCGTGTTGGGGACGCTGACCGTCACCCCGGGCCAGCGGGTCTCCAGGTCGCTCTTGGAGAGCAGGAAATCCACGAAGGCGAGCCCGCGCGCCTTGCCGCCTATGGATCCGGAGCCTATCTTGGCCAGCG
>CAYSYJ010000070.1:0-11164 GCA_964435105.1 uncultured Elusimicrobiaceae bacterium
TTACCTCGGGATGTTTCGCAAAGTAGTCTCGAACGATGTCTAAATGACGGCGCCACTTTATGCAGTTGTAAAAATCCGCGCTGCCGAGCCCCGGCAGCGCGTGCAGTTTCTGCACTTCCCCCGACGGGAAATTAATTTTAAATTTTATTTTCTGCCCGCCCAGAATGAAGTTAGGCGCTTGCGCGCCGCAAGCCGAGGAACGGCTTGCCGAACCGATTTTAATTCCTTATGGCCGCCGGTGCGGCCGGCCCAGCGCTGCTGCGCCTGGCCGGCCTTACCCGCGGCGCAGAGTGGCAGAATAGCACTTAATTCCGTCTTAGCCCTGCTGGGCCAAGCCGGAATTAAGAGCGGGGAGGCAAGGTATGCAGCATCCTAATATGCGGTACTTTCTTTACGCGCGCAAGTCCACCGACGAGGCGGACAAGCAGGTTCTTTCCATAGAGGCGCAGTTGGCGGAGTTGCGCGAATACGCCAAAAAAGAAAACCTGCCCATAGTCCGCGAGTTCATCGAGTGCAAGACCGCCAAAGAGCCGGGCCGCGAGGTCTTCAACGAGATGATGGCGCAAATGGAGCAGGGGGTAGCCTACGGCATAATCGCCTGGCACCCTGACCGGCTGGCGCGCAACTCTGTGGACGGCGGGCGCATCATCTACCTGGTGGACACGGCCAAGATACTGGAGCTCAAGTTCCCGACGTTCTGGTTCGACCCTACGCCGCAGGGCAAGTTCATGCTTTCAATCGCTTTCGGTCAGTCCAAATACTACGTCGATAACCTCTCGGAGAACGTAAAGCGCGGCCTGCGGCAGAAACTCCGCAACGGTGTCTGGCCTAGCCGCGCCCCGATGGGCTACCTGAACGACGAGAAAAACCACACGATCTATGTGGACAAGGAGCGCG
Source organism: uncultured Elusimicrobiaceae bacterium (assembly GCA_964435105.1). GTDB lineage: Bacteria > Elusimicrobiota > Elusimicrobia > Elusimicrobiales > UBA9959 > UBA9959. Next base: position 898 of record CAYSYJ010000070.1, read on the forward strand.
CCCCGCTTATCAAGAAGGCCTTTGAACTTTATGGCAGCGGCAATTACTCCATCCGGGAAATACGCGAGTTGTTAAAGAATGCCGGCCTTGTTGGACGTAATCAGAAAAAGGCCTTATCCATAGCCAATTGCCACTATATGCTCCGTAATCCCATTTACTACGGCGTTATACGCTTTTACGGCGAGCTACACGAGGGGAAACACGAGGCAATAATCCCCAAGGCGCTCTTTGACAAGTGCCAGGAACTCTTCAAGAACAAGAGCAAGCCCAAGAAGCGCGGGTTCAAGCCGTATGTTTACCGGGGCATCTTCCGCTGTGAGAATTGCGGTTGCTTCATCACCACTGAAACCCAAAAGGGCCATAACTATTTGCGCTGCACCAAACGCAAACGGCCCTGCCCCGAGAAGTTCACGCGCGAGGAGGAGGTTGATCGCCAGATAAGAGAACTGCTCAAAGGAGTTTCCTTACCCCCGGCCCTGGCCGCCAATGCTCTTGATAACATAAAAGCGGAAGAAATAAAGGTGGCCAAGGCCGGGGAAGAGGCCGCCCAAAATCTGCGAGATAAGTTGGTTATCCTTACTGACCAATTGGGCCAGTTGCTGGACCTGGTACTGCAAGGCACCATAACACAGCCTGAGTACGTGCGCAAAAAGGCCCAATTGGTCAACGACAAAAAGGAAATTGAAAACAAACTCGCAGCTTTTGCGCGGGAGGGGGCAAATCGGTTCGAACCGGTCAAACGGTTCTACGAGCTCTGTTCCGCCGTCGGAGAGGCCGCCGTCTCTGGAAATCCGTCTGATAACCTGCAAATAATGAGAAAAATCGGTTCGAACTTCATTTTGGGCGGGCAGAAAATAAAATTTAAAATTAATTTCCCGTCGGGGGAAGTGCAGAAACTGCACGCGCTGCCGGGGCTCGGCAGCGCGGATTTTTACAACTGCATAAAGTGGCGCCCCCTACGGGATTCGAACCCGTGATCTCTGCCTTGAAAGGGCAATGTCCTAGGCCGCTAGACGAAGGGGGCGCAAAAGCGTTTACTTGTAAAAAACCGGTCCGGGGGACCGGCTTTTATTGTAGAATCATAGTCTAGCAATTGCCGTCGGTAACTGTCAAATTTGCCCCAGGGGGGAAGAATGACGCAGGATAATACCGTTCAGCCGCCGCCGCCGCCTCAGCCGCCCGCCCCGCCGCAGCAGTCCCCGGCGGAAGTCGAGGAGCTCAAGCGGATCCGTTCCGGCAACCGCATACTCAAGATAGTGGCCGGGGTGCTGGCTTCCCTTTTCCTGCTGACCGCGGGGTCGGCCTTCTACGTTTACCGCAAGGTTACCCAAGCCAAGACCGCCATCGCGGAGGCTTTCGCCTCGCTGCCGCCCATCGCGGCGCCGGGCGGTGCCGAAGGCGGGACGGGGAGTCTCCCCCAGGGCGGGCTCGGCCTGTCCGGGGCCGGCCAGCCCGGCGGGTCCTCGCTGGACCTGGTCAGCGGCGGCGTGCCGGGCGCGCTGCCCGGCGGCATGACCGCCGAGGACGGGGAAAGGACCTATAACGCGCTGATGAAGTACGAGAAGCGCCCGATAGTGCAGGAATTCATCGCCGACCTGAAGAAGAACCCGGACATGGCAAAGGCCTTCGCCGAGGCCGGGGCCGGCGCCAAGGGCAATCCCCTGGCGGTAATTTCCTCTATACGCAATGCCAAGGGCATGGAGACTATGCTGGCCAAGTACATACACCGGCCTGAGTTCCTGCGCCTCATGAACGACGTGATGAGGGACCCGGAACTGCGCGGCCTGATGAGCGGCGCCCAGTCCATAGCGGCCGGAGCCCAGCAGCCCGGGGCGGTACGGACCCAGGCCATGCCGGTGGAGCCGGAGCCCTCCCGGGGGGAGGAAGCCGCGGAGGAGCCGCGCGTGCTCGACCCCGCGGCGATAAGCGGCGGCGCCCAGGAGGCCGGCCCCAGGCGCGCCTACAAAAAGCCCCCGCCGCCGGTTGACAGCGACTGAGCGGCTTAATATAATCATATAGATATGTGGTTACGCGAACTGGCGCGGTTCTTCCGCAACGCGGCTAAGCCGGTGAGTATTTTCATAATACCTCACAACGGCATGCCTTCGCTGCGCTTCAACCTGCCGGTGCTGTTCCTGCTGGTGCTGGGCGGCGTCTGGACCGTCACCACCATCTGGGCCGGCTATATCGCCGGGCGCCATTTCGATTATTACGTCACCAAGGCCGACAATAAGATCCTGCGCACCAAGATGGCCTATGTCTCCGACCAGGTCGAGAAGGGCCTGGCCTACCTGGAGATGACCAAGCGCACCGACACCCAGCTGCGCAAGGTGCTGGGCATGGACCCGTCGGCTTTCAACCGGGAGGAGGGCTACGGCGGGCCGCAGGGGAACGATCTGGCCGAGTTCCGCCGCCTGCTCGACGCCAAGGCGGAGGAGATCCGCGAGACCACCCTCAACAATTCCATCCAGAAGATGCAGGACGAGTCCCGCCGCCGCCTCTCCAGCTATTCCGAGATAACCATCTTCCTGGCCGACCGCCATAACGGCGCCCGGGCCACGCCGGCCATCTGGCCCGCCGAGGGCCGCATCACTTCCTCCTACGGTTACCGCATCCACCCGCTGCGCCTGTCCACCGAGTACCACAGCGGCCTCGATATAGCCAACGAGGCCGGCACGCCCATCCAGGCCACCGCCGACGGCGTCGTGCGCCATTCCGGCTGGGCCCAGGGCTACGGCATGTGCCTGGTGGTGGACCACGGCTTCGGCTATTCCACGCTTTACGGGCATATGAGCGAGCTGCTGGTCTCGGAAGGGGCCGCGGTGCGCCGCGGCCAGGCGATAGGCCGCATGGGTTCCACCGGCACTTCGACGGGCAACCACCTCCACTACGAGGTCTGGACCGGCGGCCTGCCCCGCGATCCCATGAAATTCCTGCAGGTCGGCGGCAAGCGCGCCGGCAACTTCGCCGGGCTGTTCGACGGCATTTTCGGCGGGCTGTAAGCCCGCGCCCGGGAGCGCAAAAAAATTATGGCAATCTTCAAGAACACCAACATCAGCTTCGAATCCAAGAACGGCGACACCGTGATCGGGACCGAGGCTTATTTCCAGGGCACGCTGACCGCCAAAGGCTCGCTGCGCATCGACGGGCGGGTGGACGGCTCCGTGGTGGACGCCAAGATAGTCACCGTAGGCAAGTCCGGCAAGGTAAAGGGCGACATCTCCTGCGAGGTCTGTTACGTCTGCGGCGAGGTGAAGGGCAATATCACCGCGCTGGACCACGTGGAGGCCCAGTCGGGCTGCCGCGTGGACGGCGACCTGCGCGCCCCCCGCGTGGTGCTGGAGGAGGGAGCCGTGTTCAACGGCAACTGCTCCATGGAAACCCCGCGAAAGGGCGGCCGCGCCGAGGCGCACGCCCTGAAATCATCCGAAAACGAGGCGATCTGACATGATATCTTTCTTTTCCAAATACCGCCGCATAGTCTTCATCGTGACGGTGTCGGTCTTCCTGGTGGGCGTGTTCGTGGGCCTGGGCGCCTACGTATTCACCGGCGACTCCATGGAGGCCGTGGCCGACGTGGGCGGCACCAAGATCCCCTACCGCAGCTTCATGATGCAGGTCAACCGCGCCGCCGCCGGCCTCAAGGAATCCAACACCGAGGTCAACGAGGCGCTGATGGGCACCATCAAGCAGGAGATCTTCCGCGAGATGATCATAGAGGAACTGCTCAGCCAGCAGGGCGGCAAGCTCGGCATGCGCGTGCCGGATTTCGAGGTGGCGGTGGAGGTGCAGAATACTCCCGCCTTCCGCGAGGGCGGCCAGTTCAGCCCGCGCGCCTACTACCAGACGGTTTTCAACGAGTTCCAGATGTCGCCGTCCGAGTACGAGGCCTGGCGCAAAAAGTCCCGCCTGGCCGGCAAGTTCAAGCAGTTCGTCTACACCAGCGTAAAGGTCACGCCCGAAGAGGCCGCCGCCTATTACATGGCCAGGAACAAGAGCCTTAAGAACTTCGAAAAGGAACGCGTCAAGTATACAGAGGAGCTGACCCGCGAGAAGTTCGGCAACCTGGCCAACTACCTGCTGCGCCAGCTGACGGTGCGCCAGGAGATCAAGAGCTACCTGGAGCAGCGCGAACAGGGACGCTAGACCGGCCGGGAAAAGGGGACAGGCTGCTTTTCCCGGGGAAAAGTAGCCTGTCCCTTTTTTATGATAGAGATCCATAACCTTACCAAGAGTTTCGGCGGCTTCAAGGCCGTGGACGGCCTGACCCTTAAGGTGGAACCGGGGGAGATCTTCGGCTTCCTCGGCCCCAACGGGGCCGGCAAGACCACCACGGTCAAGGTGCTGTCCGGCATCCTGCGCCCCACTTCCGGGCGGGTGCTGGTGGCCGGCCACGACGTGGCCCGCGAGCCGCTGGCCGCCAAGCAGGCCCTGGCCTATATCCCCGACGAGCCTTTCGTCTATCCCAAGCTGACCGGCTGGGAATTCCTGCGCTTCATCGGCGACATCTACGGCGTCCCCGCGGCCGAGCAGCGCCGCCGCATACCCGAACTGCTGGAGACTTTCGAACTTTCCGCCCAGGCGGGGGAACTGCTGGAAAGCTACTCCCACGGCATGAAGCAGAAGCTGCTCATAGCGAGCGTGCTGCTGCGCCGGCCCAAGGCCGTCCTTTTCGACGAGCCCACCGTGGGCCTGGACCCCAAGAGCATCCGCCGCTTCAGGACCCTGCTGGCCGATATCGCCAAAGCGGGCGCCGCCGTTTTCATGTGCACGCATATCCTCGACATGGCCGAGAAGCTCTGCCACGGCGTGGGCATCATCTACCGCGGCCGGCTGGTGGCGCGCGGCAGCGTGGAGGAGGTCAAGAAGATGGCCTCCGGAGCCGCCGGGCCCCGCTCGCTCGAGGACGTTTTCCTGGAACTGACCGCCTGAACCATGCTCAACGTCCTGCTGGAACGCAAGGTCCGTACCATCGTCAACACCCTGAAGGGGCTGCGGGGCTGGAACCTGGCCAAGAACCTCATGTTCGCGGCCGTGGGCGCGGCCATGCTGTCGGCCCTCTACGCCGGCTTCTGGCGCCTGCTGACCTACCTGGAGGGCGTGCAGCTCATAGGCCCGATCCTCTCGTGGAAGCTCACCTCCATGGTGCTGCTTATGACCTTCTCCATGGTGATCGTCTCCTCGATCATCATCTCCATGACCACGTTGTACTATTCCTTCGACCTCAAGTTCCTGTTCTCCTGCCCGCTCGACCTGCGCTCCGTCTTCCTGGATAAATCCCTGGAGACGGTGTTCTACTCGTCGTGGACGCTGGTGCTGGCCATCCTGCCCTATATCGTGGCGCTGGGCCGCGTGAAGCAGCTGGACCTGGGGTTCTACCTGGCCTACGCCGGGCTGATGGTGCCCTTCGTGCTGCTGGCCGGGGCGGTGGGCATCCTTTTCAGCATGACGGTGATGTACGCCTTCCCGTCTTCCCGCACCAGGGACGTGACCTGGCTGCTGGGCAGCCTGTCGGTGGCCTTCGTCTACGTGGTGTTCCGCTTCTCCAAGCCCGAGAAGCTGCTGCGCCCCGATTCCCTCGAGGTGGTGGCCCAGTATATCCACTACCTGCAGTCGCCCACCGCCCCTTACCTGCCCTCCTGGTGGGTCACCAAGGCCATGACGGCCTATTCCGCCGGCAACTGGGGGCCTTTCGCCGCCAGCGCCCTGGTGCTGTGCCTGGCCGCGGCCCTGGTCTATGGGCTCATCTACCTGCTCTCGGGCCGCCTTTACATGCGGGGCTTCAGCGGGGCGCAGAGCTCGCCGCGCTTCAAGGGCGGCCGCGAAGCCCTGCCCGAGCAGCGCCTGGCCGCGCGCTTCCCCGCCTGGCGCCTGCCGCTCACCCTGTACTGGAAGGACCGCCTGGCGCTGGGCCGCGACGCCCGCTACTGGTCCCAGATAATCCTCATAGGCGCGCTGATCGCCGTCTACCTGTTCAGCATCCGCCAGCTGCCGCTGGACACCCCCGACGTGAAAAGCCTGGTGTCCTTCCTCAACGTGGGCGTGGCGGGCTTCGTGGTGGCGGCCATAGGGCTGCGCTTCACCTTCCCGGCGGTCAGCCTGGAGGGCAACGCTTACTGGCTGCTCAAGAGCGCCCCGCTGACCACCGCGGCCGTCATGCGGGAGAAGCTGATGGTCTCCATGCTGCCGTCCATGGCCATAGGGCTCATCCTGATAACCGTCTCCAACCGCCTGCTCGAAGCGGACCTTTTCGTTTCCGTCCTGTCCACCTTCACCATCGTGCTGGCCTCGGCGGTCATCTCGGTGATGGGCATAGGCCTGGGGGCCGCCTTCCCGGATTTCAAGGTGGAGAACATCCACCAGGTGGAGTCCTCCTACGGCGGCTTCCGGTACATGGCCTGCGCCATGGGCTACCTCTCCCTCGTCGTGGCGGCCGAGGCCTGGCCCGTGCAGATGCATTTCGCGGAGCGCTTCGGCCGGGAGAATCCCTGGGATTGGCGCGGGGTGGCCTTATCCGCCGTAATTTTACTGCTGGTAAATACCGCCGCCGTCTACCTGCCTTGGAAGGTCGGATCGCGAACGCTGGACCGTCACGAATTTTAAGGAGAAGCCACGCCATGACCCGCAACGCGCTTAAAGTCTCCATTGCCGCCCTGCTGGGCGCCTTCCTGGCCCTGCCCGCCGCCGCCCAGGCCAAGCGGGCGCCGCAGTTCGCCCTCACCTACGACGACGGCCCGGGGGCAGTTACCGGCGAGCTCCTGGACCTGCTCAAGGCTCGCGGCGCCAAGGCCACCTTCTTCGTGCTGGGCTCCTCCGTGAGGCGTTATCCGGAGCTGGCCCGGCGGGTACACGCGGAGGGGCACCTGCTCGCCAACCATACCGATTCCCATAAGAACTGGTTCAAGATCGCCAAGGGGCCGGACAGGGAGAAAGTGCTGGAGGGGGAGATACGCAAAGCCGAGGAGGCCATCGTGAAGGCCGCCGGCTTCAAGCCCGGCATCCTGCGCATGCCCAACGGCTACGCCGCGCAATGGGTGACCGACACGGCCCGCAAGCTCGGCTACCGCACGGCCAACTGGAGCTACGGCAGCGACTGGACCAAAACACCGGAAGACAGGATGACGGCGGAGTACCTGAAGGCCCTGAAGCCCGGCGCGGTGCTGCTGCTGCACGACGGGGGCGGGCGTTCCCGCGAGAAGACGCTGCGCCTCACCGCCGCCGTCCTGGACGAGGCGGCCCGCCGGGGCCTGCAGCCGGCCAGGCTGGACGACCTCCCGGCCCCGGCGCCCCGGCAGTAGCCTAATTTTGTAGAATTTTAGACGCGGGGAAGTTTTGCGGGCGAGTGGCGGAACCGGCAGACGCACAGGTCTCAAAAACCTGCGATCTCACGATCATGAGGGTTCGAGCCCCTCCTCGCCCAGGCTTTAAAGGGGACGCGCGCTTTATGGGTGAAAAAAAGAAGATGCTGGTGGTGGACGACAACGCCACTTTCAGGGGATTGGCGCTGGGCGTTTTCGACGCTCAATACGAGGTGGCGGTCGCCTCCGACGGCCCGGAAGGCCTGGGGAAGGCCAGGGAGATGAAGCCGGACATCATTCTCCTGGACGTGAACATGCCCAACATGACGGGGGTGGAGTTCGCCCGGCGACTGGCCGCCGACCGCGAGACCGCCGGCATCCCGATAATAGTCATAACCGCCAGCGATTATAACAGCCTGACGCAGAGCCTGCTGGCCAAGGAACACAATGTAAAGCTTTTCATGACCAAGCTTTCGCCGGTCGAGACTATCCGCGAGAAGGTAGTGACGGTAATTTCCAAAGAGGAAGAATCCAAATGAGCAAGATCAAAGTCCTCGTAGTAGACGACAATATAAACTTCCTGCAGATGGCGCAGCTGGCGCTGGGGTCCGACGAGTACGAGGTGCATACCGCGACCGACGGCCAGGACGGCTTCGACCAGGTCAAGAAGCTCAACCCCGACATCATCCTGATGGACGTCATGATGCCCCGCGTCTCCGGCCTGGAGCTGCTGCGCATGCTGCTGGCCGACGAAGAGGCCCGCCACATCCCCATCCTGGTCATGACCGCCAGCCATTTCGACCCTTCCACCGAACAGGTCTTCAAGCAGGAGGGCAACGTTAAGGGCTTCCTGCAGAAGCCCTGCCCCGTGGACATCCTGAAGGCCAGTATCGCCGCCGCCATAAAGAAGTAGCCCCGCCTCCGGCGCAATGAAAAAGGCCCCGCTAGCGGGGCCTTTCTCTTTGCGTCCTCTCCTGTTCAGGTATAGGGGATGCTGATGCGCGTAGGCTCGGGCTTGGGCTTCCAGCGGAACTCGGTCTCCTGCAGTTCCACGGCGATGTTCAGTATTTCCTTGATTATGCAGGTGACGGGGATGGAGAACAGCACGCCCCAGATGCCCGCTATTTCGCCGCCGGCCATCAGCGCCAGCAGGATGATGGCCGGGTTCAGCGCCACGGCCTTCTTCATGATATAGGGCTGCAGGAACCAGTCGTCGAAGAAGCGGATCCCGACGAAGAAGAGCAGGATCTTGAAGATGGGCAGGAAGCTTTCGAACTGCAGGTAGGCCACGATGGAGGAGACAATCGCGCCTACGATGGCGCCCAGGTAGGGGACCAGGCTCGAGATGCCTATCAGGATGGCGATCACCGAGGCGTAGTTGAGGTCGAACAGCAGCAGGCCGGTGAAGGCGATGAGGAAGATGATGAAAGCCTCGGTCAGGATGCCGCGCAGGTAGTTGCCCAGCGAGCCGTCTATGCGCGAGGCGATGTGCAGGATCAGTTCCGCGTGGCGGGCGGGCAGGTGGTCCAGCAGGTAGTCGATGATGCCGGAGCCGCCCAGCAGCATGAAGAAGGTGATGAAAGGCACTATGAAGAGCAGGGACAGGGCGGGGATCAGGCCTATCAGGAACTGCGGGGCGGCCTCCAGCAGGTGGGTCAGCTTCTGCTCCAGGCCTATCTTCCCCAGCATCGGGTAATTCTTCACCAGCTTGGCGTTGAGGTTGGTGACGTAGAGCTGCAGCCGCTCGGCGTACTGGGGCCAGGATTCCTGCAGGGAAGCCAGGTCGAAGGAGAGGAAGTGGAACAGCAGGTAGAGGACCGTGAAGACCAGCGCGCCGGCGCCCAGGTACAGCCCGGCCACGGCGTAGGTCCGCTTGATGCCGCGCACCTCGAAGTAGGTGATCACCGGGCTTATCACGTAGGCCAGGGCGGCGCTCAGGATAAAGGGGAAGATGGCCCCCTTGGCCATCACTATGAAGTAGAGCAGGGCCAGGCCGATGACGGCCGGCAGTATGAACTGCGTGTAATTCCTGGGAGCGGCGGTTTCGGCGGCCATACGGGTCCCCTCAGCGGTTCTCGGCCGGGCGCTCCATCGTGGCGCGCAGGCGGGCGCTCATGATCTTGGCCAGCTGGGAGGCTATGTTCACGCCGATGTGCGGCCTGGCGAACAGGAGCGATTCCAGCTTGATCTTGAAGAGCATGAAGACCTTGGTGTCCTCCGTCGCGTGGGCGGTGGCGGTGCGGGGCATTTCCTCCAGCAGCGCCATCTCGCCGAAGAACTCCCCGGGGTTCACCTCGGCGATGACCTCGCTCTTCTGCGAGACCTTGTCCAGGCGCGACAGGGCGATCTTGCCGGAGAAGACTATGAACAGCGCCCGGCCTATGTCGCCCTGCGTGAAGATGGTCTCGCCCTTGAGGTAGGTGCGCTCCTGCAGGCTCTCCAGCACGTGGATGAGCTGGCGTTTCTTGATGCCATCGAAGAGGGAGATGCCCTTGAGGAAGCTCAGTTTCTCCAGGATCTCCTCGTCGTAGAGGCGGTGGAAGAAGCTGAAGAGGCTCATTTGTTCCCCGAGAAGAACCCGTACACGGCCTGGGCGGCCCGGAACCAGCCGGACTGCACCGCGCCGGAAACGGACTTGACCGCGCCGATCACCGGGTCGAGCGCCGTCAGCTTGCCGTCGGCGTTCAGCGCCAGGTATTCCACGGCCTTGGCCGTATGGCAGACCTGCTTGAGCGTCACTATGGCCTGGGCCACCAGCGCCACGAAGGCCAGCGTGACTATGACTGCGCAGACGGTAAGGATGGTCGACATGGTTCTTTCTCCTGTTTCCCCTGAGAGTGCCTGCAACCCGCCCGGCGTCCGGGGCGGGGCCGAGGTCTAGTATATAAAATTTCCGCCGCGCTAGGCGTGGGGGAGAATTATCCAATGCAGGATGAGCCTGAAAATCCCCCGGTTTCCAACGCAGGATG
>CAYSYJ010000071.1:0-11045 GCA_964435105.1 uncultured Elusimicrobiaceae bacterium
CGCGGCCTTCGCGCCTGCCGCCGCGCTCGCCGCGGTCCCCGCCGCGGCCCTCGCCGGCGCCCCAGCGCTTCTCGCGCAGGATCACGCAGGCTTTCTTGGCGCCGATGCCCAGGAATCCCCTGGTGCCTTCGCTCACCACTACGACTTCAACCTGGTCGCGCCGGAGGCCCAGCTCGGCCAGGCCTTTCTCAACGGCGTCCTGTATCGTTTTCGCTTCCGCTTTCGTTTCTCTCATCTGCTTTCTCCTTAGCCTTGCGGTTCTTCAGGCCCGGCCGCGCGCCCGGCGCGCGGGGGCGTGGTAGTTTGTCAGCCCATTTTTTTCTGCAGGTACATGCTCTGGGCGAAGCCCCACGTGCTGTTTATGAGCCAGTAAAGCACGAGTCCCGACGGGAAGGTCAGGAACATGAACGTGAATATCACCGGCATCCATTTCATCATCGCAGCCTGGGCCGGGTCAGAGGTCTGGGGGCTCAGGTGCTGCTGCAGGAACATGATGCCGCCCATTATCAGGGGCAGCACGTAGAAAGGGTCTTTGGCCGAGAGGTCCTTGATCCAGAGGAAGAAGGGCGCGCCGTGCAGGCTCCAGGAGCCGCGCAGGGCCGTGAACAGCGCGAAGAAGACCGGGATCTGCAGCAGCATCGGCAGGCAGCCGCCCAGCGGGTTGGTGCCGTGGCGCTTGTAGAGGTCCATGATCTCCTGGTTCATGCGCTTGGGGTCGTCCTTGTAGCGCTTCTGGATGCTCTGCATCTCGGGCTGGATCTTCTTCATGACCGCCATCGCCTTGTAGCTCTTGTAGCTCAGCGGGGTCAGCAGGAGCTGGATGATGACGCTGAGTATCACGATGGCGACGCCGTAATTGCCGGTCAGCCGGTGGAAATAGACCAGCGAGGCCTCGGCGAGCTTGGCCAGCGGCGCGAAGAAACCGAAGTCCACCGCGCGGTCCAGGCCGTTGCCCAGCGCCTTGAGGCGGGCGTAATCCTTGGGCCCGATATAGAAGGCGGCGTCCCAGCGGCGGGTTTCGCCGGCCTTCAGTTCCGCGGCGGCGACGGGCACCAGCAGGGAGGGCGTCTCGTCCTCCTTATCCACCTTCTCCAGGCGGCGCAGCGGGCGCGAGGCCTTTAACTCCTCGCCGGCGATCAGCGCGGCGAGGAAATAGCGGTTGTTGAGCCCGGTCCAGACCCAGAGATGGGCCGCCGGATCGTCCTCGATCTCTTTGAGGGTGGGATGCTTGCGGTCCTTCTCGACGAAGGTGTAGACGGCCTTGAGCTGGTCGGGGTTCTCCTTGAGTTCGCTCTTGACCGTGCTGAGGCCGGGGCCCACGCGCAGTTCCCAGGCGGGCAGGATGAGCGGCCGGCCCGAGACATTGGCCGCGGAAAACTCGAGGCGGTGCAGGCCGTTGGCCGGGTCGAAGGTGAATTTCTTGGTGAAGCGCACCCCGCCTTGGGAGGCTTCGAACTCGACAAAGTCGGCCGAGCGGGCCTTGAGGCTGAACTTGCCGGGGAAGGAGGCGTGGAAGAAACCGCGCGTGGGATCGGCCACGAGCTCGACCGGGGCCACGGGTCCCTGGTAGACCGCGCTGGCGAGGGTGGCGTTAGGGACGAAGAAGGTGTAGCGGGCCTTGCCGGCTTCCACTACCGTCATGAGTTTGGACGCGTCGACGCGCTTGGGCGGCTTGGCGGCCTCGGCGGCGTCGGCTTTGGCCTCGGCCAGGAGCTCCTGGGCTTCCTTGAGGAGCTGAGCGTCGTCCCCGGGGAGGACGGCGGGGGCCGGCGCGGCGGCGGCCGGGACCTGGGCCGTCTGGACGGCCGCCGGAGCGGGTGGCGGCGCCTTCTTTTCAATGTAGGAATACCAGCCGATATAGACCAGCGAGGACAGCACTACAGCGAGTATCAGGTTCTTCTGCATCAAAACCTCCGTATGGAGGCTTCCAGGGGGTCAGGGGACCGGGTCGTAACCGCCCGGAGAGAACGGACGACAGCGCGCCAGGCGGCCTGCGGCCAGCCCGGAGCCTTTGAATATCCCGTGCTTATCGAGCGCCTGGAACGCGTACTCGGAACAGGACGGCTGGAACCGGCAGGTTCCCGGGCCCAGTATGGGCCTTGCCGTCCTGTACGCCGAGCGCAGCGCCAGCAGCGCGAGCGATCTGAGATCTTTAGCTGCGGTTTTTTCCACAGTCGTCGAGGCGCGCCCTGCGCCGGAGCTTATCCAGCGCGGCGCGGGCTTGGGCCAGGTTCTCCACGGCGCAGCCCGCTTTGGGGTAAACGATAAGGCGCGTGCCTTCCTTCAGTTCTCTCTTGTCCAGCCTGAACGCTTCCCTAAGAAGCCGTTTTAGCCTGTTCCGCTTCACGGCGCCCCCGGTCTTCTTCGAGACCATGAGGCCGAGCTTGCTCTGCTCCCGTCCGCCGGCGTCGTGCCAGGCCACCAGGTCACCGGTGACCGTCTTGCCGCCGGCCTCGAAAACCGCCTCGAAATCTTTTTTGAGGCGGAGGCGTGAAGTCCTTGGAAAGGCGAACTTTTTCACTGCGTCCCGCTAAAGTGGGCTGTTACTTTATGTCGGGGATCAGGTGCCAGCGGCCCTTGGCGCGCCGGCGGGCCAGCGTCTTGCGGCCGCCCTTGGTCTTCATCTTGGCGCGGAAGCCGAGGTGCTTCTTGCGCTTCTTAACATTGGGTCTGTATGTAGGTAACATAGTGCGTTAATTATATAAATTAAAAGGGCCCGAATCAATCGGGCCCTTTCGCGGCGGGGCCGCTTCAGCGGGCGGCGCGGAAGAAGCCGGCGATATGCTCCGCCAGTTTGTCCGCCGGCACGCGGATCTGCTTCATCGTGTCGCGGTCGCGGATGGTCACGGTGCCGGCCTGCTCCGGGGCTTCCCCCTTCCCGATCGTGTCGAAGTCCACGGTCACGCAGAGCGGGGTGCCGACCTCGTCGTGGCGGCGGTAGCTCTTGCCGATATTGCCGGAGTTCTCGTAGTAGACGCGGCCGATGCCCAGCTTCAGCAGCGCGTCCTTTATTTCCTTGGCCTTCTCCACTATCTCCGGCTTGTTGCGGGCCAGCGGTATCACCGCCACCTTGATGGGCGAGAGGTGCGGCCTGAGCTTGAGCACTATGCGCTCGGTGCCGTTCTCGAGCTTCTCCTCGGTATAGGCCTCGGTCAGCACGGCCAGCACGCCCCGGTCCACGCCGGCCGAAGGCTCGATGACGAAAGGCACCAGCGGCTTCTGGGTCGCCGGGTCGGGAGCGGTAAGCTTGACCACGGCGTCCGCGTTCGGCTCCACGCGGGCTTTCAGCCCCAGTTCCTGCGGGTTCTTGGAATGCGAGCCCAGGTCGAAGTCCGTGCGGTTGGCCACGCCCTCGAGTTCCTCCATGCCGTGCGGGAACCGGTAAAGGATGTCCACGGTGGCCTTGGCGTAGTGGGCCAGTTCCTCCTTCTTCTGCTCGTACTGCTGGAGGCTGCCGCTTTCCAGGCCCTGCGCCTTCCACCAGGCCACGCGCGCCTCCACCCACTTGCGGTGCCACTCGTCGTCGGTGCCCGGGGCCACGAAGAACTCCAGCTCCATCTGCTCGAACTCGCGCACGCGGAACACGAAGTTCTTTGGCGTGATCTCGTTGCGGAAGGCCTTGCCGATCTGGGCTATGCCGAAAGGCAGCTTCGGCGAGGTGGAGTCCAGCACGTTCTTGAAATTGCAGAAGATGCCCTGGGCCGTCTCCGGGCGCAGGTAGGCGAAACTGTCCGCGTCGGCCACCGGGCCCACGTTGGTCTTGAACATCAGGTTGAAGGGCCGGGGCTCGGTCAGGTCGGCCGAGCCGCACTTCTCGCACTTGCCGTCCTTCACCTGGTCGGCGCGCCAGCGGCTCTTGCACTTGCGGCAGTCCACCATCGGGTCGGAGAAGGTGGCCTCGTGGCCTGAATGCCTCAGCACGAAGCGGTGGGTCAGGATCGAGGAGTCCAGCCCCTCGATGTCGTCCCGCTCGTAGACCATGGCGCGCCACCAGGCGGCCTTCAGGTTGTTCTTGAGCTCCACGCCCAGCGGGCCGTAGTCGTAGACGCCCTGCAGGCCTCCGTAGATATCCGAGCTCTGGAAAATGAAACCGCGCCTCTTGCAGAGGTTCACCAGCGAATCCATCGTTGTTGCGGGCATGCTTGTCTCCTGTGGCCGCCAGCCGCGGCCGGAACACCGATTTTACCATATTCCCGCCGTGGCCCGGGGCGGCGCGCGCGGCATTTTGTAGAATATCGGCGTGATCTTCTGCGACTACGGCATAGTCCTGCAGCGGCGCGCCCTGCGCGAGAACGACCGCATCGTCACGGTCTTCACGCTGGAGCACGGCAAGCTGGAGGTGAACTTCAAGAGCGTGCGGCTGGCCAAGGGCAAGCTGCGCGCGCTCAGCGAGGCCGTCACCTGGGGCGACTACCGCTTCTTCCTTAAGAAAGGCTCCAATTTCCCCGTCTGCACCGGCGGCCGGACCCTGAGCGCCTTCGGGGGCGTGCGTTCCGTACTGGAAAGCCTCTACCTGGCGCAGCATTACTGCGAGGTGGTCAACAAGCTTACCCCGGCGCAGGACCCCTCGCCCGGCAAGTACGGGCTGCTGCTGGGCGCCCTGCACGACCTCGACGCCCGGGGCCCGGCCTTCTGGCTCAGGCGGGCCTTCACCCTGAGGGCGCTGGACCTGGCCGGCTACGGTTTCCGCGAGACGGCGGCCGGGCCGGAGGCCGCCCTCTGGGACGCGCTGCATTCCGGCACCTGGGACGCCGTGCGCGCCCTCCCGGCGGACGCCGGCGCCGCCGGCCTGGTCGACGGCCTGACCACGAGGCTCTTCGCCGAGGGGCTGGGCGTGGAGCTGCGCACCCTGCAGTTCGTAAAGTAGCCCCGGCCCCCGCCAACTAGGTATAATACTGGGACCATGGCGGACCGCTCCGCCGGAGGCTGATTGGATTTTCAGAACATAGTCAGGAAACTCGACCGCTACTGGGCGCGACAGGGCTGCTGCCTTCTGCCGCCTGGCGCCGCGTCCGCCGGCCCCTTGCCGGCGGCCTGCCTGGCCGGCGCCGCCTGCCGCCCGTCCTCGGGGGACGGGCTGGAGGGCGGCTACCGCTACCGCGTCCTGCTGCGCCCGGCCCCGGCCGGCGCGAGGCCGCTTTTCCTGGGGGCGCTGCGCGCCGCCGGCCTGGACCTTTCCGAACACGACCTGCGCTGGAACGCCTTCGACGGGCCGCAGGGGCGCGGCTGGGCCGTGCTCCTGGACGGGCTCCCGCTGGCCCGCTTCGCCTATTCCCGCCCTTCCGGCCCGCGCTCGGTTTCCGTGGAGACCGGCCTGGAACGCCTGGCCATGACGCTGCAGAAAAAGAAAGCGCCTGCCGACATCCTCTGGGCCGGGCGGCTTACCTACGGCGAGCTCCATTCCGGGGAGGCCGCGTGACCCCGCGCGACGCCCTGCTGGAGCTGCTCTGCGAACCGCTCCCCCCCGGCCTGGCCCGGGAGGCGCGCGGCCGCCTTGAAAAGGCCGCGGCGGAGGAATTCTCCCGGGCCGGAGTGGCTTTCGCCTCGCTGCGCGCCTTCGCCACCAGCCGCCGCCTGGGCCTGCGCGCGGCCGGCGTGCCAGCCTCCGCCTTCAAGGCCCTGCCCGGGCTTTTCTCCCGCGCCCTCTCCGGCCTGGACCTGCCGGGTTCCGAGGCCTGGGAGCCTTCCGGTTTTCCTTTCCCGCGCCCCGTCCGGGGCCTGCTGGCCCTGCACGGCGAGAGGCCGGCCGCCTTCGAACTGGCCGGCCTGCGCGCCGGCCGGGTGACGGAAGGCCACGAGGCGCTGGGTTCCCGGCGCCTCACGGTACCGTCCGCCGACCGGTATTTCCGGGCGCTGGAGCAAGCCTCCGTGCTGGCCGACGACGAGGCCAGGCTGGCCGCCATGCGCGCCTCCCTGGAGGCCGCCTCCCGGCGCATCAAGCTGGGGGTGGAGGCGCACGAGGAGACCCTGCTCGAGGCGCTCTATTCCTGCGAGTATCCCTGCCTGGTCGTTTCCGGCTTCGCCCACGGGTTCCTGGCCCTGCCGCCGGAGCGGCTCAGGGCCGCGCTGCGCGCGCTGCGCTTCTTCCCCGTCTCCGACGACGACGGCCGCCCGCAGCCCTACTTCGCCGCCTTCCGCGACGGGGTTTCCAAAGGGCAGCGCAACGTCGAGGACGGCTACCGCGCCGCCCTCGAGAACGCCCTCTCCCGTAATTGAATCAGCTTCGGTTTCTGTCGCCCCGGCTGGCGTGGCCGCCCGGGGGCTCTTTCCTTATAATTACGGGTTTGTCCGGGATCCCGGCGCCGCCGGGGGTCAGAAGGGGTAGCCGATCTTTATGATGGCGTTGGTGCCCTCGGAGCCGTAGGCCAGGTCCACCGTGGCCACCAGCTGCGGGCGTATCACGAGCCTGGCCGAGATGCCGGGGCCGTATTTCAGGTCGCGGGCCCGGAAATCCGAGACCCGGTCGAAGACCGTGCCCACGTCCAGGAAAGGCGCGATCTCCGTCTCGCTGATGAACTTGTAGAAGGGCATCTTGGACAGGGTGATGCGCTCCTCGATGGTGAAGACGAACTTGCCGCGCCCGGTAAAGCGTCCGTCGCCGGCCATGCGCAGGCCGGTGCTCTCGCCCAGCTGCGGCATGGCGTAGAAGGGCAGCGCGTCCCCGCGCTGGAACTGCAGCAGGTAATGCACCGCCGTCACGAACCGGCCCTCCTGCTTGTAGTTGAAGTAGTGCTTGGCCTGCAGGGCGTAGGTGCGGTACTCGTAGTCCGAACCGAGCGCCTTGTTGGAATAGAGGACGGAGGCGCTGGCGAAGGTGCCGATCTTCGGCAGCGACGGGTGGTCGGTATTGTCGTAGACCAGCGCGAAGCGGTTGGTCAGGAAGTAGCGGCGGTCGGAGGCGTCGGCGTAGACCAGCGGGAAGACCTCTTTGAGCTGGCCGTTGTTCACGGGGCCTTCCCCTACCCGCCGGGCGAAATAGCCGCTGTTCACGTTGAAGAACAGCTCCTTGCGCAGCGGCAGGTCCAGGATCACTTCTCCCCCCGTCATCTGCAGGGAGTAATTGGCCTTGTTCCCGCGGTGGGAGTTTATGCCGAAGCCGTAGAAGGAAGGCTTGCCGCTGACCCAGTGCTTGCCCTCCAGGCCCAGGCGCAGGCCGGTGCCCAGGAACTGCGGCGTGTAGTAGTAGGCCATCAGTTCCCGCTCCACCCTTTCGGAGCGGGAGGCCCGCAGTATGAAAAAACGCTTCTCGTCGGGGAAGATGTAGTGCCGGTAGGTCAGCGTGGTGCGCAGGTTCTCGTTGTAGTTGAAAGAGGGGACGATTACGGACTTGATCTCGTTGGAGGCCTTGTCGCGCAGGGCGATGACCGGCATCACGCCGAAGCTCGGCCCGAGGTCCTTGCTGGAGTCCACCACCGGGAAAGGTATGATGGGGCCGTTGGCCGTCTCTATCGTGATGGCGCCGAGCACCCGGGCCAGCAGGCCGGCCTTGGGCGGCTGCTGCCGTACCGTCTTGAGCACGTCCTCCTTGGTGGCCGGTTCGGTGCGGCGCACCGCCTCCTGGCGCGGCTTGAGCGGGGCCTTGGGCCGGCGCTTCCTGGCGGCGGGCTGCTGGGCCCAGGCGGCCTGGGCGAGCAGCAGCAGCGCGAGGATGGCTGTGAGGCGGCGGGTCATGGCGGCTAACCGAGGAAGCCGAGGGCCTTTACGATCGGCATCTTGCGGCCGTAGCCGAAGGACTTCTCGGTGACCTTGAGGCCGATGGCGAGCTGCTTGCGCTTGTACTCGTTTCCCTCCACGCGGCGCAGCACCGACAGCACCAGGTCCCGGGCGAAGCCGCGGCGCGCTATCTCGGCGGGCGAGCGGTTCTCCTCCAGGTAGAGGCGGAGGATCTCGTCGAGCTTGTCGTAGGGCGGCAGGTCGTCCTGGTCCTTCTGGCCGGGCTTCAGTTCCGCCGTCGGGGGCCTGTCGATGACGGCTTGCGGGATGACCTCGCGCTCCCGGTTGAAATGCGCCGCCACCTTGTAAACCTCGGTCTTGAACAGGTCCGCTATCGGCGCCAGCGCGCCGGCGGTGTCGCCGTAGAGGGTGCAGTAGCCGACGGCGATCTCGGATTTGTTGCCGGTGGCCAGGGCCAGCCAGTTATTGGAGTTGGAGAGCGCCATCAGCATGGTGCCGCGCGCGCGGGACTGCAGGTTCTGCATGGTCAGGCTGACCCCGCCCGCGGGGTCGCCGGCGCCCAGCTCCTTCAGGTAGGTCTCGTAGACGCGGCGGATAGGCAGCGTCCTGGTCCTTATCCCGAGGTTCGCGGCGGTGCGCAGCGCGTCGTCCGCGCTCCGACGGGAGGTATATTCCGACGGCATCAGCACGCCGGTCACGTTCTCCGGGCCCAGCGCGTCGGCGGCGAGCGCGGCCACCACGGCGGAATCGATCCCCCCGCTCAGGCCCAGCACGGCCTTGGAGAACCCCATCTTCGAGAAATAGTCCCTGATGCCGAGCGTCAGCGCGGCCCGGATCTCGCCGGTCTCGTCGTGCTCCGGGGCTTTCGGCAGGGCGCGCGCGGCGGCGGTGTCCACCAGCACAAGGTCCTCGGCGAAGGCCGCGGCCCGCGCGGTCTCCTTGCCGGCCGGGGACAGGGCGAAGCTGTTGCCGTCGAAGACCAGCTCGTCGTTGGCCCCCGCCTGGTTGACGTAGATCACGTGGGCCCGCATCTTTTTGGCGAGCCCGGAAAGGATGGCCCGGCGCCTGGCGCCCTTGCCCCGGTAGAAAGGCGAGGCGGAGATGTTTATCACCACCGACGCCCGGGCCTTGCTGAGGGTGCGCACCGGGTTATTGCGGTAGAGCAGGCGGCTGGGCAGCAGGCTGGTCTCGGCCCAGATGTCCTCGCAGACGGTGAGCCCCAGCGTCTCGCCGCGGAACTTCACCGGCCGGTTCTCCGCGGCCGGCTCGAAATAGCGGGCTTCGTCGAAAATGTCGTAGGTGGGCAGCAGCGACTTGGCGCGGGCGGCCAGCACCTTCCCCCCGTCCAGCAGCGCCACGCAGTTGTGCAGCGGCTTGCCCTTGCCCGCCGGGTTGCGGCCCACGTAGCCCACGGCCAGGGCGGTCCTGAGGCGCAGGCCGGCCAGGCGCTTCAGGGCGCGCAGGTTGGCGTCCACGAAATCCTTCTTCTCCAGCAGGTCCAGGGGCGGGTAGCCGGTCAGGCAGAGCTCCGGGAAAACCGCGAGGTCCGCGCCCAGGGCTTCCGCCCGCCTGGCGAAGGCCTCTATCCTGAGGACATTGGCTTCGATGTCTCCTACCCTGGGGTTCAGCTGGGCGATGGCGATCTTCATGGGAGCAGTAGTATAGAAAATAAGCCGCGGCCCTGTAAAAGCCGGCCCGGCCGTTGAAAACTCCCCCCGCCTTATGATATCATTGTCGTATAACAGGGTTCAGTTGAAATCCTGCCCCTGGAGGGCGGGAAAAGAAACGGAACGTACTGAAAACACACGGAGGATAGAAAAATGTTGAACGTATCGATGAAAAGCATGCTCGAAGCCGGAGTCCATTTCGGCCACCAGACCTACAGGTGGAACCCCAAGATGTCGCGCTACATATTCGGCGAGCGCAACGGCATCCACATCCTTGACCTGCAGAAGACCGTCAAGGAGATCAAGAAGGCCTATACCTTCGTGAAGGACAGCGCCAAGGCCGGCAAGACCTTCCTGTTCGTCGGCACCAAGAAGCAGGCCAAGGAGATCATCCGCGAAGAGGCCATCCGCGCCGACGTGTTCTGCGTGCACGAGAAGTGGCTGGGCGGCACCCTGACCAATTTCGAGACCCTGCGCAAGTCGCTCAAGCGCCTCGAGGAGCTCGAGAAGTTCGAGAACGACGGCCTGTTCAAGGTCATGAGCAAGAAAGAGGTGTCCCGCCTGACCAAGGAGAAGTCCCGCCTGGTCAAGCTGCTCAGCGGCATCCGCAACATGCGCAACCTGCCCGACATCATGTTCATCGTGGACCCCATCGAGGAGTCCAACGCCCTCAAGGAAGCGCACCGCCTCAAGATCCCCGTGGTCGGCGTCTGCGACACCAACTGCGACCCCGACCAGCTCGACTGGCCGGTCCCCGGCAACGACGACGCCGCCCGCTCCATCCGCCTGTTCTGCGCGACGATGGCCGACGCGGTGATAGACGGCCGCGCCGAGGCCGAGGCCGAGAAGGCCGCCGCCCACCAGCAGGCCCAGGAAGCCGCCGCGGTGGAAGCCGGCGAGGCGCAGCCCGAGGCCGCCGGGGAGTACGCTCCCGGGCAGCCCGCCGAAGAGCCGGTCCGCACCGAAGAGTGACCCGTCTTTGACCTCGGGGGCGCGGGTCTAAGGCCGGCGCCCCCGTTTTCTTAACGCATAAAGGAGAACACCGAATCATGGCAGCAATAACCAGCGAGCAGGTAATGACACTCAGGAGCCAGACCGGCGCGGGCATCATGGACTGCAAGGGCGCCCTCAACGAGGCCGGCGGCGACATAACCAAGGCCGTGGAGATCCTGCGCAAGAAGGGCCTGGCGGGCCTCGCCAAGCGCGCGGGCCGCGCGATGAAGGAGGGCCTGGTGGCCGCCAAGAACGCCGGCGCCGCCTATTCCCTGCTCGAGATCAACTGCGAGACCGACTTCGTGGCCAAGAACCCCGACGTGCTGAGCTTCGCCGCCCAGTTGGCCGGCGAGATGCTCGCCGACGCCTCCCTGGCCGACCCCGCCGCGAGCGACAAGGCCAAGGAGCGCATGCAGGCCGTCGCCATGAAGACCGGCGAGAACATGGCCATCCGCCGCGGCGTGGTCTACCACGCGGCCGGCAGCGCCGTCAACTATTACGTCCACTCCGACAACCGCAAGGGCGCCATCGTCGAGATAGGTTTCGACGGCGACCTGGCCAAGGCCAAGGCCGACCTCGAAGCCCTGGCCAAGGAGCTGGCCATGCAGGCCGTCGCCATGAACCCGCGCTACCTGTGCCGCGAGGAAGTCCCCGCCGACGTGGTGGCCAAGGAGCGGGAGATCTACCGCGCCAAGACCGAGAAGGACGAGG
>CAYSYJ010000072.1:0-11035 GCA_964435105.1 uncultured Elusimicrobiaceae bacterium
CCTTCATGATGCCCATGTCGATCTTTACCCGGCTTACTTCTTCAGGTCCGAGAGCAGGTACTCTATGCGGGCCTTGATCTTCTGCTTGTCCAGGTTGTCGATGTCCAGCAGGATGTCCTCCAGGAACTTAACGGTGAAATCCCCGTTGACGCGGCCCTTGGACAGCGAAGCTTCGATATTCTTCAGGCGCGAGTCCAGCCCGGAAATGCCTTCGTAGATGCCCCGGACGAAGGTCTCCGCGGGGCCCGCCTGGCCGTCGGCCGCCGGGAGTTCGGCCGGCGCCGGCTCTTCCGCCGGCCCGTCGGGCGGGAGCGCGGCCGGCAGCTCCGGCTGCACGGCCTCCGCGGGAGCGGCCTCTACGGCCTCCTCCCCGGCGGCTTCAGCCGCCTGCTCGGGCGCGGCCTCGTCGTCGAAGGCCCCGTTCGCGATCTCCAGGTAGCGCCTTATGGAGTAGATCAGGCCGACCAGGGCGGCCGCGGCGGCCAGCGCCCACAGGTAGAAGACCGGGTCCATCCAGGCGGAGTAGAAGTTGAAGGTAGGCATGATGTGTCGTCTCCGTTAAAGCTTTACTTCCTGGCCTTCCCGCACCGCGAAGCACTTAAGCTTCGAACCGGCCCGGCGGGCCGCCTTGCCGCATTCCGCCACTATCCGGTCCAGTTCCGCGTCGCCGCGGTCCTGGTTGTGGTGGAAAAGCCCGAGCGCCCGCACCTCGGCCTTCAGGGCGAGGTCCAGGGCCTGCTGCCAGGTGGAATGGCCCCAGGTCCGGCGGCGCGGGTACTCTTCGTCGGTATAGTCGGCGTCGTGCACCAGCAGGTCGGCGCCGCGCGAGAAAGCCACGTAGTCGGCGGGGGTCCGCCCGCCCGGGTGCAGGAAACCGAGCTCGTTGTCGGTCAGGAAAACGAAGGTGCTGCCGCCCTCGGAGAACTTGTAGCCGAGGCCGTTATTGGGATGGCTCAGCTCGATAGGCAGCACCTGCAGGCCGCCCAGGTCGCAGCCGGAATTGCAGACCGAGGCGAAGTCGAAGCGGGCCGAGATCTCCTCGAACTTGACCGGGAAACCGGGAGGCTGCATGGTCTTGGCGATGATCTCGCGCACCGGGTCGGAGGTGAAGGAACAGCCCATCATGTTGATGCGCGTCTTCTTGCTGTAAATGGGCGCGAAGAAGGGGAAGCCCAGCACATGGTCCCAGTGGGAATGGGTGAACAGCATCGTGAAGCGGTTGTGGGAGTTCTTGAGCAGTTCCTTGCCCAGCAGGCGGATGCCGCTGCCGGCGTCGATGATGGTGAGCTCGTCCTTGCGCGAGCGGACTTCCACGCAGGTGGTACTCCCGCCGTACTTGATGTACCGCCGGCCCGAAACCGGTATGGAACCGCGGGCGCCCCAGAACTTTATCTTCATAATCAACTTATATTAGCAAAAAGAACCGCTTTTTCGCCCGTAACTCTCAATACATCCCGCTTTTCTTCAGCTCTTCCTGGCCGAGCGGCGCCCTGAACAGGCGGTAGACCCAGAACTGGTAACCGATCACCACCGGCAGGAAGACCAGCGCCACCCCCGTCATCAGGCGGAGCGTGTAGCGGCTGGAGGAGGAGTTGTAGACGTTCAGCCCGTAGGCCTGGTCTATCGCCGAGGGGAGCAGGTCGGGATAGAGGCCGGCGAAACCCGTCAGGGTGAAGAGCAGGATGGCCGCCATGGAGGCGACGAAGGCCTGCGGCCGGCGGCCGCGGGCCAGCAGCACGCGGGCCAGCGCCAGCGCCGCCGCGAACAGCAGCGGCAGGGCCAGCAGCGAAGGCCGGGCTATGAAGTTGGCGGACAGCCCCGTGGCCGCCCAGCTCCAGCCGAGGAATACCAGGACGAAGGCGGCGAGCAGGTACCAGGCGCGCCCGGCTATGCCCGCCGCGCGCGCGGCGGCGCCGGCCGGAGCCTTGAAGGAGAGCCAGAGCTGGCCGTGGAAGAAGAAGAAGGCGCAGAACAGCAGGCCGGTCATGACGGCGTAAGGGTTCAGCAGGCCCAGGAAGGTCCCGGCGTAGCCGTCGGGCCCTATCTGCAGGCCGCGGAACAGGTTGCCGAAAGCGACGCCGAGCAGCAGCGAGGCGAGGAAGCTGGCGACGGCCGCCGTGCGCTCCCAGAAGGAGCGCCAGCGCGCGTCCTGGACCTTGCCGCGGAACTCCAGCGCCACGCCGCGGAAGATGAGCGAGAAGAGCAGCAGGAACAGCGCCGGGTAAAGCCAGCTGAACAGCCCGGCGTAGACCGCCGGGAAGGCCGCGAAAGTGGCGCCGCCCGCCGTGATGAGCCACACCTCGTTGCCGTCCCAGAAAGGCCCCACCGAGGCGAACACCCCGCGGCGCTCCTCGTCGTCCCCGGCGGCCAGCCAGCCGGAGAAGCCCACTCCGAGGTCGAAGCCGTCGAGCGCGAAATAGCCGGCCCAGAGCACCGCCCAGAACACGAACCAGAGTTTAGCGTAATCCATAAGTTACCTCTCCTAAAAGCCAATCTGCGTGGGCGGGTGGGGTATCCCCCTGAGCCCCAGTTGGGGAAGGGGACCCGGCCCGGCAGGGACGGGGGAACCGCGCAACGGTTCCCCGGGTCTGGGGCGCAGGGGGATACCCCGCACGACCGCGCTACGCCTCCATGCCTTTGCGGGCGTACTTAGCGAGCAGCCAGATATCGACTATGCCCAGCGCCGCGTAGAACAGCGTGAAGCCGCCGAGCGAGAGCCACACCTGCGCCGGCGTGACAGTCTTCGACACCGCGTCCGCCGTGCGCAGCAGCCCGTACACCGCCCAGGGCTGGCGGCCCATCTCGGTCACGATCCAGCCCAGCTGTATCGCTATGTAGGGCAGCGGGATGGCGAACACCAGCAGCTTGAGGAAAAGCGGGAACCGGTGCAGCCGGTCCTTGAACCACAGCCAGGCCCCGGCGGCCGACAGCAGGATGAACAGCATGCCCATGGCGACCATGGCCTTGAAGGAGAGGAACACCGGCAGCACCGGCGGGCGGTCCTCCGGCAGGAAGTCGTTGAGGCCCTTCACCTCGGCGTGCGGGTCGCGGTAGGCCATCAGCGACAGCGCGTAGGGCACGTTGAGCGCCTCGAAGTAATTGCCCTCGCCCTTCAGGCGGGGGAAGGAGAGCAGCGTGTAGGGCGCGGCCGCGCGCGTCTCCCAGACCGACTCCATGGCGGCGAACTTGGCCGGCTGGTTGCGGGCCGCGTTCATGCCGCTCAGGTCCCCGACGAAGGCCACCAGCAGGGAGCTCGCCAGGGCGAACAGCGCCCCGGCGCCGAAGGACTTCTTGAACAGGTCCTCCTGGTTCTTCTTCAGCAGGTGCCAGGCGCTCACGCCCATCACGAAGAAGCCGGCGATCACCCACCCGGCGAAAACGGTGTGGAAGAACTCCAGCCAGCCGTAGGGATTGGTCAACAGCGCCCAGAAATCCACCATCTCGGAACGGCCGTTGCGCAGGATATACCCGACGGGGCGCTGCATCCAGCCGTTGGCGAGCAGTATCCACAGGGCGGACATGTTGGTGGCGAAGGCCACTATCCACATGGCCGCGGCGTGCGCCTTCTTCGACAGGCGGTCCCAGCCGAACACCCAGACCCCGATGAAGGTGGACTCGAGGAAGAAGGCCACCGTGGCCTCTATGGCCAGCGGCGCGCCGAAGATGTCCCCGACGTACCTGGAGTACTCGGCCCAGTTCATGCCGAACTGGAACTCCATGGTGATGCCGGTCACCACGCCGAGCGCGAAATTGATGAGGAAGAGCTTGCCCCAGAACCGGGCTATCTTCAGGTATTTCTCGTCGCCGCCCCAGGCGTAGCGCGTCTCGAAATACGCCGTCAGCCAGCCCAGCCCCAGGGTCAGGGGGACGAAGATGAAATGGAACATCGCGGTGACCGCGAACTGCAGCCTGCTCAGCGCCAGGGTATCCATGTTTAATGCCTCCGGTTGAGGTAAGATTATAATATTTATATCCGCTTTTTTGCGCGCGGGCCCGCGATTTTGTAATCTATTGGCAGGTTAGGGGATAATAAGTGGACAAGTATTCGGATCACGCGGCTCCCGCCGCCTTTTTGCTTTTTGCGGCCACGCTGGCGCCCTGGACGGGGAATTTCCCGCTCAACGACGACTGGGCCTACGCCATGGCGGCGAAGACCCTGTCGGAGACGGGCCGGCTGGTCCTGTGCGACTGGGGCTCGGCCACCCAGGTGGTCCACGTGGCGCTGGGCGCGCTCTGGGCCAAGCTTTTCGGCTTCGGCTTCGGGGCGCTGCGCACGCTCAACCTCCTGGTGGCGGCCGCGGCGGTATTCGCCTTCCTCAGGCTGCTGGCGCTCTTCGGCGTCGGCCGCTCCGTGCGCCTGGCCGCCGGCCTCACCCTCGCCCTCAGCCCTCTCTACCTGCCGCTGGCCGCCTCCTTCATGACGGACGCCCACTACTTCTTCTGGATGACGGCGGCCGTCTACTTCTACGCGCGCAGGCTTAAGGACCCGGCCGACGGGCGCGCCCTGCTCTGGGCCGGGCTCTGCGCCGCCGCCGCCTATCTCACCCGGCAGCTGGCCGTGGCGCTGCCGCTCGCCTATACCCTGGTCCTGCTGCTGCACCGGCGCTTCAGCGCAAAAGAAGCCGCGGCCGCCTGGGCCGCGCCGGCGGCGGCGATGGCCGGTTACGCCCTCTGGTTCAAATTCCTGCACGGGCCGACCTGGGCCTCCGAGAATTACGTGGGAGCTTCCACCCTGGCGCATCTCTCGAAGCCGCTGACCCTGCTCAACGATTCTTTCTACCGGCTGTTCGCCTCCATGGCCGAGACCGGCCTGCTGCTGCTGCCGCTGGCCGCCGGCTTCATTTTCAGCTGGCGCAAGTTCACCGGCAGGAACGCCCTCAACTCCCGGGTCATGGCCGCCGGGCCCTGGCTGGCCCTGGCCGCGCTGGCCGGCTTCGCGGCCCTGAACGGCGCCATGCCCTACCTCGAGAACACCCTTTCCGCCAGCGGCCTCGGGGCGCTCACGCTGGGGGGGGCGGCTTTCAAGCCTTCCGGCCTCTTCGCCAGCCCCATTTTCTGGACGGCGGCCACCGCGGCGGCCCTGCTTTCCGCCGTGATCCTTATGCTGGCCTCCGGGGTGGCCCTGCGCTCCGGGGACCCGGCCCTGCGTTTCGCCTTCCTGGCCGCCGCGCTGCAGCTGTGCGTCTCGCTCATCGGCGCGAAATACTTCGACCGCTACCTGCTGCCCACCACGGTCTTCTGGTTCGCCCTGGCCGCCGCCTTCGCCGCCAGGGGGATAGCCTTCCACCGCCCGGCGGCCGCCCTGGCGCTGGCCCTGACCGCCCTGCTCGGCTGGGCGGGGATGAAGGATTACCTGGCCTGGAACCGGGCCAAGTGGGAACTGGCCTCCCGGGTCAGGCCCGGCCTGACCCCGGACGAGATCGCCAACGGTTTCGACTACGACGCCTGGCACAACTATTCCCGCAGCATGGGCTATCTTAAGAGCATGAAACCCCTCAAGATGATAGACGAATGGGAATGGCAGAAGGTCATCCCCTATAAGGCCATGATCTCCTACAGGCAGGACCCCAAGCTCGAGGTCATAGACAGGCTGGAGTACTCGACCCCGCTGCCGCCCGGCAAAGGGGTTCTTTACCTGCTGGGCCCGAAACGCGCCTCCCGCTAAAAATCCTTATTTTACAAGCGTTATTCCGCCTGCCCGGGGGCAGGCGGGGGGTGCGGGTTTGCCTACCGGCTCCATATTTCCTAGAATATATATATGACATCCTTAAACGGCCATATCTGACCGTTTACCCCCATACAGTTTTTAACCCCGGGAACCCCTTTATTGGGGTGGGATGGAACGGTATCCGCAGCCAAGAGGAACTACAGATTATGAACAATGAAAAAATAGCGATAGTCGGTCTCGGCGTCATAGCGCCCAAAGCCCTGAACAAGGACCAGTTCTGGCAGAACGTGCTGGACGGCAAGAACTGCATAACCGAGGTCCCGCAGGACCGCTGGGACTGGCGCCTCTATTACAGCGAGGACCATAAGGCCGCCGACAAGACCTATTCCAAGATAGGCGGCTTCATCGAAGGATTCAAGTTCGATTCCATCAAGTACAAGATACCGCCGCAGAGCGCCGCGCAGATATCGCGCCTGCAGCAGATGACCATCGAGGCCGTCCGCATGGCCCTCGAGGACGCCGGCTACGATAAGAAGCCCTTCGACTCGAAGCGCACCGCGGCCGTGCTGGGCAACGCCATGGGCGCCAACCGCAAGGAGCTGACCGACCTGCGCGTCTACAAGTTCTACAACGAGGACCTCATCAAGAAGACCTCCGTCTTCGCCTCGCTGCCCAGGGACAAGCAGGAAGCCCTGATAGCGGAGTTCGAGGCCGGCATAGACAACGGCATCATCAAGATCACCGAGGACACCATGCCCGGCGAGCTGTCCAACGTGACGGCCGGCCGCATAGCCAACGTCTTCAACCTCAACGGCCCCAACATGACGATGGACGCGGCCTGCGCCTCGTCCATGGCCGCGCTGGACTACGCGGTGCTCGGCCTGCGCGCCGGCAAGTTCGACATGGCCGTGGCCGGCGGCGCCGACGAGATGATGAGCCCCGCCGCCTTCGTGAAATTCTGCAAGATCGGCGCGCTGTCGGCCGACGGTTCCTATTCCTTCGACGAGCGGGCCAACGGCTTCGTGATGGCCGAGGCCGTCTCGATCTACATCCTCAAGCGCATGTCCGACGCGGTCAGGGACGGCGACAAGATCTACGCGCTGATCAACGCGGTCGGCGCCTCCTCGGACGGCAAGGGCAAGGGCATCACCGCCCCCAACCCCAAGGGCCAGAAGATAGCCGTCGAGAACGCCTTCGAGCAGGTGGACTACGGCCCCGGCGAGGTGGACTTCGTGGAAGCCCACGGCACCGCCACCAAGGTGGGCGACGCCGCCGAGGTGCAGGTGCTGCAGGAAGTGTTCGGCCCGCACATGGGCGGGGGCAGGAAGCTCGGCCTCACTTCGGTGAAGTCGCAGATCGGCCACAGCAAGGCCGCCGCCGGCGCGGTGAGCATGGCCAAGGCCGCCCTGGCCATCTACAACAAGACGCTGCCCACCTCCATCAACTGCGTCAAGCTGAACCCCGGCATAGACCAGAACCTCTTCAAGGTCATCACCAGGGCCGAGCCGTGGAACAAGGACGGCGTGCGCCGCGCCAACGTTTCTTCTTTCGGTTTCGGCGGCACCAACTTCCACGTGCTGCTCGAGGAGTACACCGGCCCGAACCACCCGCGCTACGCCAAGGCCGGCGCCGCCGCAGAGACCCCTTCGGTCTCCGCGGAGGTGGTGGAGAACCCGCGCGCGCCTTTCGCCAATCTCCAGGGCGAGGCCGTCACTTTCACCGGCAATACGCCCGAGGACGTCATCACCAACGCCAGGAACGAGGCCGCCGCCGTCTTCAGCAAGTGGCCCGAGGCCTACCCGATGGCGACCTACGCCCAGCCTTCGATGACGAGGGCCAAGGGCCCGTGGGGCGTCTCCATAGTGGCCAAGTCCCCGAAGGACCTGCAGGAAAAGATCGAGTTCATGGCCAAGAACGGCAAGCCGGAGACCTGGACCGAGCCGCCGCTGCAGTTCAAGCTCAAGGGCGTCTACACCTTCAAGACCGGCGTCAACCAGGCCAAGGTGGGCCTGCTGTTCCCCGGCCAGGGCTCGCAGTACGTGGACATGATGCGCGACCTCGCCGCCAAGTACCAGACCGTGCAGGCCACTTTCGACGAGGCCGACGTCATCCTCGACAAGATGATCGGCATAAAGCTCACCGAGGCCATCTGGAGCAAGCCCGGCGAGGGCAAAGAGGAACTGGCCAAGCGCGAAGCCGCCATCAAGCAGACCCAGCTCACGCAGCCGTCCATGATGACGGCCGACATAGCGATGTACCGCCTGCTCCGGGAGTTCGGCGTTAAGCCCGACATGGCCATCGGCCACTCCCTCGGCGAGTACGCCGCCGCCACCGCGGCCGGCATCTTCACCTTCGAGAACGGCCTGCGCGCCGTCACCAGCCGCGCCAAGGAGATGTCCTCCGTGAAGGTGGCCGACCCGGGCAAGATGGCCTCCATCGCCCTCGGCTGCGACAAGGTGGACGTGGAGCTGAAGAAGATCCCCGGCTACGTGATCTGCGCCAACAAGAACTGCCCGCTGCAGACCGTCATCGCCGGCGAGGCGAAATCCGTAGAGGCCGCCGTGCAGCACTTCAAGCAGATGGGCATAGAGGCGGGGGAAATAGCGGTCTCCCATGCCTTCCATTCCGAGATCGTGGCGCCCGCGATGGGCCCCTACCGGAACTTCCTGCAGAACATCCCGATCAAGGCCGCGGACATGAAGATCCTGTCCAATGTCACGGCGGACTTCTTCCCGACGGACCCGCAGGGCATCTACGACATGCTCATCAAGCAGATGACCAGCCCCGTGGAGTTCATAGCGCAGCTCGAGCGCATGTACGCCGAGGGCGTGCGCACCTTCATAGAGTGCGGCCCCAAGCGCGTGCTGAGCGCTTTCGCCACCTCGACGCTCAAGGACAAGGGCGACATCACCGTGCTCGCCTCCAACCACCCCAAGCGCGGCGGCATCACCGAGCTCAACGACCTGTTCGCCAATATGACGGCGCTGGGGATCCCGGTGAACTGGAGCGGCAAAGTACCGCAGCAGGGCGGCAAGTTCTTCAACCCCTACTACCAGAACTGGGCCCTGAAGGCCTCCGGCGCGATAACCGTGTCCTCCGCCGCGTCCTCCGGACCGTCGTCGCTGCCCGCCGACAAGGCCGGCTTCGCCGAGAGGTACGGCTTCAACTTCAACCCCGTGGCGGTCTCCGGCATAGCCGGCGGCACGCCCGGCACCTGGGACAAACTCTTCCGCGAGCACAACCTCGACGAGATACTCGCCGGCAAGAACATGATAGAGCAGATCCCCGGCGAGTGGCGCGCCAAGCAGATAGAGAAGAACATCATCCGCGTGGTGAAGTCCCCGACCGGCAATCACAGCATAGAGAAGATCGATTCCGTCGACCAGGCCATAAAGCTGTCCGCCCGGAGCGGTTCGCTCGACATAGAGAAGGAGTTCGGCCTGCCGCATACCGTGGCGAAGGCCCTGGACACGACGTTCAAGATGTCCATAGGCGCGGGCATACTGGCGCTCAAGGACGCCGGCCTGCCCCTCATCCACTACTACAAGAAGACCACCACCGGCAGCTACCTGCCGGAGAAATGGGCCCTGCCCGAACCGGTGGCCTCCGAGACCGGCGTGGTGTTCGCCTCCGCCTTCCCGGTGACCGAGTCGCTGCTGAAGGAAGTGAACCACTTCTTCAACCATAAGTACGCCGGCAAGACCGCCGAGCAGCTCTGGGAAGTTTACCACCAGATCGTGGACAAGCTGCCGAGCGAGGCCGACAAGGCCGGCCTGCGCGCCTGGCTGCAGAAAGAATTCGCGGGCTACCAGCCCGGTTCCGGCAAGGACCCGTACTCCTTCAGCCAGAACTTCCTGCTGAAGGTGATCCCGATAGCCGACAGCCAGTTCGCCCAGTGGGTGGGCGCCAAGGGCCCGTCGCTGCACGTGAGCGCGGCCTGCGCCTCCACCACCCAGGCGGTGCACGTGGCCGAGTCCTGGATCCGCGCCGGCAAGTGCAAGCGCGTGGTCGTGATAGCCGCCGACGACATCACCAACGAGACCATACAGGAATGGACCATGCCGGGCTTCCTGGCCAGCGGCACGGCCACCACCAAGGACAACGTGTCCGAAGCGGCCCTGCCCTTCGACCGCCGCCGCCACGGCCTGATAGCCGGCTCCGGCGCGGTGGGCATAGTGATAGAGGACGAGACGCTCTGCCGCGGCCGCGGCATGAAGCCGCTCGCCCGCCTGCTGCTCACCGAATGCGCCAACTCCGCCTTCCACGTCACCCGGCTCGACACCGAGCACGTGGCCAGCGTGATGGAGAAC
The DNA here is from genome assembly GCA_964435105.1 of uncultured Elusimicrobiaceae bacterium. Lineage (GTDB taxonomy): Bacteria > Elusimicrobiota > Elusimicrobia > Elusimicrobiales > UBA9959 > UBA9959. The sequence continues at coordinate 9,979 of CAYSYJ010000072.1, forward strand.
TTCGTCAAGAAAGTGGAGCGCGTCTACGGGCTGAAGAAAGAAGAGATCGCCCCGTACACGATGTTCATGTCGCACGAGACCTATACCCCGGCCAGGGGCGGTTCCGCCGCCGCCGAGGTGAAGGCGCTGCGCCGCGCCTTCGGCCCCGCCGCCGACCGCGTGGTGGTCAGCAACGTGAAGGGCTTTACCGGCCACTCCATGGGCGCCGGCCTGGAGGACGTGGTGGCGGTGCGCGCGCTCAACACCGGGATCATCCCGCCCATAGCCAATTACCGCGAACCCGACCCGGAACTGGCCGGCATCAACCTGTCGAAGGGCGGCCATTACGACCTGAAGTACGCGCTGCGCTTCGCGGCCGGCTTCGGCTCCCACATGGCCATGTCCCTGACCGAACGCGTCTGGAAGGCGGGGGAGAGCCGCTACGAGGACCAGAACCGCTACAACGCCTGGGTGCGCGAAGTTTCCGGCGACCCGGCGGCCGAGCTGGAAGTCGTGCAGAATACCCTGCGCGTCAAGGATAAGAAAGCCGCCGGCAGGCCGGCGGCCGCTCCCGCCGCCCCGGCCAGGGAGCCGGTGGCCGTGGCCGCCGCTCCGGCGCCCAGGCCGGCGCCTGCCGCCGCCCCCGCGCCGCAGCATTACGCCGAACCCAAGCCCGCTCCCGCCCCGGCCGTACGCGCGGCCCCGGCCGGAGTCAGCGAGGAAGCCGTGCGCGAGCGGATACTCGCCATGATCACCGAGAGGACCGGCTATCCCAAGGACATGCTGGAGCTCGACCTCGACATGGAGGCCGACCTCGGCATAGATACCGTCAAGCAGGCCGAGCTCTTCGCCGCCATACGCGAGCATTACGAGATACCCCGCAAGGACAATGTCTCGCTTAAGGATTACCCGACGATACGCCACTGCATAAAGTTCGTGCTGGAGTCGAAGGGTGAGGCCCGCTCCTTGAAGCAGCCTCCTGCGGAGGCTGCGGGCGGGCCGCAAGACCGGAGCCGCGAGCCAGCAGGCGGCAGCGGCGAGGTGGGGTCGCGGGTCCCGAGGAGCGACGGCGACGAGG
>CAYSYJ010000073.1:0-10994 GCA_964435105.1 uncultured Elusimicrobiaceae bacterium
GTGGTCAGCCAGCTGCACCGCTCCCCCGGCATCATCTTCGAGGACGACGAGGAAAAGAAGCAGTCGGTCCTCGGCAAGCCCCTTTTCTACGCCCGCGTGATCCCGTACCGCGGCGCCTGGGTGGAGTTCGAGTTCGACACCGACAACGTGCTGTGGGTGCGCCTGGACCGCAAGAAGAAGATCCTGGCCACCACCTTCGTGAAAGCCGCCGGCCTCGAGACCAACGCCGAGATCCTGCAGGCCTTCTACCCCTCCGTGGAAGTGCCGGTCAACCCCGAGAACGCCGCCAACATCATCGGCAAGTACGCCATCGAGGACATCGTGGACAAGAGCTCCGGCGAGGTCATCTGGAACCTCGAGGAGAAGGCCGCCGTCGCCCTCGACGAAAAAGCCTTCAAGGCCATGGTGGACCGCAAGGTCAAGAGCGTCACCCTCATCAAGGGCAACCCCAAGGAGGAGAACCCCGGCGTGATCCTGGCCCTCGAGGCCAAGAACCAGCCCAAGACCGCCTCCGACGCGCGCTACGAGATCTACAAGAAGATGCGCGGCCAGGACTTCATCGTCAAGGAGCAGGCCGAGGAGTACCTGGACAATATCCTCTTCAAGAGCCTGCGCCGCTACGACTTCTCCATCGTCGGCCGCTACAAGGCCATGCGCAAGCTCCGCCCCATCTACGAGGAGCTCGCCAGGGCCAATAAACGCTTCAAGGTGCCCTCCGACAAGATGCGCAACATCTGCCTCGAGGACATCCTGGTCACCATCAAGTACCTGATGGCCCTGAACTCCGGCGCGCCGGCCTTCGAATACGAGGGCCAGCCCTTCCACTACAAGGTGGACGACATCGACCACCTGGGCAACCGCCGCGTGCGTTCCATCGGCGAGCTGCTGGAGAACCAGATCCGCGTGGCCCTGGTGCAGATCGCCAGGAACGTCCGCGACCGCATGAGCAAGGAGGATAAGTCCGTAACCCCCCGCACGCTCATCAACGCCGCCCCCGTGGTGGCCATCATGAGGAAGTTCTTCGGTACTTCCCAGCTGTCGCAGTTCATGGACCAGATCAACCCGCTGGCCGAGCTGACCCACAAGCGCCGCCTGTCGGCCCTCGGCCCGGGCGGCCTCAACCGCAAGCGCGCCGGCTTCGAGGTGCGCGACGTGCACTACACGCACTACGGCCGCGTCTGCCCCATCGAGACCCCCGAAGGCCCGAACATCGGCCTCATCGTCTCGCTCGCGAGCTACGCCAAGGTCAACCAGTACGGCCTCATCGAGACCCCGTACCGCAAGATCAGCAAGAAGAAGGTCACCGACGAGGTGGAGTACGTGACCGCCTACCTAGAAGACGACATCTTCATCGGGCAGGCCAACACCCCGCTCGACACGAGCCGCCTGGCCACCGACCAGGTCTACGGCCGCCTGAAGGACGACTACGTCTTCGTGGATTCCGACAAGGTCCAGTACATGGACGTGAGCCCCATGCAGGTGGTGTCCATCTCCGCCGCGCTGGTGCCGTTCCTGGAGCACGACGACGCCAACCGCGCCCTGATGGGTTCCAACATGCAGCGCCAGGCCGTGCCGCTCCTGGTGACCGAGGCCCCGCTCGTCGGGACCGGCATGGAGCCCTCCATCGCCCGCGACAGCCGCGCCTGCGTGGCCGCCCGCACCTCGGGCAAGGTCATCTACGCCTCCGCGGACATGATCGCCATCAAGCCCGAGCACTCCAAAGAGCCCGACATCTACCACCTCATCAAGTACCGCCGCTCCAACCAGGACACCTGCGTCAACCAGGTGCCCGTGGTGGAGAGCGGCATGGACGTCAAGAAGGGCGACATCATCGCCGACGGCCCCGCCACCAAGGACGGCCAGCTGGCCCTGGGCAAGAACCTGCTGGTGGCCTTCATGAGCTGGGAAGGTTTCAACTACGAAGATGCCATCCTGGTCTCCGAGAAGGTCGTGGAAGACGACGCCCTGACCTCCATCTTCATCGAGGAGTTCGAGGTCGAGGCCCGCGACACCAAGCTGGGCCCCGAAGAGATCACCCGCGACATCCCGAACGTGGGCACCGACGCCCTGGAGCACATCGACTCCGACGGCGTGGTGATCCCCAGCACCATGGTGCGCCCCGGCGACATCCTGGTCTGCAAGGTGTCCCCCAAGGGCGAGCAGCAGCTCAGCCCCGAAGAGCGCCTGCTGAAGGTCATCTTCGGCAAGAAGGCCGAGGACGTGACCGACACCTCCATGCGCGTGCCCCCCGGCGTGTACGGCAAGATCATCGGCACCCGCGTGTTCGTGCGCCGCGAGAAGCTCAGCAAGCAGGAAGAGGACCGGCGCAAGAAAGAGATCGACGCCGAGATGAACTATAACCTCGACGCGCTCAAGGAGTTCCGCAAGGAAACCGCCAAGAAGGGCACCGACACCGAAGAGTTCTGCAAGCAGATGGAGAAGAAGATCAAGGAGAAGTTCGCCCGCGAGAAGGAGATGCTCAAGAACTCCGGCGAGCTGCCCGTGACCGTCAACAAGGTGGTCAAGGTGCACATCGCCCTCAAGCGCCGCCTGCAGGTGGGCGACAAGCTCTCCGGCCGCCACGGCAACAAGGGCGTGGTCGCGCGCATACTGCCGCGCGAGGACATGCCCTACATGCCCGACGGCACCCCGGTGGACGTGGTGCTCTCGCCGCTGGGCGTGCCCAGCCGCATGAACATCGGCCAGATCCTGGAGACCATGCTCGGCTGGGCGGCCAAGCAGCTCGACACGCAGATGTACTGCCCCGTGTTCGACAGCGCCGCCGAGGACAATAAGGATTACTGGAAGTACTGGGAAAAGAAGGGCAAGAAGCGCGGCGAGGTCACCATCGACGACGTGCTTAAGGACATCGAGAAGCACCCCGGCGGCGAAAAGCCGGGCGTCATACAGATGATCCAGCTCGCCAAGGACCACCTCAAGGCCCGCGGCGTGCCCGAGGAATACCTGCCGGACGACTACTGCCGCATCACGCTGTACGACGGCCGCACCGGCGAGGCCTTCCACGAGAAGGTGACCATCGGCTACCTGTACATCCTCAAGCTCATCCACCTGGTGGAAGACAAGGTACACGCCCGCAGCACCGGCCCTTACAGCCTCATCACCCGGCAGCCGCTGGGCGGCAAGGCCCTGTTCGGCGGCCAGCGCTTCGGCGAAATGGAAGTCTGGGCGCTCGAAGGCTACGGCGCCGCGTACACCCTGCAGGAGATGCTGACCGTGAAGTCCGACGACTTCACCGGCCGCACCAAGATGTACGAAGCCATCATCAAGGGCGACTTCCCGCCCCAGCCCGGCGTGCCGGAATCCTTCAAGGTGCTCGTGAAGGAACTCCAGGCCCTGTCGCTGGAAGTGGACCTGCTCAACACCGCCCCCGCCGCCAAGGCCGACGAGGCCGCCGCGGAGGAGAAGCCCGCCGCCAAGAAGAAGGCGGCCAAGGCCGAGAAGTAAGCGCGGCCGCGGCGGAGAGCAGCACCCCGGCCGGGGGGATAAGCCCCCGGCCAGCGAGCGAAAGAAAAAGGTTCAAGGATACTGACTATGGACATGATCTCGGAAGCTAAGAACTTCTTCAACGTCGGCGGCAAGACCAAGAAGCGGGCCAAGGAGCTGAATTACGCGGCCTTCAACGGCATCAAGATCGGCCTGGCGAGCCCCGGCAAGATCCGCAACTGGTCGTTCGGCGAGGTCAAGAAGCCCGAGACCATCAACTACCGCACGCTCAAGCCCGAAAGGGACGGCCTGCTGTGCGAGCGCATCTTCGGGCCCTCCAAGGACTACGAGTGCGCCTGCGGCAAGTACCGCTGGGTGAAGTTCAAGGGCGTCGTCTGCGATCGCTGCGGCGTGGAAGTGACCGAGGCCAAGGTGCGCCGCGAGCGCATGGGCCACATCGAGCTGGCCTGCCCCGTGGCCCACATCTGGTTCCTGCGCAAATCCCCGAGCCGCATCGGCATCATCCTGGACATGCGCCCCACCGACCTGGAGAAGGTCGTGTACTACGCCGCCTACGTCGTGCTGGAAGACACCAAGGACCCGGTGACCGGCCGCGTGGAGTACAAGCGCGGAGAGGTGTTCACCGAGAGCCAGCTGGCCGAGGTGCGCAAGAAGTATTCCAAGATCAAGGTCGGCATCGGCGCCGGAGCCATCCAGACCCTGCTCGAGAACATCGACATGAAGGTCGAGATAGACCGCATCCAGAAAGAGCTCGCGGCCATCAAGAACGACGCCGACCGCAGCAAGGCCATCAAGCGCCTGAAGATCCTGGAGGGTTTCCAGGCCAGCAACAACCGCCCCGAGTGGATGATCATGACCGTGCTGCCGGTGCTGCCGCCGGACCTGCGCCCGCTCGTCCCGCTCGAAGGCGGCCGCTTCGCCACCTCCGACCTCAACGACCTGTACCGCCGCATCATCAACCGCAACAACCGCCTGAAGCACATCGAGGCGCTGCGCGCCCCGCAGGTGATGATCTACAACGAAAAGCGCCTGCTGCAGGAAGCGGTGGACGCCCTCATAGAGAACGGCGCCCGCGGCAAGGTGGTGCTGGGCGCGGCCAACCGCCCGCTCAAGTCCATCTCGGACATCCTCAAGGGCAAGCAGGGCCGCTTCCGCCAGAACCTGCTGGGTAAGCGCGTGGACTATTCCGGCCGCTCGGTCATCGTCGTCGGCCCCAACCTCAAGCTCAACCAGTGCGGCCTCCCCAAGGAAATGGCCCTGGAGCTGTTCAAACCCTTCGTGCTCGCCGAGCTGATCAAGAAAGAGAACATCACGCTCAAGGTCGCCAAGAAGAAGATGGAGCACGCGGACAACGAGATCTGGGACATCCTGGAGCGCGTCACCAAGAAGCACCCCGTGATGCTCAACCGCGCCCCCACGCTGCACCGCCTGGGTATACAGGCCTTCGAGCCCGTGCTCATCGAAGGTCTCGCCATCCAGCTGCACCCGCTCACCTGCGCCGCCTTCAACGCCGACTTCGACGGCGACCAGATGGCCGTGCACGTGCCCATCAGCCAGGAAGCGCAGATGGAAGCGCGCATGCTGATGATGGCCACCAACAACATCCTCTCCCCGGCCAGCGGCCGCCCCATCGCCAACCCGTCTCACGACATGGTGCTGGGCGTCAACTACATCACCAAGATCAAGATCGGCGAGCGCGGCGAGGGCAAGTTCTATAACGATAAGGAAGAGGCCCTCACCGCCCACCAGCACGGCGCGGTGGACCTGCACGCCAAGATCAAGGTGCGCGGCTACAACGACACCGCCGCCGCCACCTCGTCCGACTACGACGCCGAGGCCAAGGCCTGGAAGAAACCGGCCGACTGGAAGGACTTCGTCACCGTGGGCCGCCTGATCTTCTTCGGCATCCTCCCCGGGGGCATCGACTGGAAGAGGTACAACAAGGCCGTCAGCAAGAAGGACCTGTCCAACCTCGTCGACGAGAGCTACAAGGACCCGAAGGTGGGCCACCACGAGACCGTGCTGCTGCTGGACCGCCTGATGGACCTGGGCTTCCACTACTGCACCCTGTCGGGCCTCTCCATCTCGATCGCCGACATGAGCGTGCCCGAGAAGAAGGCCGAGCTCATCTCCAAGGCGCAGAAGCAGGTGCGCGACATCGAGGGCCAGGCCACCGACGGCATCATAACCGAGAACGAGCGCTACAACAAGATCATCGACATCTGGACCAAGGTGACGGACCGCGTCGCCGACATGATGAACGAGGAGATGCAGAAGCAGGAGAAGCGGACCTACCAGAAGAGCGAGCCGCGCTTCAACAGCGTCTTCATGATGGCCGACTCCGGCGCCCGCGGCAACCGCCAGCAGGTCAAGCAGCTGGCCGGTATGCGCGGTCTGATGGCCAAGCCCCAGAAGAAGCTGACCGGCGGCAAGGGCGAGATCATCGAGAATCCCATTCTCTCCAACTTCCGCGAAGGCCTGACCGTGCTCGAGTACTTCATCTCGACCCACGGCGGCCGTAAAGGTCTCTCGGACACCGCCCTTAAGACGGCCGACGCCGGTTACCTGACCCGCCGCCTGGTGGACGTGGCTCACAACGTCGTGATCACCTGCCCCGACTGCGGCACCATCAACGGCGTGGAGCTGAAGGCCCTGCAGAGCGGCGAAGAGATCATCGAGCCCCTCTCGGACCGCATCACCGGCCGCGTCGTGCTGGAAGACGTCAAGCACACCGACGAGGAAGGCAAGACCAAGGTCATAGTCAAGCGCGGCGAGCTGGTGACCCCCGAGCAGGCCAAGGAGATCGAGAAGAAGGGCATAGAGTCCGTCTTCACCCGCTCCGTGCTGACCTGCGAGGCCGAGACCGGCATCTGCGCCAAGTGCTACGGCCAGAACCTGGCCACCGGCCACCTGGTGGAGACCGGCGAGGCCGTGGGCATCATCGCCGCGCAGTCCATCGGCGAACCCGGCACCCAGCTGACCCTGCGGACCTTCCACATCGGCGGTACCGCGTCCCGCGTGCTCGAGAACAACGAAGCCCGCGCCAAGTCCAAGGGTAAGGTCGAATTCAAGAACCTGCGCACCGTGACCAACAGCGAGGGCCACGAGCTCTGCGTGAGCCGCGGCGCCATCATCACCGTGAAGTACTCCGACGCCAAGAAGTTCCCGGCCGACGAGATCAAGGTGCAGTACGGCGCCCGCATCCACGTGGCGGACAAGGCCGAAGTGGCCGGCCCCACCGAGAAGAACAAGAACGACGGCACGCTGATCGCCGAGTGGAACCCCCATACGCTGCCGATCATCGCCGAGCACTCCGGTAAGGCCAAGTACCTGGACATCAAGGAAGGCGTCACGCTGCACAAGGAGCGCGACAAGGTCACCGGCATCATCGAGAGCAAGATCATCGAGCACCGCGGCACCAAGCGCAATCCCCGCATCGTCATCGAGGACGGCAGCCGCATCGCCGGCTCCCATACCCTCCCGACGGACACCATCATCGTCGTGGAACACGGCGAGGACGTGAAGAAGGGCGACGTCATAGCCAAGATACACCGCGACACCGCCAAGACCAAGGACATCACGGGCGGCCTGCCGCGCGTGGCCGAGCTGTTCGAGGTGCGCAGGCCCAAGAACGCCGCCATCATCACCAAGATCGAGGGCCTGGTCTCGCTGGGCACCACCGCCAAGGGGCTGGTGGAGGTCTCCGTGAAGAACGAGGAGACCGGCCTGGTTGAGGCTTACCCGATACCTTACGGCAAGCACCTGGTGGTCTACGAAGGCGACCGCGTGGCCGTGGGCGAGGCGCTGACCGACGGCGCCGTGGACATGCACGACCTGCTGGCCGCCAAGGACGTGAAGGAAGTGCAGAACTACATCGTCGAGGCCATCCAGGAAGTGTACCGTCTGCAGGGCGTCAACATCAACGACAAGTACATCGAGATCATCGTCCGCCAGATGCTGTCCAACGTGAAGGTCACCGAGCCCGGCGGCACCTCTCTGCTCAAGGGCGAGATAGTGCACAAGGGCGCCTTCAAGACCGAGAACGCCGCCGCCGCCAAGACCGGGCACGAGCCCGCCAAGGCGGAGCCCGTGCTGCTCGGCATCTCCAAGGCCTCGCTCGCCAGCGAGAGCTTCATATCGGCCGCCAGCTTCCAGGAAACCACCCGGGTGCTGACGGACGCCGCTACCACCAACAAGGTGGATAGTTTAAAAGGCCTCAAGGAAAATGTTATAATAGGACATCTGGTGCCCGCGGGCAGCGGTTTTGCTACGCGCAAGCTTTCCGAGGCTGCAACCAACAAGGAGGAGTGATCCGGGAGGGGAAACCCTTTCCGGCGTTTATATGTCTACAATTAACCAGCTCATAAGGCACGGCCGCGCCAAGGACCGCAAGTTCAGCAAGGCCCCGGCCCTCATGTCGTGCCCGCAGCGCCGCGGCGTCTGCACCCGCGTCTACACCACGACGCCCAAAAAGCCCAACTCGGCCCTGCGCAAGGTGGCCCGCGTGAAGCTGACCAGCAAGCAGGAAGTCACCGCCTACATTCCCGGCGTGGGCCATAACCTGCAGGAACACTCCATAGTGATGGTGCGCGGCGGCCGCGTGAAGGACCTGCCCGGCGTGCGCTACCACATAGTGCGCGGCGCCCTCGACGCCTCCGGCGTGGAAGGCCGCATGCAGAGCCGCTCGCTCTACGGCGCCAAGCGCCCCAAGACCGAGAAAAAGGCCGCGAAGTAAAGACAAAAGGACTGGATAAACTACTATGCCTAGAAAAGGTTTAAAGCCCCGCGAACGCCGTGACGCCCCCACGCCGGATTTCAAGTACAACTCCGTGCTGCTGGCCCGCATGATCAACCGGATGAACTTCCAGGGCAAGAAGATAGTGGGCGAGCGCATCGTCTACGACGCCCTGGACATCATCAAGGAAAAGACCAAGGAAGACCCGCTCGCGGTGTTCACCAAGGCCATAGAGAACGTCCGGCCCCTGCTGGAAGTAAAGGCCCGCCGCGTGGGCGGCGCCAACTACCAGGTGCCGATCGAAGTCCGCCCTGCCCGCAGCGCCACGCTGGCGATGCGCTGGATCCTGGGCGCCGCGCGCGACCGCAAGGGCCGCCCCATGGCGGAGCACCTGGCCGAAGAGCTGCTGCTCGCTTTCAAGAAAGAGGGCGCGGCCTTCAAGAAGCGCGAAGACACGCACCGCATGGCCGAGGCCAACAAGGCCTTCGCCCATTACCGCTGGTAAAGGCCGGCGGTCCGGAAGAGGGGATAGGGTGGCAGTCTAATTAGGAAGGAAGAAACGAACATGGCAGAACTCGACCTACGCAAAGTACGCAACACCGGCATCATCGCCCACATCGACGCGGGCAAGACGACCACCTCGGAGCGCATCCTCTATTACACCGGCAAGCAGCACAAGATCGGCGAAGTGCACGACGGCACCGCCACCACCGACTGGATGCCGCAGGAGCGCGAGCGCGGCATCACCATCACCGCCGCGGCCATCAGCACCCAGTGGGCCGGCCACACCATCAACATCATCGACACCCCCGGACACGTGGACTTTACGGCCGAGGTGGAGCGCTCGCTGCGCGTGCTCGACGGCGCCGTGACCGTGTTCGACGGCGTGCAGGGCGTGGAGCCCCAGTCCGAGACCGTGTGGCGCCAGGCCGACCGCTACAACGTGCCGCGCGTGGCCTACGTCAACAAGATGGACCGCATCGGCGCGGACTTCTACATGAGCGCCAACTCCATAGTGGAGAAGCTGGGCGCCAACGCCGCCCCCATCCAGCTGCCCATCGGCGTGACCGAGACCTTCAAGGGCCTTATCGACCTGGTGCGCATGAAGGCCGTGGTCTGGACCGGCGACCAGCTGGGCGCCGAGTTCCACGACGAAGAGATCCCCGCCGACATGAAGGAACAGGCCCAGAAGTACCGCGACAACTTCATCGACAAGCTGTCCAACGTGGACGACAAGATCGCCGAGAAGATCCTCAACGACGACACCAATTTCACCGTGGAGGAGCTGAAGGCCGCCATCCGCCGCGCCACCGTGGCCTGCAAGTTCTTCCCCGTGCTGTGCGGCTCTTCCTATAAGAACAAGGGCGTGCAGACCATGCTCGACGCGGTGGTGGACTACCTGCCCTCCCCGCTCGACGTGGCCGACATCCAGGGCACCGACGAGTTCGGCAAGGAAGCGCACCGCAAGGCCGACCCCAAGGAGCCCTTCTCCGCGCTGCTCTTCAAGATCCAGCCGGACCCCTTCGTGGGCAAGCTGACCTTCTTCCGCGTGTACTCCGGCACCCTCAAGCCCGGCGACACCGTGTATTTCGCCCGCAAGAAGACCACCGAGCGCATCGGCCGCATCCTGCGCATGCACGCCAATAAGCGCGAGGAGATCAAGGAGATCTCCGCCGGCGACATCGCCGCCACCGTGGCCGTGAAGAACGCCACCGTGGGCGACACCATCTGCTCCCCCGAGCACGTGATCATGCTGGAAGGCATGAACTTCCCCGAGCCGGTCATCCAGATCGCCATCGAGCCCAAGTCCAAGGACGACGAGCAGAAGATGGGCCTCGCGATGGGCCGCCTCGCCGAAGAGGACCAGACCTTCCGCATCAAGACCGACGAAGAGACCGGCCAGACCATCATCTCGGGCATGGGCGAACTGCATCTGGACATCATCGTGGACCGCCTCAAGCGCGAGTTCAACGTGCAGGCCAACGTGGGCCGGCCCCAGGTCGCTTTCCGCGAGTCCATCAAGAAGAAGGTGGAGCAGGAAGGCAAGTTCATCCGCCAGTCCGGCGGCCGCGGCCAGTACGGCCACGTGTGGATCACCCTGGAGCCCCAGGAAATGGGCAAGGGCTTCGAGTTCATCGACGGCATCAAGCAGGGCCGCATCCCCAAGGAATTCATCCCCGCCGTGGAAAAGGGCATCCGCGAGGCGCTCGACGCCGGCGTGATGGCCGGCTTCCCCGTGGTGGACGTGAAGGTGACGCTGTTCGACGGCTCCTTCCACGAAGTCGACTCGTCCGAAATCGCCTTCAAGATCGCCGGCGCCATGGCTTTCAAGGAAGCCTGCCGCAAGGCCAACCCGTACCTGCTGGAACCCATCATGAAGGTGGTCGTGACCACGCCCGAGGCCAACATGGGCGACGTCATAGGCGACCTGTCGAGCCGCCGCGCCAAGATCGCGGAGATGGGCAACGTGGGCAACGTGCGCCAGATCAGGGGCACCGTGCCGCTGTCCGAGATGTTCGGCTACGCCACCGCCGTGCGCTCCATCTCGCAGGGCCGCGCCGCGTTCGTGATGGAGCCCTCCCACTACGAAGAGGTCCCGCCGAACATAGCGAAGACCGTGGTGGAGAAGCGCGCCGCCGCCGAAGAGGCCAAGTCGGCCTGATAAAGATCCGCCCGCCGGCGGCAAACCGGCGGGAAATAAGCAAGCTAACTTAGGAGACCAAAATGGCAAAAGAGAAGTTCGACCGCAGCAAGCCCCACGTGAACGTGGGCACCATCGGCCACGTCGACCACG
>CAYSYJ010000074.1:0-10962 GCA_964435105.1 uncultured Elusimicrobiaceae bacterium
CTAGACAAAGCAATCTTACACAACCTGTGGGAGGGGACCTCTAGATGATTATCAGATTTCTTCTCCGCGTTGGTCTCCATGGCCAGGTCCGCCGAGACCATCCATTTGGGCAGGAAAGAGTAGGCGGCCGCGGCGGAGCCCTTCAGGAGCTTGGTCCTTTCGTCCAGAGAATTGCGGTTGTAGAGGAAACCGGCGTTGAGGTAATACTGCCAGTCGCCGCTGGTCCTGCCTGCTATGCCGTACAGCCAGACGCCGCCCTCGCCGGCCCCCAGGCTTTTGGCCTCGTCGCCGGCGGGCAGCGAGAACCCGGGTTTAAGGGCCAGGTCCCAGCCCGCCCCGCGGCCGACGGGGAACTTGGTCTCCACCAGCACGTCCCCGAGGCCGCTTTCGGAGAGGCCGTGCGAGGCCCAGCCCTGCCAGGGCACGGTCACCAGCACGTCCACCCGCTCGAAAAGACCGTAGGAAAGCTCCGCGGAAGCGGTGGTGGCATAGGAGTCGGCTCCTTCGCGCGACACGGTGTGGGCCAGGCCCGCCTCTATCTGGCGCACGTCCTTGCCCAGGAAGGCGGTATCCTCGCTTATGAGGGGATGAAAGGCCCGGGCGCTCGCGCAGGTCAAAACCATCAAAAGCAGGGATCCGATCAGCTTCATTGTCCGCCCCCTATCCGACCGCAAAGTTACAATGAAACCATTCTAACGCTTTTGCGAAATGCCGGCAAGCCGGGCGGGTTGACGGATGTCGTAGGACCAAAGTCCCCCGCCGGCATAGGCCGAATAACCGCCCCGGCGGGGGTCCGACGGCCCATATCAGCTTTCGCAGGATGCGCTATCATTTAACCGTGCCGTTCCATCATCCTGTTAAGGAGATACTAATGAAGAAACTCGACATCGCCGGGCTGCTGCTGGCTTCCGCCTTCCTGGCGGGGCAGGCCGCCGCGCAGGACCTGAACTCCCTGCCCTCCGTAAGCGACATCGTGGCCCAGGCCAAGCAAGCCCAGGCCCCCGCCCCCGTACCGGGCGCCCCCTCGGACGCCAGGGCCGCCAAAGAATGGACCATCATGGTCTTCATGAACGGCAAGAACAACCTCTCGGAATACGTCATCGAGGACATGAACGAGATGGAAGTGTTCGGGCCCACGGCCAACATCAATATAATCACCCAGGCCGCCCGCATGAAGTACGAGGCGCCCTCCAACCCCGGCTATCCCGGCGGCGGCTACTACGACGACTTCCAGGGCGGCTGGCCCACGGTGCCGCATCCCGGCTGGCCCAATCCCTACTGGGGCGGCCTCCCGCCGATCCTGCGCAGCCGCGTGAACACCGTCAAGGACGCCTCCACCGACTGGACCGGCGTGCGCCGCTACGAAGTGGTGAAGGACGGCGACAACGGCTCGCTCAGCTCCAAGCTGGTCGAGAACCTGGGCACCGTCGACATGGGCGACTATAAGCAGCTCGCGGAGTTCGGCAAATGGGTCAAGGCCAATTACCCGGCCCGCAAGTACATGCTGGTGGTGTGGAACCACGGCGACGGCTGGAAGAACAAGGCCTTCGGCCAGCCCGTGCTTAAAGGCATTTCCTACGACGACGAGACCGGCAACGGCATCAGCACCGTCAACCTGGCCAAGGCCGTGGCCGAAATGGGCGGCGTGGACATCTACGCCTCCGACGCCTGCCTGATGCAGATGGCCGAGGTGGCCTACGAGCTCAAGGACGCCGCCAAGCTCACCGTCGGTTCCGAGGAGAACGAGCCCGGCGACGGCTGGGCCTACGACTACTTCCTTTCGCGGGTGCACTCCAACGCCAATAACCTCACCCCCGAGGTGATGGCCGCCGCGGCCGTGCAGGGCTACAAGGCCTTCTACGCCGAGCAGGGCACCGCCGCCACCCAGAGCGCGCTGCGCACCTCCGGCATGGTCAAGTTCCGCCAGCTGCTGGACCAGTGGGTGGACCTGGCCATGGCCGAGGACAAGGCACTGGTGAAGGAAGCCATGACCGGCGCCACCGCTTTCGGCGGCGCTGGCTCCAAGGACCTCATCCACTTCATGGAGAACCTGCACGGCAAGACCAAGTCGAGGGCACTGAAGTCCAAGACCGTGGCGGTGATGAACCACCTCTACGACAAGGTCATAGTGGACAACGGCGTGACCGGCGACAAGTTCAAGAAGGTCTACGGCGTGGCCGCCTATATGCCCGGCTACAGCTACGAGTCGGACTACGACGAGCTGATGTGGGCCAAGGACGGCAAGTGGGACGACCTGGCCAAGTGGGTCACCGCGAAGTAAAGCCTTAGCGGCGAAAAAGAGAGAACGGCCTCCATCTGGAGGCCGTTCTTCTTTCACCCCGCTTTCCGCCAAGGCTCAGTATTGCCGGTAACCCTTGAGCGCGTACCAGGCCTGGCCCAGCGCGATCCCCCCGTCGTTGGCGGGCACCAGCCGGTTGGAATGGACGGCGAAGCCGGACTTTTCAAGGCGGGCGGTAACCCCTTCCAGCAGCGTGCGGTTCTGAAAAACCCCGCCCGAAAGGCAGATATCTTTAAGCGAGCGCTCGCCCGCCAGGGCGGCGGCGGCCCGCGCCACCGCGGCCGCGGCGCCGGCATGGAACCGGGCGGAGATAAGCGCGGCTGGAACGCCGCGCAGGCGGTCCGACACGGCGGCTTTCACCGCCGGCGAGGGATCGAGTTCCAGCATTCCCCCGTCCCGCAAAGTATCCAAGCGGTAAGCGGCGCCGGCGGAACGGACAGGCAGCAGGCTCTCCAGTTCCATGGGGCCCTGCGCCTCGTAGGTGGCTTCGGCCCGCAGGCCGGCCAGGAAGCTGAAAGCGTCGAAAAGGCGGCCCATGCTGGAGGTCTCAGGGGAATTGAGCCCGGCGTCCAGCATGCGCTCCACGGTGGCCAGGCGCGCCGCGGGCACGGCCTTGAAAAGTTTCCCCGCCTCGCGCCGCCAGGCCGCGCCATAGGCCTGCCGCAGCAGAGCCAGGGCCGGGCGCCAGATCTCGTAGGCGCCGATATCGCCGCCGGGCAGCGGGAAATACTTCAGGCGCCCGGCGCGGCGCCAGCGCAGACCTTCGAAAGCCAGGAATTCGCAGCCCCAGATCCTGCCGTCGGTGCCGTAGCCGGTGCCGTCCAGCGCCACGCCCAGGAAAGACCCGGCGAGGCCGTGCTCGGCCGCTACACCCAGGACATGCGCGGCGTGATGCTGCACCGCGATCTTTTTGCCGGGCAGGGAGCGGGCTATGGCGGAAGAGGCATAATCCGGGTGCAGGTCATGCGCTACCGCCGCCGGTGAGACCTTGAGCAGGCCTTTAAGGTTCCCCAGCGTCTCGCGGAAGAAAGCCTGGTTGAGCGGCTCCGACAGGTCGCCGATATGCTGCGAGAGGAAGGCTTCGGTCCCGCGCGTGAGGCAGAAGGCGTTCTTGAGGTCCGCGCCGCAGGCGAGTACGGATGGCCCGCCGGCGGGCAGCTTTACGGCCTCGGGCACATAGCCGCGGGCCCGGCGGGCCAGCCGCAATTCACCCGCCGCCTCGAAGGCCACTGAATCGTCGGCCCGGTTATGAATGGGCCTGTTATGGGAAAGGGAGAAGTCGGCCACCCCGGAAAGACGCGCCTTCACGTCGGGGGTGTCCTTGCAGATGGGCTCGTCGCGGAAATTGCCGGAGGTCATCACCAGCGGGCCCGCGAAACCTTTGCCGGCCAGCTCCGCGAAAAGGGCCGCGTGCAGCGGGGTATAGGCCAGCATCACGCCCAGCCGGGACAGGCCCGGGGCCACGCCGGGCAGTTCCGCCCCGGGACGGCGGCGCAGCATCACCACGGGGGCCCGCGGCGAAACGAGCGCGGCGGCCTCTGTCCTGGAGACCAGGCAGTACTTCTTTACTGCCGCGAGGGTCGGCAGCATGACGGCGAAAGGTTTGTGGGGCCGGCGCTTGGCGGCGCGCAGGCTTTTCACGGCGGCGGGGCGGTCGGCCCGGCAGGCCAGGTGGAAGCCGCCCAGGCTCTGCAGGGCGCCCACGCGGCCGGCCAGCAGCAGGGCCGCGGCGCGCCGCAGGGCCGCCTCCCCCGCGGTGTCGGCGCCCTTGTAAGACAGCTTTACCGCGGGGCCGCAGACGGGGCAGGCATTAGGCTGGGCGTGGAAGCGCCGGTCCAGCGGGTCCTTGTACTCCTTAAGGCAGTCCGGGCACATTTTAAAGCCGGCCATGGTGGTATAGGGCCGGTCATAGGGGACCCGCTTCACGATGGTGAAGCGCGGCCCGCAATTGGTGCAGTTGGTGAAAGGGTAAAGATAGCGGCGGTCGGCGGGAGCCAGCAGCTCCCGTCTGCAATCCTCGCACAGGGCGAGGTCCGCCGGTATGATGGCGGCGGCCGGCGCTTTGCCCCCGCTCTTGTTTATGGCGAAACCGCGCTCGCCTACGGGCCTCGCCTCCGAAACAGCCACCGAATCCACCCGGGCCGCGGCCGGCTTACGCCCGGCGATGTCGCGGATGAAGGCCTCCACGCTCGGCCCTGGCCCCTCGGCCTCTATGGTCACGCCGGCGGCGTCGTTCTTCACCCAGCCGCCCACCTTATGCTCGGCGGCGAGCTTATAGACGTGCGGGCGGAAACCCACGCCCTGCACCACGCCTTTAACGAGTATTCTTTTGCGGACCATCGGAGTTTACTTGCCGGTGACCACCTGGTTCTTCGCGTAGTCCAGTTCGCTGCCGAACAGGCTGTGCGGCACCAGGTAGACGGCGGCGGTCACGGCGAAAGCCACATTGAGCCAGAGCCGCGCCGGTTTCTGCTTCAGCACGGCCCACAGGGCCGGCAGCCAGGCCAGCAGCATCAGGAGGGTCTTATTGTCCGTGAGATCATAGCCGAAAGGGAAACCAGTCCAGGCTTGGCCGAAGGCGTAATACTGCGTGGCCGGCCCGAAGACGAAACCGCCCAGCAGCAGGAACAGGCAGGTCGCCGGCACGGAATGCCGCACCGGCGGCGCCCCGAAGGCGGAGGTCAGGAAGATACGCACCGAGAAAAGCATGAACAGGAACATCAATATGATATGCGGGGTAAGCACCCAGCCCGGCACCGCGCCCTTGAAGCGCACTATCACCGGCCCGTCGGACAGCTCCCGTTCCCCGGCGGCCGTCTTTACGAAAACGCGGTACTCCAGCTTGCCGGCCGGCGGCTGCGAAGGCAGCGCGAAGAAGAGCCGCTCGTTGACGTACTTCATCGGCTCGCTCTTGAAAGGATCCCCGGTCTTGTAGCGGCGCCACTCCACGCGCCCTTCCAGGGCGTCCCCGGAAAAGGCCTGGGCCAGGCAATGCGGCGAGCCGGTATCGCAGCTGCGCATAAGCCGGTAATTGTAGATGGGGGTACCCTCCACCTTCCCCCCTTTCACGGGATAGGTGGGGCCGGTCTTGCGCTGGTAGACGGCGAAGGAGGCGGTGATGAGGAAGCTCAGGAGCCAAAGCAGGGATTTTTTCATATCAGCAGATGCGGGGCAGCTGTTCGCCTTCGAGCATGAGCAGTATCCTGGAACCGCCTATGCCGGTGCGCAGCCGCACCTGGGGCTTCTTTTCCTTCAGCATCCGGCCGCAGACGGCGGCGGCGCGGCCGTATTTCTGCGCGCGCAGGGCCTTGAGGACCTTGGGCGCCGCTTCCGGCGAGACGAAAAGCGCTATCTTGCCCTCGTTGGCCACGTAGAGCGGGTCCAGGCCCAGCAGGGCGCAGGCGTTGCGGGCGGCCGGCGAGACCGGCACGGCCTCCTCGTCCAGTTCGGCCGAGAGGCCGCAGGCGCCGGATACCTCGTTGAGCACGGTGGCCAGGCCGCCGCGCGTGATATCGCGCATGGCGCGCACGCCGGGCGTCTTCAGGGCCGCCTCTATCATATGGTTGAGCGGGGCGGCGTCGCTCTTTATGCCGCCCTCCAGGCCCAGTTTATTGCGGGCGTTCATCACGGCCACGCCGTGCTCGGCCAAATTGCCGCTGACTATGAGGACGTCCCCCGCCCGCACGGCCGAGGAGGTGAGCCGGCGCCCGGGCGGGATCAGCCCCACGCCGGAGGTATTGATGAAGACGCCGTCGGCCTTGCCCCTTTCCACCACCTTGGTGTCGCCGGTGACTATCTCCACGCCGGCCTCACTGGCGGCCCTGCGCATGGAGGCGACCACGCGCCTTAAAAGCGCCGCGGGAAAACCCTCCTCCAGGATGAAACCGGCGGAGAGGGCCGCCGGGCGGGCGCCCTTCACGGCCAGGTCGTTGACGGTGCCGCAGACTGCCACGCGGCCGATATCCGCGCCGGGGAACTCCACCGGCGTGACCACGTAAGAATCGGTGGTGAAGGCCAGGCGCGCGCCGCCCAGAGTAAGCTCCGCCGCGTCCTCGAGGGGCGCGAGGGCGGGATTGGAAAAACCTTTCAGGAAGACCTGCTCGACCAGGTCGCGGCTCAGGCGGCCGCCGCTGCCGTGGCCCAGCAGCACTTTCTCGAAACCCGCCATGTCAGCACCTCCCCGCTGGAACTTTCTTCGCGGCGTCGAACAGGGCCAGGAAGGCCCTGGCCGCCGGGCCCTGCTTTCGGCCGCGGTTGTAGATCAGGTAGACGGGGCGCTGGAAAGAGCCCCCCTCCAGGCGCAGCGGCAGCAGTGTGGTGCCGTTCTCGTCGTCCCGCACGGCCGTGCGAGGCAGTATGGACACGCCGGCGCCGGAGGCCACGGCGCTCTTGATGGTCTCGATATTGTCCAGCTCCATCTTCACCCGCGGCTTCACGCCCTGGCGGCGCAGGTAGGCGTCTATGTAGCGGCGCGACGGGAAGGCCCTGTCGAAGAAGATGAAATCCTGGGCGGCCAGTTCCTTGACGGCCACGCTCTTGCGCCCGGCGAAGGCGGAGGAGGCGGCGGCGATGAGGACCATCTCGTCCTTGGCCACCGGCAGCATGGCCAGCCCGGCCGACTTGCGGTAGGGACAGGCCATGAAGCCGAAATCGGCGCGGCCGCTGGCCACGTCGGAGTAGATCTGCGAGAACTGGCGGTATTCCACGCTGACCTTGGTGCGCGGGTTGGCGGCCAGGAACTGGCGCACGAAGCCCTGCACCATGTAGGCGCCGGCGCTGTAGATGGTGGAGATCTTTATCTCGTCCTGGCGCGGCTCGGCGCCCAGCGCCCGGATGGATTTGAGCGCGCCGTCGTAAAGCGCGGAGATCTTGCGCGAGGCGGCGTAGAACTTATCGCCGCAGGGCGTCAGCAGGATCTTGCCGCCCTGGCGCTGGTAGAGCTTGCATTTCAGCACGCGCTCGAGCTTCTTGATCTGCTGGCTGACCGCGGACTGGGAGATATAATTCAGCTCGGCCGTCTTGGAGAAGCTGCCGGTATCGGTAAGGTCCCTGAAGACCTTCAGTGTTTCTATGTTCATAAAGGGATGCGGTCAGCCGCCGTACTTGAACCAGGCGGCGCAGGCCCCCTCGGAGGAGACCATGCAGGGGCCCACCGCGGAGGAGGGCGTGCAGCGCCGGCCGAACAGCGGGCAGTCCGGCGGCAGGGCCTTGCCGAGCAGTATCCTGCCGCAAAGGCAGCCCTTTGGCTCGGGCGCGTCGGAATAAGGGATGCGGAAGCGCTTTACCGCGTCATAGGCCTCGTAGGCCTTGGAGAAGGCGAGCCCCGTGCCCGGCAGGGTGCCGATGGCCCGCCAGGAGGCCTCTGAAACCGAGAACACCTCCTCCATCAGCTTCCGGGCCGCGGGATTGCCCTTGGCCTTAACGGCGCGGAAATATTCGTCCTCGACCGACGGCAGGCCGGAGAGGCGCTGGCGGAGCAGCATGTTTATGCCGGCCAGGATGTCCAGCGGCTCGAAACCGGTGACCACGCAGGGCACCTTGTACTTCTCCGCCACGAAGCGGTAGGGCTCGAGGCCGATGATGGCGCTGACATGGCCCGGCAGCATGAAGCCGTGGATACGGTTCTCCGGGTCGGAAAGCAGCAGTTCCAGCGCGGGCGGCACCAGCTTGAAGAAAGCGGTGGACGAGAAGTTCTTAAGCCCGGCCTTTTTGGCGCGGGCCACCGCGCCGCCTATTACGGGGGCCGTGGTCTCGAAACCCACGCCGATAAAGACCACCTGGCGCGCCGGCTCGGCCTCGGCCAGGGCCACGGCGTCCAGCGGGGAATAGACCACGCGCACGTCGGCGCCCTTCTCGCGCAGGGCGTGCAGGTCCAGGCCTTTGGAGCCCTTCACCTTCATCATGTCGCCGAAAGTGGTTATGATGACGCCGGGGATCTCGGCTAGGGCGAGCACCCGGTCGATATCTCCCTGCGAGGTCACGCAGACCGGGCAGCCGGGGCCGCTGAGCATGCGCAAGGTCTTCGGGAAAAGGCGCCGCATGCCGCTGGCCGCGATGGCCATGGTATGGGTGCCGCATACCTCCATGAAATTCACGGTGCCGCCGGTAGTGGCGGCGGCCTCGGCGGCCAGCTTTTCCATTTCCTTCAGGGCCGAGGCGGCCAGGGACTTGTCGCGCCAGAGCGGCGAGGAGAACTGTGCGGCGGCTTTCATGGCTTGTTGTGGCCCAGGGGGCCGGTGGCGTCGGCATGCTCCGGGCCAAAGACCTCGGCGAAGACCTTCAGGGTCTCGGCGGCTTCCTTGGGGTCCAGCACCTGGATGGCGAAGCCCGCGTGCACCAGCACGTAATCGTTCTTCCTGGCGTCGGGCACCAGGTCCAGGGACACGGCGCGGCGCACGCCGTTGAAATCCACCTCGGCGTTATTGTCTTTAATGGAAGTTATCTTTCCGGGTACGGCCAGGCACATAAGAGCTCCAGCGGGAAGTATTAGTTTTGTTAATATCGGACTATTAATAATTATACTATTTAAGGTGAGGGTGAGGGAGTTGGCCACAACTCCTCGGCTCGCCGCCCCAGCAAGCAAAAAGCCGCGGCTGTAAAAACAGCCGCGGCTTAAATTTGCGCGGGAAGGGAGTTGAACCCATAAGCCCTTTCGGGCACACGGTCCTGAGCCGTGCGCGTCTGCCAGTTCCGCCACCCGCGCGTAAATCCGTATGGTTGGGATAGGATTCGAACCTATGTAGGGCATGGCCCGACGGTTTTACAGACCGTTGCTTTTGACCGCTCAGCCACCCAACCACAACCAAACTCAAAGAGCATTACTTCAGGACAAATAGTATAGCAAAAATAGCGGGCCGGCAGAAATCCCCCGCCGGCCGGCCTAGAACGGGATCATGAAGAAGAAAGTCTCCGGCTTCACCAGGTGGTACAGGTTGACCAGCGCGCCCAGGGCCAGGAAAGGGCCGAAAGGCATATGCGACATCCGGTCGGCCTTCTTGAGCAGCAGCAGGCTCACGCCGTAAACCGAGCCGAAGAAGGAGGCCATGACCACGCAGGAGGCCACGCCCTGCCAGCCGCAGAGGGCGCCTATGCCGCCCATGAGGAAGATGTCCCCCTCGCCCACGGCTTCTTTCTTATAGATCTGCTTGCCCAGCAGCGCCAATCCCCAGATGAAGCCGGCCCCGGCCGCGGCGCCGGCCACCGAGGAGCCCAGGCGCTCCGCCCAGCCGCCCTCGAAAAAAGGATTGGCGAGGCTGCCCGCCAGCCCCAGCGCGAAGAGGGCCAGCGAAAAAGCGTCCGAGATCATCATGGTCTCGAAATCCACCACGCTCACTATTATCAGCACATAGGCGGCCAGCAGGGAGGCGGCCAGCCAGGCCGGCTGCCCCCACCATTTGACCGCCAGCAGGGCCGTTACCAGGCCGGTGAAGAGCTCCACCGCCGGGTATTTCCAGGAGATCGGGTCCTCGCAGGCGCGGCAGCGCCCGCGCAGCAGGGCGAAGCTCAGCAGCGGGACATTGTCATAGAAGCGTATGGGGGCCTGGCATTTGGGGCATTTGGAGGCCGGCCAGAGTATGGACTCGTCCTTGGGCAGCCGGGCTATGCAGACGTTCAAAAAACTGCCGATGAGCAGGCCGAAAGCGAAAGCGAGTGAGGCGGTCAGCATGACGGATATTCTAACAATTTAGGCGATAAAAAACCCCGCGCCCTTGCGGACGCGGGGTCTTTTTCAGGTTCAGCCTTCGATCAGAAGGTGGACCAGGGGGTCGAGGCCGAGGAGCCCTGACCCTTGATGTCCTCGTGGGTGCAGTTCACCACGAAGGTGCCCCAGGTGTTGGGCACGGTGCGATCGTTCAGGTACAGCCAGCCGGCGCTCGCGTCGGCAAGGGCGACCACGACCGCGTTGGTGTCGGCGTGCCCGGTGGTGGGCAGCTTGGCCTGCGGGATCTCGTTCATATACTTGGCGCCGGCGGTCAGAGAGGCCAGGGTGTCCGTGGGGAACCAGCCTTCGTTGTCGCCGTAGTACACCTGCAGCGCGCTGCGGACCGAGGAGAGGGAGCCCTTGGTGGCGCCTTCCTTGGACTTGTTGATCAGGTCGGCGAACTTCGGTATGGCGATGGCAGCCAGAATACCGATGATGGCGACGACGATCATCAGCTCGATCAGGGTGAAGCCTTTCTTCATGTTCTTCATTAACTTCCTCCTTAACTTTCCCCCCATGGATGACGTATAAATAATGACCTCAGGGGTTATATTAAGAAATCTACATTAATAAACCGGACCCTGTCAACAAAAAATCCCCTCGCGGGGATTTGACTTTAGTAACACCTTGTACGGATTTTAAATCTGGCGGGGTGGACTTAGCTTCTCTCGCCGCCCCGGACACTGCGCCACTTTTTTTCTTCGAAAAAAAGTGGCGGAGTCTCAGAATCGAAGTTCGACGATACTTCGCCTCACACCCCGTTGAACCCCTATAACTGCCGCGCCCCCGGCGCTGTTTTGAAGCGGTATGCCGCTCTTATCCGCGAGATGCCGTCGCGGGCGTGGCCACTACGCGGCCCCGCACCGCTCCTCGCCGCACGTTGGCGGGTCCGCAGGCTCGCCCACAGGTTGTGTTAAGATTTCGGGTGTAAATTTGTAGGAAGCATGGGCATCTCATAGAA
>CAYSYJ010000075.1:0-6824 GCA_964435105.1 uncultured Elusimicrobiaceae bacterium
TTCATTTTCTCTTTGAGCTGCTCCACCAGCTGCCGGGTCTTCTCGGACTCCTCGGCCTTGCGGGCGGCTTCGGCGGCGGACTCCTCGGCCTTGACCTCGGCCAGGGCCCGCTGGGCGCGCTCTTCCTCTATGGCGGAGCGCAGGCGCTCCTCGTTGCGGGCCAGCGTGTCGCATTTGGCCTGCAGCTGGGCGAAGGCGATATCCTTCGCGTTGAGCGCGTCCTTTATGTCGGCGAGCTGCTTGGCGCGCTCCTTCTCGAGGGCGGCCTTCTCCTCCTCCTTGCGGGCGATCTCCAGGCGCCAGAACTCGCCCTCGCGGCGCAGCTGCTCCAGCTGCTTGGTCAGGCCGGCGCGCTGCTCCTCCGAGAGGCGCAGCTTCTGCATGGCCTCGGTATATTTGCGGTCGCCCTCCTGCAGCTCGGACTCGAAAGTGCTCTTGAAGTCGGACTGCTCGGAGCGGGCGTCGCGCAGCTCCTTCTCCTTGGCGGTTATGCGCCCGGAGAGGGCCGCGTTCTCGGCCTGCAGGGAGGCGATCATGGCCTGCCGGTCCTCGGAGATCTTCTGCAGGTGCTCGAAGCGCGACAGCGCTTCGGAAAGCTTGGCCCGGAAGTCCTCCAGCGTGCCGCGGTAGGATTCCTCCTGGTCCTGGCGCATCTTGACCGCGGAATCGCGCTCCGCGGCGGCCTTGGCGAGGTGCTCCTTCACGCGCAGCAGTTCGGCCTCCTTGGCGGCCGCGTCCTCGTCCATGGAGCGTTCTTTTTCGGCGTAGAGGCGCTGCAGGCGGTCCCTTTCGTGCAGCAGGATCTCCTCGCGCTCCAGCTTGGAGGACTCCAGCGCGCGGGAGAGTTCCGTTATCTTGGCGTCGCGCAGGCGCAGGGTCTCCTCGTAGGAGGCGGCCCTGTCCGCCATCTGGGCGGCGCCGCGGGCGCGCTCCTCCGCCACGGCGCCCTTAAGCTCCTCGCCGGCTTTCTGGCGGACCATCTTCATCTCTTCGCCCGCCTTCTGCAGCAGCAGGCGCAGTTCGTTGAGCTCCTCGTCCTTGCGGCCCAGCTCGGAGGTGAACTCCAGGCCGCGGCCCTCGATCTCGGAGGCGAAGCGCTGTTTCTCGGCGGAGAGGCGCTTCTCCCACTGCAGGGCCTCTTCGGCGAGCTTATTGTCGTGATCGGCCTTGAGGCGGGCGCGCAGCGCGTCCATCTCGGCGCGGGAACGCTCCTCGGAGGACTCCAGCTCGCGGCGCAGCAGCGCCAGCTGCTCCTTGTAGGCGGCCTTGTCCTTGGACAGGCCCTCCACCTCGCGGCGCAGGTGGGAGATCTCCTCCACCTTGAGCCGCAGGCTGTCCTCGTAGATGCGGCCGGCGGTCTCGATCTCTGACCGGAGGGCCGCGGTGTTCTTCTCCATCTCGACCTTCAGCCTGACGTCGTACTCGGACTGCAGCTGCTTCTCGCGGAAGGAGAACTCCTCCAGCTTGACGTTGTACTGGGTCTGCACCTGCTCGACCTTGTGCGCGAAGGAGTCGCGCTCGGTCTGCATGGTCTTGATGGTCTCTTCGAAAGTGCGCAGGTTGCGCTGCAGGTAGTCTATCTCGTCCTGGCGGCGGGAGACGTCCTCGCGGTAGTTGCGCTCCATCTCCTGCAGCTTCTCGGCGAAGCGGTTGCGTTCGTGTTCGACGGCGATCTTGAGCCGCTTGGGGATCTCTACCTCCATCTCCTTGTAGCGGTTCTTCTCGGCCTCCACGGCCTCGTTGGCGCGCAGCAGGCGGCTCTCGTAGTCCGAGACCTGGTTCTTCTTCTCGGTCTCGAGCGTGCGGATGACGCCCTCGAGGCTCGCGATGGCGTCCTTGTAGCGGTTCAGGTCCTCGTCGCGGCGGCGCACGGCCTCCGGCAGGTCGGTCAGCTGCTTCTCCAGCAGCGAGATCTTGACCTTGTAATCGTCTATCTCCTGGTTCTTCTCCAGGAGCTTCTTGTCTATCTCGAGCTCCTTCTGCTTGAGGCCCCGCTCGCGGTCCTCGGTGTCCTTCTGCCAGCTGTCCTTGGCCCACTTGAGGACGGCCTCCTGCTTGCGCAGCTCCTCCAGGGTGACGCGCTCGCGTTTCTCGAGCTCCTCCACCTTGTTCTGGTAGGTCTGCTCTATGGAGGCCTTCTGCGAGGCGAGCTCCTCGGCGAGCCGCTTCTTCTCGGCCTCCAGCCGCGAGCCGTAGACCTTCTCGAATTCCTGCTGCTTGGCCAGCTGCTCCTGGCGCAGCTGCCACAGTTCCCCCTCCACCTGGGCCCAGCGGCCGCGCAGCTCCTCGGATTTCTTCTGGTAATCCTCCTGCAGGCGGACCTCTTTCTGCTTGAGCGTCTCCTCGCTCCTGGAGATCTTGTCCTCCAGCTCCTTCTCCCGCTCGGTCAGGCGCTCCAGGCGCGAACGGAACTGGTACTCCAGGGAATCCTGGCGGGACTTCATTTCCTCCTCGTGCACGCGGGAGGCCCTTTCGAGCTCGGAGTTCTTGGACTTGAGCTGGTTCTCGAGGAAGGTGACCTGGCTGGATTTCTCCTGCAGGTTCTGGCGAAGCTTCAGGTCCTCCTCGTGGAAGCCGCGCAGCTTGTCCAGCGCCCAGCGCAGCGCGAGCCTGGCGGTCTCAACGTCGTTGATCGCCTGCTCGTTCAGTGAGGATTCGTCGAATTTCTCGTTCATAGCTTTTCGCGGCCCGCGGCCGCGCCTCTCCGGTTCAGGGCAGTACCAGCACCTGCCCGGGCTTGACTTCTCCGCCGCGGCCCACCGCGCCGGTATTGGCCCTGTAGATATCGGGCCAGCGGTCGGGGTCGCCGTAGGCCTTGCCCGCTATGCTCTCCAGCGTGTCGCCCTCGCGCACCACGTAGGTGCGGCGGGCGGGAGGCTGGGGCCTGGCGGCGGGCTTGGCGGCCGGCTTGGGCTCCGGGCGGGCCTTGGCGGCCTCGATCTGCGAGCGGGACTTCTCCAGCTCGGACTTGAGGGCCTCTATCTGCTTGAGAATGTCGGGCTGCTCGGCGGCGGGCGCGGCCCCGGCGCGGGGCGCCGTCTCCAGCCGCTGCTCGAACTGGCGGATCTTCTCCGCCTGGACGGCGGCCTTTTCCTGCGCCTTTTGCAGCTCGGCGGCCTCGATTGCGGCCAGCGGGTCGGCCTCGGCGCCGAAGCGGAAAGAGAAGGCCAGGCGGTGCGAACCCATGGTGCCGGAAATGCCGCCTATCGGCAGGCTGAAGGAATAGTCGAACTCGGCCAGGCCGAAGCGGCCGCCGAGGCCCATGTTGATGTTGCGGCGGGAATCGTTGCCCGCGGCCAGGCCCATGCGCAGGGCGTAGCGGCGCTGGAAGGAATACTCGGCGCCGGCGGAAACGGTGTAGTCGGCCCCCGCGAAGGCGGCGTCGAGGCCGAGGAGGCTCGAGCGCAGGGCGTAGGAGGCGCCGGCGCGGATCTCCATGGGCAGCTTGTCGGCGGCCGCCAGCCCCATGTCGGGCCGGTTGACGTTCTTGAGGGCCAGGCCGAAGGCGTAGGGCGCGGCCGGGCGGTAGAAGAAGCCCAGGTCGGCGCCGAAACCGCTCTTGGAATAACCGCCGGAGAAGACGGGGTCGACCGCGGTGTAGCCGTCGGAAACGTAAGCGCGGCGCAGGTACTTGAGGGTCGCGCCGGCGCCTATGCCCCGCCAGACCGCGGTGGCGTAGCTGACGGAGAAAGTGGTCTCGGAATAGGCCTCGCTCAGGCGGGTGTCGTTCCAGGCGAAGCCGGCCGCGCCGCTGAGGTAGCGCTTCACCGGGGCGGCGAAGCCGAAATAGCCCTGGCCGATCTTGGAGTCGTCGGTGAGGCCGGAATAGAGGCGGCCGTAGACGGCGGTCAGTTCGGCGCCGCGGGTCTCCACCAGGGAAGCCGGGTTGGAGCACATGGCCTCGGCGCCGCCGGGCACGCCGGTAAAAGCGCCGCCCATGGCGGTGGCCCTGGCCCCGCAGGCGGAATCGTTAAAAGAAGCGTAGCTCCTCATAGGAGAAAATACAATAACGGAAAGCAGCACCAGCAGCGCTTTTTCCACACTAACGATTCTACCTTCCGCCTGTTTCATAAATATTACCTAATTATGCCGCCGTGGGGTACGGCCCGCTAGCGGGCAAGCACCACCGTGCCGTTGTAATATTTGTCTCCCGCCTTGAACTGGTATATATAGATGCCGGCCGGGGCCTTCCCGGAGCCTTTCCTGCCGTCCCAGGCCAGGGAAGCTTCCGAGTTGTAATTGCCGGCCCGCAGCGAGGCCACTTCGGCGCCGCTCAGGTCGTAGACCTTGGCCCCGGAGATGGCCAGGCCCTCGGGGTTCTCGTAGATGATATTGAACTCGTCCCACACGCCGTCGCCGTTGGGCGTGAAGATCTTGCGCGGCACGGTCTGGGTGATGCGGAAGGACTGCGGCCGCACCACCTGCTTGACCTTGAAGACGCCGGTCTTGCGGGTCATGACCGTTATGCTGCCGCTGGCGGGGTCCACGACGCCGCCTATGCGCACGTCCTCCACGCCGTTGAAATAGTAGACGGCGTAGTCGTAGGCCGTGTAGGAGGCCTCGGGCCTGGCGCCCGCTATGGTCACCGCGCCGTTGCGCGTGACCGGCACGGTCAGCGCCACGTCGGCCGGGAAGTCCAGCCCCACGCGCTCCTCGCCGATGGAGGTCAGGAAATAGAGCCTGTAGGAGGCCACGGTCAGGCCGCTCTCGTACTGCGCCTGGCGCTCCAGCCTGGGGGAGAGGCCCGCGGCCCCGAGTTCGGCGGCGATCTCCTGCGACACGTCGGCCGCGGCCCTGGCGTCGTCGGCCACGACGCGGGCCTGCTCGCCCGAATTGCGCAGCCACACGGACGGGTCGCTCCTGAGGTTGTAGCGGTCCACGGACTTCACGTAGTACCACCGCGTGCCGGCGATGGCCTCCGTATAGCTGAAGGTGGCGCTGGAGGGCGAGGCCACCAGCTCCGGCGTGCCGGAGATGGAGGTGCTGCGGTAGACCTCGTAGCGCTTGAGGCTGGTGGTGCCGCCGTAGACGTCGTAGAGCACCGGGACCCACGAGACCGTGAAGTTGGAGCCGGAGACGGTACCGGTGGCCACCGGCACCGCGGGCTTGGCTACGTTCAGCGTAAGCGCCAGCTCGCCGAGGTCGGCGTAGACGGTCTCCACGGCGGAGCTGTTGCGGGCCTTGCCGCGGGCGTAATAGGTCATGTTCGTATCCAGCCCGCTGAAGGCGGCGGACGAGGTGGTTATCCAACCCGAACTGTGCGCGAAGGAGAAGTCCGCGTAGCTGGAGACCTGCACGAAATACTCGGTGCCCGGCGCGTTATCGCCGGCATAATCCACGGCGAAGCCGTCGCTGCTCATATCCGAGAAGCCGGCGGGCGTGGGCGGGTAGGCCATGGTCACGAGGGTCGCCAGGTTGCCGAGCCCGCTGAAGACGGTAACGTCGTCGCCCAGGTAGACGCGGGCGTAGTAGGCCGTATTACCCGGCAGCCCGGTGATGCCGAAGGCCTGGGCCGAGGCGGCCAGGGCCGTGGTGGAAAGCTGGGTTATATAGGTGGCGCTGGAGAAGGCGTGGGCCGGGTTGCTCGAATAGTCTATGCGGATAGCCCCGCCGTCGAAATTGCCGCCCGCGGCGTCGTCGCCGGTCATGCTCCAGAGCAGGGTTATGGCCCCGCCGGTGGAGGACTGGAGGGTCAGGGAGGTGACCGGGTCGGGGGCTATGGCGGTAGTATGGAAAGCGGCGGTCGAGGACAGGCGCCCGTAAATGCCCGCGGCGTCGCGCACGCGCAGGGCGGTATAGTACTCCGGGCCGGGCACCAGGTGCGAATAGGTGCTGATATGGACGGAACCGGTGCTGAGGGCGGTCACCGTCAGGGAGGTCACGATGCCGTCATAGTTGGCGTAAGTCACCGGGAAAGTGGCGATCTTCACCACCACGTCGGCGGCCTGGCCGCGGAAGCCGTCGCGCCCGACGGCGGTCCAGCCGACGCGCACCTGGCCTTCGCCCACGGGCTGCGTGGTGGCCACGAGGTCATAGGGCACGCCGGGGCTGTGGCTGTTCGAAGCGTGGCCGGAAAGCAGCCGTTTCGAGGAACCGGACATCTCTATGCCGGAACTTTCCCCCACCACCGACTCGAGCACCTTGGCTGTGCCGCTGGAAATACCCAGCCCGCCGGTGACGGCCTGGGTCTCCAGGCCGCCCGCGGCGAAAAGCGGGGCCGCGCCGCAGATCAGCGCGGCGGCCGCCAGTTTGAGTTTCATCTTTCCAGTCGGCATAATCCTTTATCAGCCCCGATCCCGCTCACCAGGTCGTCAGCACGTCCATGGCGATGCCCGCATAACCGCCGACCTCGGTGCTGGTGGAAATACTGAGCATGTTCAGGGTCGTATCGTAACAGAACTGCCCCTTGTTCGCGGGAGTCAGCGAGTCGCAGTTCGCGTCGGAGAAAACCCGCAGCGCCTCCGGCAGGCTGCCCGTAAGCTTGGAGGCGGCCATGCCGCCGATCTTGGCGTCGGTGACGGCGCCGTCGGCGAGGGCGCCGGTATGCACGCCGTTCACGGCGATGGACGAAGCCACCACCTCGGCGCCCAGCCAGCCCACGCCCACGTTCGCCGCGGGCACGGAGGAGGCCACCACGTCCGAGCCCAGCGTGCCGGCGGTTATCTTGGTCGCCGCCAGGTCGTTTATCTTGGCGCTGGTGACGGCGCCGTCG
This sequence comes from uncultured Elusimicrobiaceae bacterium, assembly GCA_964435105.1. Classification (GTDB taxonomy): domain Bacteria; phylum Elusimicrobiota; class Elusimicrobia; order Elusimicrobiales; family UBA9959; genus UBA9959. The sequence goes on from CAYSYJ010000075.1 coordinate 6,713, forward strand.
GCGAGGGCGCCGGTATGCACGCCGTTCACGGCGATGGACGAAGCCACCACCTCGGCGCCCAGCCAGCCCACGCCCACGTTCGCCGCGGGCACGGAGGAGGCCACCACGTCCG
>CAYSYJ010000075.1:6924-7146 GCA_964435105.1 uncultured Elusimicrobiaceae bacterium
GCCACCACCTCGGCGCCCAGCCAGCCCACGCCCACGTTCGCCGCGGGCACGGAGGAGGCCACGACATCGCCGGGCAGGGTGCCCGCGTCCATATTGGAGGGAGTCAAGTTGGTCAGAGAGGACCCGTCGCCATTGGAAGCCAGCTTGCCGTTAAGCGCGGTGGTCACCGTGCTGAAGTCGACATGCGTGCCGGGCACGGTATTCGTCGACGAGAAGAAGTTG
>CAYSYJ010000075.1:7246-10957 GCA_964435105.1 uncultured Elusimicrobiaceae bacterium
GCTATGCGCGCCCCGGCGACGGTGTCGGTGGAAGCGGCCACGCCGGCCACCTGGCCGAGCGGGATCACCGCGTTGCTGGCCAGTTTGCCGTTAAGCGCGGTGGTCACCGTGCTGAAGTCCACGTGCGTGCCGGGCACGGTGTTCGTCGAGGAGAAGAAGTTGGCTATGCGCGCCCCGGCGACGGTGTCGGTGGAAGCGGCCACGCCGGCCACCTGGCTCAGCGGTATCACCGAATTGCTGGCCAGTTTGCCGTTCAGGGCCGCGGTCACGGTGGAGAGGTCCACTAGCAGCGGCGAGACTCCGTTGGTCAGCTTGGTAGCGTCGAGCAGGCCGGCCGCGGTGGTTATGGTGTTCGGCCCGCTGCCGGCTATGATGACGCCGGTGGCCTTGATATTGCCGGCCACATGCAGTTTCTCGGTGGGGACGACGCCTATGCCCACGTCGTCGGTGCCGGTGACAAGGGTGGTATCGCCCGCGGCGCTGGTCCAGGGGCTGGCGCCGCCGGAGGCCAGCGGGGCCCAGGAGGCGCCGTTGGAGACGTAGAGAGTGGAGTCGCCGGCGTTATAGAAGATAGAACCCGCGCCGGGCGAAGCGGGGCTGGGAGCGGAGGCGAAAGCGCCTACCTTGACCATACCCGCGGCCGCCACGTCGGTGGAAATACTGATGGGACCGCCGGCGGCCGACCCGAAAGTGAGGGCGTTGGAATAAGTGCCGCTCAGCAGCGAGGAGGCGATGGTGCCGGAGAGCTTGGAGGCGCTCACGCCGGCTATTGCACCGTCGTAAACCGACCCGAAGGCCACGGAAGAGGCCACCACCTCGGCGCCCAGCCAGCCCACGCCGATATTGGCGGCGGGCACCGAGGAAGCCTCCACCAGGGCGCCCAGCGTGCCGGCCGCGACGTCCTCGGCGGCCACGCCGGAGGCGGTCACGCCGGTCAGCGCCGAACCGTCCAGTACGGGCAGGGCGCCGGAAAGCTTGGAAGAGGACATGGAAACGATGGCCCCGTCATAGATAGAACCGAAGGCCACGGATGAGGCCACCACCTCGGCGCCCAGCCAGCCCACGCCGATATTGGCGGCGGGCACCGAGGAAGCCTCCACCAGGGCGCCCAGCGTGCCGGCCGCGACGTCCTCGGCGGCCACGCCGGAGGCGGTCACGCCGGTCAGCGCCGAACCGTCCAGTACGGGCAGGGCGCCGGAAAGCTTGGAAGAGGACATGGAAACGATGGCCCCGTCATAGATAGAACCGAAGGCCACGGAGGAGGCCACCACCTGCGCGCCCAGCAGGCCCACGCCGATATTGCCGGCGGGCACCGAAGACGCCACCACGCCCGCGCCCAGCGTGCCGGCCGAAATATTGCCCGCCGTGAGAGCCGTGAGGGCGGAGCCGTCGACGCTGGCGAAATAAGAACCGGAGAGCCCGGGGATGCGGCCGGTGGCGTCGACTATGCCGATATTGTCGGTGCCGGCGTTAATACCGCCGGCCACGTCCAGCGCCGAGGCGCCGGTATTGGTCACCACCATGGTGGCCGCGTGAACGCCGAAATCGGCGTTTATGGTGCCGGCGACGTCCAGCTTTTCGGCCGGGGCCTTGCCCACGCCGACCAGGTTGGTGGCGGAGATGAGCGTGACGGCGCCGCCGCCCGCGGTCCAGGGGCTGGCCCCGCCGGAAGCCAGCGGGTTCCAGGAGGAGCCGTTGGAGACGTAGATGGTGTCGTCGCCGGTATTAAAATACACGGCGCCGGCGCCGGCCAGGTAGGCCGCCGGGGCGGAAGGGAAATTGCCGAGGCGCAGCTGGGCGTCCTGCACATAAACATGGGTGGAGAAGACCAGCGCCTGCTGCAGGCTGGTGCCGAAGGCCGTGGCCGCGTCCATCACCAGGGTGCCGGTCATGGTGTCGCCGGTCTTGAGCACCTTGTCGGAAGTGACTATGCCGGTCAGGGCGGAGCCGTCGCCGTAGAACTTATTGGCGTGCACCTCGCCGGAACCGTTGACGCGGAAAATATCGGAAGTGCCGGTGGAAACCACCAGGATCTCCCCGGTCTCGCCCGCGGCGCTGGAGACATGAAGTTTGTAGAGGGGGCTGCCGGTGCCCACGCCCACGCTCTTCTGCCCGTCGACCAGGATGACCTTGTCGGCCGCGGAAGACCACGGGGACACGCCGCCGGCCGCGAGCGCGGTCCAGGCGGTGCCGTTCCAGAAATTGATCTGCTTGGACACGGAATCGTAAACGACGGCGCCCTCGCCCATGCCGCCGGGCAGGGTGGAGAAGTTGCCGAGCTGCAGCTGGGAATTGGACATCACGGTGTCGGTGGAGATCAGGGCCGAGGAGCCGGAGGAGCCGAGGTTGGCGGTGTAGAGGGCGTAGGGGGTGGAGAGCAGCCTGGTGCGGGGAGCCAGGGGAGCGTCGCCGCCGATCTTGACCTCCAGGTAGCGGCTGTCGGAGGCGAAGACCGAGGCCGGCAGCGGGTTCACGCTGCCCAGGGCCACGCCGAAGATGCCGTTGTCGGGAGTGACGTTCTGGGTCTCGTTCCAGAGCTCGGCGCCGGCGCTGGCGGCGTCATGCACGCTGAAGCGTATGCTCTGGACGCCGGTCAGCGGGTTGCCGGCCGTATCCACCAGGCGGCCCTGGTAGTTTATCAGCAGCGGCGCCGCCGCCGCGAGCGCGGGCAATAGCAGCGCCGCGGCCATGGCAGCCAGGGTGTATTTGAGCGTCTTCATAATGCCTCCGGGGGCGTCAGTGATAAGGAATGAAATTTTCATCTATACTCTCCAAAAGAGTTACATAGCAACGACTTTGCCAAGTTGCCTTTTACGGATCTGTTTAGATTATAGGTAAGCTACTGATAAGGAAAGACTACGAAAAAGTGAAATTCTTGTTAACTGGAATTGTAGATAAAAATCCACAATGTAGATTATTTTCTACACAATATTGTAGAAAATAATCCACATTTATTCTATCGAGTAGGTTTTTATCTTGTCGTAAAGGGCTTTACGATCTATGGATAGGAGCTTGGCGGCCTTCACTTTATTGCCGCCTGTCTCGGCCAGGGCGGCCTTTATCAGGCGGCGCTCGGTCTCGGCGCGGGCGGCGCGCAAATTCTCTTTCATGTCCAGGCTGGCCGGGGCGGAAGGCCTGGCGGCGGCGGGCGCTTCACCGCCAAGCCCAAGGTGGGCCGGCAGTATTTCCCCCCCGCTGAGCAGCGCCGCGCGAGTGATGACGTTCTTAAGTTCGCGCACATTGCCCGGCCAGGCATAGTCGGTCAGGGCGGCCAGGGCCGAATCGGAAATGCTCTCGACTTTCTTGTTCACCAGCTTCTCCGCCTCTTTGAGGAAGAAAGCCGCCAGCGCGGGAATATCCTCTTTGCGCTCGGCCAGGGAAGGCACCTTGAGCGTGAACTGGTTAAGGCGGTGGTAGAGGTCCTCCCGGAAAGAGCCCTCCTTGATGCAGGCCGGCAGGTCCTTGTTGGCCGCCGCTATCACGCGGGTGTCCACGGGGATATCCTTCTTGCCGCCGAGGTGGCGGATGCGCCGCTCCTCGAGCACGCGCAGGAGCTTGGCCTGGGTGGCGGTGGTGAGGTTGGCGATCTCGTCGAGGAAAAGCGTGCCGCCGTAGGCGGTTTCGAACAGGCCGGGCTTGCGGCGGTCCGCGCCGGTGAAGGCGCCGCGCTCGTAACCGAACAGCTCGCTCTCGACGAGGTTCTCCGGCAGG
>CAYSYJ010000076.1:0-10540 GCA_964435105.1 uncultured Elusimicrobiaceae bacterium
CAAGGTCATCAGCAGCGAGCTGGAGATCTTCTCCGCGCGCCTGCTAATAATGCTGGAGGCCAAGTAAGAGCACATGGGCGTCTCAGCCAATAATTCGGAAGACCCGATAACGGACATCAACCTCACGCCCCTCGTGGACGTGTCGCTGGTGCTCGTCATCATCTTCATGGCCGTGGCGCCCTTCGCCCTGCAGGCCGGCATCAAGGTGCTGCAGTCCAAGGCCAGCGCGCAGGTGGGCAAGGTCTCCGTGTCCGACAGCGTGCAGGTGAAGCTTTCCCGGGAAGGCCGGCTCACCCTCAACGGCGCCGAGGTGGCGCGGGAGGCCTACCCGCAGGCCGTGGCCAACGCCCTGGAGAAAAGCCCCGACAAATTCGTGATAGTGAAGGCCGATACCGAGAACCGGGTGGGCCAGGTGGTGGCCCTCATGGACGAGGCCCGCCAGGCCGGCGCCCTCAAACTGGCGCTGATGCGCAACTGATATGAAATTCCGCACCGAGAACGACGATACGATGATGACGGGCATAAACGTGGCCCCGCTGGTGGACGTCTGCCTGGTGCTGGTCATCATCTTCATGGTCACCGCGCCGCTGCTCAGCGAGCCGCCGCTCAAGGTCACCCTGCCCCAGGCCAAGACCCAGGAGGGGGAGGAGAAAGACAAGGTGGTGGTCACCATCTCCGCCGGCGGCAAGTACGCCGTCAACGAAAAGCTTTACACGGAGCCGGCCGCTTTCCTGGAGGGCCTGGACAAGACCCTCAAGGAGGGCGCCGCCCGCCTGGTGGTCATCAAGGCGGACGCCGAGGCCCCCTACGGTATCCTGACCGACACCATGCAGCGCGCCAAAGAGGCCGGGGCCACCGGCATAACCATAGCCACGGAGCAGAAGAAAAAGTAATGTACCAGGGCGACGGCAAAGCGGTAAATTATTCCATCATCGCGTCGGTGGGTTTCCACGCGCTGCTGTTCCTGCTTTACTGGCATTTCGTCCTGTCGGGCCCTTCCACCCGCAATATCGTGCTCTCCAACGTGGACCTCATCATGCAGGAGAAAGAGGCCCAGGTAAAGCCCGAGAACAAGACCCTCAATTTTCTCAAGCTCGCCCTGCCCGTTATCCCCAAGATAGCCGCGCCAGAGGCGCCCAAGCTCCCCACGCTGGACATCAAGACCCCGGACCGCCGCCGCCCCTCCATGGACCTGCCCAAGGCGCTGACCGAACGCTCCGGCCGCGTGAACCAGGCCCAGAAGCTCGAGATGGACGCCGGCGGCCGCGTGGCCTCAGCCAAGGACGCCGGCCTGGACATCAAGGCCGAGCGCTCCGCCCAGGCCATGGCCCCGCGCATCGAGCTCGAGGAGGTCGGCCTCAAAAAGGCGCCTTCCCTGCCGCAGGGCCTCAAGTTCGAGGACGCCGGCCCCGCCGTGCGCCCCCAGACCATGCAGGAACTCAATATGGCCGTGGACCGCGCCCGCCGCTCCCAGGCCGGGCCACAGGCCCTGGCCGAGCGCCAGGGCGAAGTGGCCAGCGCCCGCCGCCAGCCCGCTATCGCCGCGGCCCCGCAGCGCCTGGCCGAGGCCCAGAGCGCCGCCGCCCCCGTGGCCCGCCGCGAGGCTCCCGTAATTTCCGCCGCCGCCCTGGGCGGCTCCCGCCATAATGAAAGCCTGCGCCAGGCCGACGCCGCCCCGCAGCGCCTGGAGATCACCGGCCCGCTTTCCCGGCGTAAAGTGGTCAAATACTACGCCCCGCAATTCCCCGACTGGGCCCGCGACCGCGGCATCCTGGAGGCCGCCGTCTCCATAAAGTTCTTCGTCGACAATTCCGGCCGCGTGCTGGACAACGCCGCCGTGGAGAAGACCTCCGGCTACGGCGCGCTGGACCGCCTGGCCCTGGACGCCATAAAGCGCTGGAGCTTCGAACCGGTAGGCGGCCCCGCCTCCAAGCAGTGGGGCGTCATCACTTTCAGGTTCCTCGCCGATTAAGGACCATATGCTCAAAACCCTAGCCCTCCTCCTCTTCTGCGCGGCCCCCGCGGCCGCCCAGGATGCCTCCACCGCCACCTACAACGAAGTGCCCGAGGAGGTCGTGATAAAGTCCGAGTCCTCCGACGAGCTGCGCACCCGCAAGCCGCCGCTCAAGGTCAAGGCCGACAAGTTCGAGAGCATAGCCCCGTCGCTCGCCTCGGACAAGAACCTGTTCCGCTTCGAGTCCGCGGACTTCGTGAGCTTCTCGCGCAACCACCCCGAGCGCCTGCAGAGCGCACGCGTAGTAAAGCCCTGGCGCACCTCCTTCAGCGACAGGACCGTGATCACCTTCTACCCGCGCCGCAAGTTCGAGGAGCTCTTCAGCCGCAACTACAACGAGAAGAACTCCAAGGACCTGCAGTGGACCCTCTCCGTCACCGACGAGGAGGGGAAGATCTTCCACAAGTACTCCGGCGCCGGCCTGCCCCCGGAAAGCCTCACCTGGAGCGGCGAGAACGACGCCCGCGAATGGGTGCGCGCCGGCCACAGCTACGCGCCGGTATATGTTTTCGTGGACGAATACGGCTCCCCCAAGACCATCATAGGCGAACTGGTCAAGTTCACCGCCATCGTCTACCAGAAAGGCGCCAACCTCACCATCAGCCTGGATTCCGCGGCCCTGTTCGGCCCAAACAAGAGCGCCCGCGCCCTGGACAAAAAGGAGGGGGAGGCCCTGCTCGCCGCCACCGGCGACCTCATAAAGCGCCGCTACTACAATATGCCCCTGCGCGTTAAGGTTTACGCCCAGACCAAGGACCTGGCCGACCAGCAGGCCGACCTCGTAAAGGATTTCCTCAAGAAAACGCTGATGTCACCGGAGAACCTGCTGGCCGCCGAAGGCCAGGAGGATTCCTACGCCCAGCAGCGCACCGACATAGTCCTGCTCAATAAATAGGGCTTTTCCTGCCGTTGACGGCAGAAAACCCCTGTGCTATACTATTTTTGAAGAGCGGTAAGACCGTTTCAGGTGGTTCCGGGTGTTTCCTTCCATAGTGTGGGTAAGAGCCCGGACGTTAAGCCTGATCGGCGCGCTCTTCGTTCTTTTTAAGGGAGATAAAGTTTCTCGAAAGCCATCTTCTCCCTGAAAATATCGAACCACCCCCTGTCTTGCGCCTCGTATTTCCTGAATATGCCCCAGGCGAACATATCAACGGCCATTATCACACGCACGGCCGTGTCCTTGAAATCCACCCGCTCAAGCGTCATCCGGGCCAGGTGGTTGTAGATGCGTTCTTTGTCCTCCATTAGCCGGCCCACCAGCCGCTTCTTATTGATGGTGACAGAGTAGAGCTTGAAATCGAGGTGCTGCAGTTTCCTGTAGAAGAACCGCTTTACTTCCAGCGTGGTGCCGCTGCCTTTCAATTCCGGAGGGGGTTTGCGCCTGGAGGGGGCCAGTTTCCTCTTGGCTACAGCCCTTACGAGGGAAGCCAGCGCTCTGCTTTACTCGTGACCCCTTATAGCGAGCACGCAGATAGTAAAGAACGAACTCGGCTTTTTATTTATGAAGTCGAATCCAAGGTCCCCGCTTTCGTCCAGGTAAAGATAAAGCATATTGCCTCCCTCAACCGCCCCGTAATGTTATAGCAGGTCTCCCCGACAGCGTAGTGACGGGGTGCCGGAATAGGCGAATTTCGTTCTTTTTAGGGCGATTAAGGCCTGCGCGGCCCCTTGACTTACAGGAGGCCCCCTGCTATAATATCGGTATACCGATAATAATATCGGCATACCGATATGAGAGATCAAGGATTGCCGCAATACAGGAGCCGCATCGCGGCCAGGATACGCGCCCTGCGCCTGGAGCGGCGCTGGACCCAGGCCCGTTTCGCCGCGCTGCTCGGGCTCTCCCAGAACCGGCTCTCGGAGATAGAGAGGGGGGAGGGGTCCTTCAGCGCCGAGCAGTTGCTGGCCGTTCTTGCCACTTTTAACGTGCCGTTGGATTATTTCCTGCCGTCCGGCGCGTCGCCTGAGCCGCAGTTGCAGAGCGCGCTGGCGCGTCTGGGGGCCGGCCATCTCCGCGAAGGCGGCGTCGTCCCTACCGAGCGTTTGAGGGAGCCCGCGGAAGCGGTGGCGGCGGCCCTGGCCGCGGCCCTGTCCCCGCGGCAGATCACCGCGCTTGCCCCCGTGATAGTCAGGCAGGCGGATGCCCTCAACCTTGGCGCCCTGAGGCTCAAACTGGCCGAGGCCGGCCTGGAACGCAGGCTCGGCTGGCTGCTCGACAGTACGCTGACGGCGCTGGGTAAGACCGGCCCGGCGCGCTCCTCCGAAGGGGAACTCCGCCGCCGTCGGGCGGCGTTGCTCCTGCGCAATGCGCTGGCCCATTGGCCCGCCGGCCGCGCGGGCCGGTCATACGATATACTGGACCGGGACATTATCAGCGAGGAGACCCTGCAACAGGTCCTGGCCGGGGCTGACCCGCTGGCCAGAAAGTGGGGGGTGGTCACCCGCCTGAAGACAGACGATTTTGTAGACGCCCTGCGGGAGGGCGCGTGGAGCTGATAAAAGAGTTTTTTCGCGACTTGGACCGCGGTCTGGCGCCGCCTCCGGATAAGGTGCGGATGCGGATAATCGGCTCCGCCGCGCTTATGCTGCAGGCCGGCTATGAGCGCGGCACCAAGGATAGCGACATCCTGGAGGCCGCGGACCTGGCGGGGCCCGTGCGTGAGAAACTGCTGGCCCTGGCCGGCAAGGGATCAAAGCTCCACACGAAATACGGCCTCTACCTGGACATAGTGGGGGAGGCGCTGCCTTTTCTGCCGCAGAAACCGCTTTTCCACCCTTTCGTCGGCCTTAAGGGCCTTAAGCGCTGTCAGTTGAGCGTGCTCGATATCGCCGACGTGGTCGTAAGCAAGCTTAAACGCTTTAACGCCAACGACGTTACCGATATCCGCGCCGTTCTTTCAAGGGGGCTGCTGCCCCATGCCCGCCTGCTTGAGCGGTTCAGGGACGCCGTGGATTGCTACTCCACGGACGCCCGGGCGCAGGACCTGCCGCGGTATGTCGGGAACCTGAATACGGTAGAGCGCGACTTCTTTAACGTGCCGGAGTCGGATATCGAGTTGCCGGGCTGGGTATAGTTCTTACTTGTGCAGCGCCGCCTGCGCGCGGGTTTTGTCCCGCTATCTATATAATTGTTAGAATCTTAACTGCGAGGGGAGCTAAGACGCCGACGATGAAATTCGAATTCATAAAGACGCCCATCAAGGGCCTGCTGGTGGTGCGGCCGGAGACCGGCCGCGACGCTCGCGGCACTTTCTCCGAGAACTACAAGGCCACCGAATTCCGCAAGGCCGGCATAAAGACCCTTTTCGTGCAGGAGAACCGCTCCGTCTCGCGCCGGAACGTTCTGCGCGGGCTGCATTATCAGCGCGCCCCGCATGCCCAGGCCAAACTGGTGCGCTGCGGCAGGGGCCGAATTTTTGAGGTCGCCGCCGACCTGCGCCCCAACTCTCCCACTTTCGGCCGGGCCTACGCCATAGAGCTCTCCGAGGCTAACGGCCTCATGCTCTATATCCCCGAGGGCTTCGCCCACGGCTTTTACGCCCTTACCGACAAGGCCGAGGTCATGTACAAGTGTTCCAGGGAGTACGCCCCGTCGCATGATGCCGGTATTCGCTGGAACGACCCCGACCTCGCCGTGAACTGGCCTTGCAAGAGGCCCAATCTCTCGCCCAAGGATAAGACGTTGCCGTTCTTAAAGGAAGTTTTTTAGGGGGACTTAATGAAGGGGATAATACTGGCCGGAGGCCACGGCTCCCGGCTTTACCCGGTAACGAGCGCCGTCTGCAAGCAGCTGCTGCCGGTCTATGATAAGCCGCTGATATATTACCCGCTGTCGGTGCTTATGCTGGCCTGCATCCGGGATATCCTGATAATCTCCACGCCTAAGGACCTGCCGCGCTTTCGCGAAATGCTCGGCGACGGTTCACAGTGGGGGCTGAACTTGTCCTACGCGCCGCAACCCCGGCCCGAGGGTGTAGCGCAGGCCCTTGTCATCGGCAACGCTTTCGTGGGCTCGGACGACGTCTGCCTGGTGCTGGGAGATAATGTCTTCTACGGGCACGGCCTGCCTGCGCTTCTGCGCAGCGCCGTCGCCGCCGCAAAAAAGAAAAAAGCTACCGTTTTTGGCTATTACGTGAACGATCCTGAACGTTACGGCGTGGTGACCTTCACCAAGTCGGGCAAGGCGGTGGCTATAGACGAGAAGCCGGCCAGGCCCAAGAGCAATTTCGCCGTGACCGGGCTCTATTTTTATCCTAACACCGTCCTGCGGCTGGCTGAGACCATCCGCCCCAGCCGCCGCGGGGAACTCGAGATCACCGACGTGAACAAGGCCTACCTGAAGCGCGGCGCCCTAAACGTGGAGCTGCTGGGCCGCGGCCACGCCTGGCTGGACACAGGCACCTGCGAAAGTCTGCTCGAGGCGGGGAATTTCATGGCCACAATGGAAAGGCGCCAAGGTCTGAAGATCGCCTGCGTGGAAGAGGTCGCGTATAATATGGGCTTCATAAACGCGCGCCAACTGCGGCGCCTTGCCGCAGCGGCCGGCCATAACTCTTACGGCGCCTACCTGAGGCGGCTGGCGGCCTGATGGCGCATAGCGGAAATATCCTTGTCACTGGCGGGGCCGGGTTCATCGGCTCCAATTTCATCCGCTATGTGCTGGAGAAAACCGCCTTCAAGGGCCGCATGATCAACCTGGATAAGTTGACCTATGCCGGCAACCCGGAGAACCTCTCCGACGTGGCCAAGGCCTATAAGGGCCGTTATGTTTTCGTTAAGGGCGATATCTGCGACTTCAAACTGGTAGGGCAGCTATTCAAAAAGTACCAGCCCTCCATGGTGGCGCATTTCGCCGCCGAGAGCCACGTGGACCGTTCTATCTTCGGCCCCAAGGATTTCGTCGAGACCAATATACACGGCACCTTCGCCTTGCTCGAGACCGCCCGCCAGGCCTGGGCCGGCCGCAAGGACGTGCGCTTCCATCACGTCAGCACCGACGAGGTTTACGGGTCCCTTGGTAAGACCGGCAAGTTCAAAGAAACCACGCCTTACGACCCGCGCAGCCCCTATTCCGCCTCCAAGGCCTCCTCGGACCACCTGGTGATGGCCTATCACCACACCTATGGCCTGCCGGTCAGCATCTCCAACTGCTCCAATAATTACGGGCCTTATCATTTCCCTGAGAAACTGATCCCGCTCGTTATCCTGAACGCGCTCGAAGGCAAGCCCCTTCCGGTTTACGGCGACGGCCTGCAGGTGCGCGACTGGCTTTACGTCGAGGATCACTGCGCGGCCATCTGGCGAGTCATGAACAAGGGCCGTGTGGGGGAAACCTATAATGTGGGCGGGGCCAGCGAGAAATACAATATCGACGTGGTAAAAGGCATCTGCGCCGCGCTGGAGCGCCAGGCGCCTTCGGCCGCCAATCCCGCCCTTGGGGGGAAGAAGTACCTGCAGCTTATCACCTATGTAAAAGACCGCCCCGGCCATGACAGGCGCTACGCCATAGATTTCTTAAAAATACGCCGGGAATTGGGCTGGAAGCCCTCCGTTACCTTCAAAGAAGGCCTGGAGCGCACCGTGGCCTGGTACCTGGCCAATGGCGGCTGGGTAAAGAACGTAAAGACCGGCGCTTACCGCAACTGGCTGAAAAAGAACTATACCAGATGAAAGTCGTCTTTCTCGGCACCAATGGCTGGTACGATACCGGCACCGGCAATACCATCTGCACGCTGGTAAAGACCCCTAAGTACGATATCGTGCTCGACGCCGGCTACGGCCTGCACCGGCTCAACCAATATTTCGACGGGCATAAGCCGGTTTATATCCTGCTCAGCCATTACCACATAGACCATATCGCCGGCCTGCACACGCTGGTCAAGTTCCGTTTTAAGAAAGACCTCACCATCTGCGTGCAGAAGGGCGGCCGCAAGGTGCTGGGCCAATTCGTGGCCCGCCCTTTTACCGTGCCTTTAAAGAGCCTGCCCTATCCGGTAAAAGTTCTGGAATTGCCGTCGGAGATAAAGAAGCTGCCCTTTAAGCTGACCGCCCTGCCGCTGGTGCACGCCGACCCCGTGTTGGGCTACCGCCTGGAGCTGGGGGGAAAGGTGCTGACCTACTGCACCGACACAGGTTATTGTCCGAACGCGCTGGAACTGGCCCGCGGGGCCGACCTGCTCATAACCGAATGCGCCCACCTGCCCGGCGAGCATAACCCGCTGTGGCCGCATTTCAACCCTGAAACTGCCGCAAAACTGGCGGTAGAATCCGGAGCTAAGCGCCTGGCCATGACCCATTTCTCGGCCGAGCGCTACCACAAACCCGCCCTGCGCGCCAAAGCCCTGCGCCTGGCCCGCCGTACTTTCCCCAAGGCCATAGCCGCCAAAGACGGCCTTGAATTGATGGTCTAACCCCGCCTGTTCCCCGGTCCCCCGGGGCTTTGCTATAATATAGTTAACAATACGCCGCTTAACGTCGTGGTTTTCTATTTGGGTTAAAACACTGGAGCATCATGAAAAAAGCTTTGATAACCGGCATACGCGGTCAGGACGGCTCTTACCTTTCCAAGCTCCTTCTCGAAAAGGGGTACAAGGTTTATGGCGCGGACCGCCGCAGCGGCGAGGGCGCCGGCTGGCGCCTGACTGAAATGGGCATAGCCGGCCAGATCGAGGAGATAGACATGGACCTCCTCGAAACCAGCAATGTGATCGACGTCATAGACCGGGTAAAACCGGACGAGATCTACAACCTGGCGGCCCAGAGTTTTGTCCAAGCCTCTTTCGCCCAGCCCCTGCTGACCGGCAATGTGGACGGCCTCGGCGTGCTGCGCCTGCTGGAAGCGGTGCGTACCCGCCACCCCAAGGCCCGCTTCTACCAGGCCTCCACCTCCGAGATGTTCGGCAAGGTGCAGGAAATACCCCAGAAAGAAACCACCCCTTTCTATCCCCGCAGCCCTTACGGCGTGGCCAAACTTTACGGCCACTGGATAGTCAAGAATTACCGCGAGTCCTACAACATGTTCGCCTGCTCCGGCATACTCTTTAACCACGAGAGCCCCATGCGCGGCGCGGAGTTCATCACACGCAAGATGACCCTGGGCCTGGCCCGCATCAAGTACGGCCTGCAGGACAAGATCACCGTAGGCAATATAGACGCCAAGCGCGATTGGGGCTACGCCAAGGAATACGTGGAAGGCATGTGGCTGATGCTGCAGCAGAAAAAGGCCGAAGACTATGTGCTCGCCACCGGGGAGACGCATACCGTGCGCGAACTTATTAACCACGCCGCGCGCTACGCCGGCTTCGACCTGGCCTGGAGCGGCAAAGGCGTTAACGAGAAGGCGCGTGACCGCAAAACCGGCAAAGTTATAGTGGAGATATCCCCCAAGTTCTTCCGCCCGGCCGAAGTTGAACTGCTGCTGGGCAGCCCGGCCAAGGCCAAAAGGGAGCTAGGTTGGAAACCCAAAACCAAATTTGAAGAACTGGTGCGGATAATGACCGAGGCCGACCTGAAGCGCGCAGAGCGCGAGGCCAGGGGCTGAAAGCGCTTTTAAATAATGAGCAGATCCCGGAATGTCTATGTAGTCGCCGGCCCGAATGGTTCGGGAAAGACGACTTTTGCCCGGGAGTTCCTGCCCAACTACGCCAAGTGTCCCAATTTCGTAAATGCCGACATGATAGCTCAAGGCCTCTCACCATTCGACCCCGAGGCGGCGGCTATACGCGCCGGCCGGCTGGTGCAGAGCCGTATACGGGAATTCTCCGGTGCAGGCGAAGATTTTGGCTTTGAGACCACGCTGGCCGGCAAAACCCACCTGCGGCTTTTTCGGGCCCTTGAGGCGGCGGGATATAATGTGCACCTTTATTTTCTCTGGGTTCCTGCGCCGCAACTTTCCATCTTGCGGATCAAAAACCGGGTGGCGGACGGAGGCCATGATGTGCCCTCCGCGGATGTGTTCCGCCGTTTCGAGCGGTCTGTCTCCAATTTTTTTGGCATATACGCCCGCTCTGCGCACAACTGGATGCTTTTCGATAATTCCGGACTCAGGCCGGTATTGGCGGCAAAAGGCGCAAAAGACGTGATACAAATAGAGGACGAGTTCATCTATTCGCGCATTTCAAAGGGATTTAAACTATGAAAAAGCGTCTAACCATTCAGGACAAGGCCGAAATCGCCATAAAAGCGGCGGTACGTAAAGCTATCTCCGAGCACAAGCGCAATGGCCGCCCGGTGGCCATTTGGAAGAACGGGCGGGCCGTGAACGTGCGCCCGCAGGACGTTTAAGATGAAAGCTATAATCCTGGCCGGCGGTTCCGGCACGCGACTGTGGCCGGTTTCTCGCTACGGCCTGCCAAAGCAGTTCATTAAACTCAACGGGGGGAAATCCCTGCTGGTGCAGACGGTGGAGCGCCTTGCTGCCGTGTTGCCGCTGCGCGATATCTTTGTTATCACCAACGAGGATTACCGCTTTCATGTGCAGGCCGACCTGCGCTCCGTCTCCCCGACCATCGAGGACAATGTGATACT
>CAYSYJ010000077.1:0-10523 GCA_964435105.1 uncultured Elusimicrobiaceae bacterium
GGCCTGGCAGCTCGGCAACCCGAACGCGGCGCGCGATCTGGCTGATCTTGCGGATATACTGGTTGGTCGAATCGATGTTGATGTCGCTGAGCTTTTCCTTGGGCTTCTTCTCAGCGGCGGCCTCCCCTTTGGGGGCCGCCTCTTCTTTTTCCTGGTCTTCCGTTTCGTCTGCCATGTTCCCTCTTTAAGCGGTGGGTTTGATGTAAAAATCTTTCTCCGCGCTTTCCTGGTCCAGCATCTCCTGCGTTTCGGCGCCGTCCACTTTGGCGAAAGGATGGCCGCCGCGGATCTCTTTCAGGAAGCCGTCTATGGCGGGGATGCCTCCCTGGGCTTCCCCCTCCACGGCCCCGTCCAGGCAGTTGCGGACCCAGCCGGAGACCCTGTGCTTTGCGGCGGTCTCTTTTACGAACCAGCGGAAGCCCACTCCCTGAACCTTGCCCGAGATCCTGAAACTTAGACGCATATAAATATCCGAACCGGAATAAATAATACTAACAAACCATATGGGGTGGCAACACTCTCTTGACAGCGCAACAGGTCGCTGTCCTTCCCTCCCGGAACCAGTTGTGGAAGGCCCCGGCAGTGACCGCCGAGGCCCGTAATAGTATTTTGTGGAAATTTGGATCGGGGCGGTGAGATTTGAACTCACGATCTCTCGCACCCGAAGCGAGCGCTCTAGCCAGCTGAGCCACGCCCCGATTCACGTATATGATACCAAAATCACGCGGAAAAAGTCTAACGCCCGGCGCGGGGCGGCTAGCCCCCGTTGCCGGTCAGGACCTTGATGATGCGCGCGGCGGCGTCGCGCGCGGCGTGCGGCCGGGCGTGGGCCAGCATGGCGCGGCCCGCCTGGGCCAGCTGCCCGGGCGCGCCCAGGTGGCGCTTCACTATGGCGGCCAGCTCCTCCGGCCCCCCCGCCGTGTCGGCCAGGCGGTGGCGGCGCAGGTAGGCCGCGTTGCGCTGCTCCTGGCCGGGCAGCGGGGAGTAGATGACGAAAGGCTTGCCCATGGCCATGCTCTCGGCCACGGTGACGCCGCCGGGCTTGCCCACCACCAGGTCGGCCGCGGCGTAGTAGAGCGCCGGCGAGTCCGTGAATTCCACGAAGCGGAAATCCCGCGCCAGGCCGGCCTTCTCGGCCTGGCGCGGCAGGCGGCGGTTGCTGCCGCAGAGCACCACGGCCTGCAGGCGGCCGGCCAGCGGTTTCAGGGCGGCGGCGGCTTCGTCCAGGCCGCCCAGGCCGCGGCTGCCGCCGGTCACCAGCACGGTAAAGAGGTGCGGGGCCAGGCCCAGCGCCCGGCGGGCGGCGGCCTTATCCGGCGGCGGCGCGGTGAACTCCTTGCGCACCGGGATGCCGGTCACGTGCGCGCGCTCGGCGGGCGCGCCCTTTTCGCGCAGGGCGGCGGCGGCGCCTTTCTCGGGGCAGAAATAGGCGGCCACGCCGGCGGCGGGCCAGTAGGCGTGGGCGCAGAAATCGGTGACCACGGCGAACTTGGGCAGCTTGGCCAGGCGGGCGTTCTTGGTCATGAGCAGGGCGGAGAAGGCCTGGGTGCAGACGGCGGCCGTAACGCCTTTCTTGTGCAGCAGGGCGCCCAGCTTGCGCGAGGAGAAAGGCAGCACGGTCTCGCGGAAGGCGCTGGCCGCGAAGGCCACGAAATCGTTGTCGTAGACGTAATCCCACACGGCGGGGGTCTTGCTGAGCACCTGCAGGTAGGCGCGGGCCACGAAAGGCCCGAAGTCGGGGTAGACCTCGGAGAGGTCCACGAATACCGGCTCGATGATGCTGGGCGGGAGGTACTCGGCTATGGCGCGCGCGGCCGCGTAATGGCCCGACGGGTTGGCCCCGTAGATCAGGGCCACCTTCATCGGATACATGTTCCCCGCGCTCTCCATCCCCTAATTATACCAAGTGCACGGATGGGAACGGGGTGTGCCTTCTTCGGGCACGCAGTCGCGCACACCGTGCGCGCTGCTTGACACTCGGGCTCGGCGCTTGCGCAAGCCTCACCCTGCGCGACATCCCTTGAAGGCACACCCCGTCCCCATCAAGCGAACCGCCCCGCGATCTGTGAATCGGGGGCGGTGTCGTTGCTCGCTCCGCTCGCAAACGAACCGCCCCGCGATCCGAAGACGCGGGGCGGTTGTCTCTCTCTATCACTGCTTATTTTTGCCCCGAAGGGCAAAGCTTATTTCAGCTCGTCGGCCACCTTGCCCACCAGCTTCTCGGAGGGCTTAAGCGTCTTCTCGCCGGGCTTCCACCGGGCGGGGCAGACCTCGGCCGGGTTGCGGTAGGTGTGCACGAAGGCCTTCATCTTGCGCACCAGCTCCGCCATGTCGCGGCCCACGTTGTTAAGGTTGATCTCGGCGCCGGCCAGCACGCCGTCCGGGTTGATCACAAAGGTGCCGCGGTAGGCCAGCCCCGACGCGTAGTCGTAGGCGCCGAGCAGCTGCGCCAGGCGGCCGCGGGCGTCCCAGGCCATGCGGTACTTGACGTCCTTGAGCAGCCGCTCCTGCGCCTGCCAGCCCATGTGGGTGAACTTGGTGTCCGTGCTGACGCTCACCACCTCGGCGCCCAGCTTCTCCAGCTCGGCGTGCTTTTCCGCCAGGTCGGCCAGCTCGGTGGGGCAGACAAAGGTGAAATCGGCCGGGTAGAAGACCAGGACGGTCCACTTCTTGTTCTTGACGGCGTCGGCCAGGCTGAACTTGCCGAACTTGCAGCCGGCGGGCTCGAAAGTCTCCAGCTCGAAAGAGGGCGCCTTCTCGCCTATGGTTATCACTTGCGTTTTTTCTTCGGACATGGTTTCGGCTCCTTTTTGCTTTTCGCGGGGGCGCAGGCGCGGCAGACGCCGTAGAACTCCACGTTGCAGCGCAGCACCTTGAATCCCCTGGGGGCGCCGGCCGGGCGCAGGCGCGGGGCAGGCAGGTCCGCTATGGCCCCGCAGCTCACGCACATCAGGTGGCTGTGGGGCCTGGTGTCCGGGTCGAACCGGGCGCGCGCCCCGTCTATCTTGATCTCGGTAAGCCCCCCCAGCGCCAGCAGGCTCTGCAGGGTGTTGTACACCGTGGCGAAGGACATGCCCGGGAACTTGCGGCGCAGGCGGGCGTAGATGTCCTCGGCCGAAGGGTGCGTTCTGTTGCCGTCCAGGAAGCGCAGTATCCCCGCGCGCTGCGGCGTCATGCGGAACCCGGGTTTGTCGGCTTTGGCTTTCTTCATAAAATTAGAATCATTCTTATGTAAGAAAGTATAGCAGATTAGAATTGTTCTTGTCAAGCGGCCGCGCGGGGGGTATAATATAAGGAAGAGGTGACCTTATGAAAAGCGTGATACCCGTTAAAGGCATGACCTGCGGCGGCTGCAAGGCCGGCGTGGAGCGGGCCGTGCGCCGCCTGCCCGGAGTGCTGGCCGCGGAGGCCAGCCTGGAGAAGGCGGAGCTCGCCGTGGAGTACGACGAAAAAAAGACCGCCCTTACCGAGATAAGGGCGGCCGTGAGCGAAGCCGGTTTCAGGCCGGAATAAAGCTAGTCAGTTCCCCCCGGCGGCCGGGTCCTCGACCCGGCCCAGGAACAGCACCATGCCGCTCTTCGCGTCCTCGATGAGGAACAGGAAGGGCCTGTCCGCCCTGAACAGGGCGAAGTCGAAGGCCATGGACTTTACCCCCATCGCCACGCCGGTGGCGGCGGCGGCCTCGGTGCCTTCCTCGTTGACCTCCACGAAAGCCTTGTGCACCGCCTTCTGTATGAACAGCCGGCGCGTGCCGTCCATCCCCGAGAAATCGGCCGCGTCGGTGAAGGCCAGCGGCATCCCCAGCCCCGCCAGCGTCGCGCCCAGGTCGAAGCCCGAGCCGAAAGAGAAGCGCGGCAGGAATACCTTTACCTTTTGCTCGCCCAGCGCCCCGCGCAGGCGCGCCAGCCCGGCGGCGTCCAGCCCGGCGGCGGCCTTGGCCAGCGACTTGCCGTCCTTGGGCAGGGCCAGCAGCATGCCCAGCGACCCGCCATCGTAGGGCAGGCGCAGCACCTGGAAATCGTCCGTCTCCCCGTACTGCAGGGTCTTGGTGCCGGGGAAGCTCATCATCTTCACTTTCTTCTTGGAGCCGTCGGCCAGGGTGAAATCGGCGTCGCCCGTGAGCTCCTTGGGGAACTTGTGCTGCCAGGTCCCCTTGAAGTAAATGGCGTTGACCAGCACCAGGCGGGTGAGGGAGT
Source organism: uncultured Elusimicrobiaceae bacterium (assembly GCA_964435105.1). Classification (GTDB taxonomy): domain Bacteria; phylum Elusimicrobiota; class Elusimicrobia; order Elusimicrobiales; family UBA9959; genus UBA9959. Next base: position 4,197 of record CAYSYJ010000077.1, read on the forward strand.
TCAGGGCCCCCTCCTTGAACAGCTCAGTGATGCGCCCCTTGGTGCGCTCCCCCGTCCAGGTATTGATGGCGCGGCGGGCCACTTCCGCGGCGGTGCGGAAATTGGCGGCTTTCGCCTCGGCGCCGTAGTCGCGCGAGAGCGACCCGGTATAAGCCGGCAGGAACTTGTAGGCTTCGTCGGCCCAGAAGGCGTTGGCCTCCAGCAGCTCGGCCCCGCCGCCGGCCGCGGCCAGCGTGGCCCGCAGCTCGCGGCTCTCGGCGCGCAGCTTGGCGGCCTTGGCCGGGAAGGAGAAGACCTTCTCCATCTCCCCGGCGGTCTTGCCCCTGGCGCCCTCGTAGGCCATGGCGAAAGCGCCCCTCATGCCGTAAGGCGAAAAGAACAGGTTGCCGGCGGCCGGCTGGGCCGCGTAGAACTTGAAAGCTATGGCGTTGGCCTTGTCGGCCCGGGGCTGCGCCCCGTCCTGCTTGCGGGAGTCCTTTATGAGCGGGGCGGCGGCGGCCGCTGCGGCCAGGCCCGCGCAGAGCAGCGCGGCCGCGAAAGCGATCTTCTTCATGTGGAACCCTCCTAAAAGAACGGACCGGCCTTCGGGGCCGGTCCGCCTGCTTTTTAGCCCGCCTCATCGGGGCGCCGGGAATTGAACCCGGAGTCTCTCGCACCCCAAGCGAGCGCTCTACCATTGAGCCACGCCCCGGTGGCGCGGGCTAAAACTGCCGTTCTATTATACCAAAAACTTTAAAACTCCGTCTCAAAGTTCCTTGATGAGCTGGCGCAGCTCCTGCCTTATCCCGTCGAGCAGGTCGCCTTTCGCGGCGGCGCTGGCGGCGGCGGCGTGAGCGGCTTTTTTCTGCCTGCGCCGGGCGGCCAGCGCCTTGCGCGCGCCGTCCAGCGAGTAGCCTTTCACGAAAACCAGGTCCTTGATCTGCAGCAGCGCGTCTATGTCGGCCTGCGTGTAGCGGCGGTGGCCGCTGGACAGCCGCAGCGGGCGCAGCAGGCGGAACTTGAGCTCCCAGTAGCGGATGGTGTACTCCGGCAGCTGGGCCTTGCGGGCCGCGTCGCTGATGGTGAAATAGGTCTTCTCCGCCATTACATCCCGATGGTGAGTTTCTTGGACGGCTTGAAGCGGATGCTCTTGCGCGGGCCCACCATCACGCGGGCGTTGGTCTTGGGGTTGCGCATCTGGCGCGGCATGCGCTCCTTGACCTTGAAAGTGCCGAAATTGGAGATCACCACCTTGCGGTTGTCGCGCAGGGCCTCGCCCATGATCTCGAAAGTCTTGCAGACGGCCAGTTTGGCGTCCTTCTCCGTGGTGAGGTGCTTGGTGAGCTCCCTTATCAGGTCAAGCCTGTTCATCGTCCTCTTCCCCCTCTTGCTTGTCCTCTTCCTCTTCGCCCTCGCCGGGGCCGCCCCGCGGCGCGCCGCCCAGCAGCTGGCCTATGATGTCGTTGGGCTTGAGGTTCTTCAGATCGGTCTTGAACTTGGCCACCTCGTCCTCGGTGATGGGCTTGCTGAGCACCTGGGTCTTGCCGAAGACGCGCTCGTTGATGAAGACGGGGCAGCCGAAGCGCACCGCCAGCGCCACCGCGTCGGAGGGCCGGGCGTCCACCAGGCGCACGTTGCCGCCGCCGGGCTCGGCCAGGTGCAGGCTGGAATAATAGGTGTTCTCCACTATGTCCGTTATGGTCACGCGGGTCAGCGTCAGGCCCAGCGTCTTGATGACGGAGAAGAGCAGGTCGTGCGTCATGGGCCGCGGCGACGGGTAGCCGGACAGGCGGATGGCTATGGCCTGCGCCTCCATGGGGCCTATCCAGATGGGGAGTATCCTGCTGCCTTCCGTCTCGTCCAGGAAGATGATGGACTCCGTCATGCTGGTGGCGATCGAATAGATGCGCACCTCTACGTCGTTCTCGGGGGCTTTATCGGTCATTTTTTCTCCCCGCCCTGCGCGCCGCGGTGCTTGAAGCTCAGCTCCGCGCCGGCCAGGATGCGGCGGATATTGGCTATGTGCGTGTAAAAGATAAGTATGCAGACCGTCAGGGCCAGCAGGGTGAACGGCTTCTGGTAGTCCCTGGCCAGGACGAAGCAGAGTATCGGCAGCGCCACCGAGGCCGCCATGGAGCCCACGGAGATGTGGCTGGTGATGGCCACCGCGATGCCGAACACCACGAAGGCGCCCGCGGTGGGTATGGGCAAGAGCGCCATAAAGACGCCCGCCGCCGTGGCCACGCCCTTGCCGCCCTTGAAGTTGAGGAAGACGGTCCAGATATGGCCGGCTATGGCCAGGGCGCCGGCGGTCACGGGTATCCACCAGTGGCCCTTGCTGAAGTCCATCGAGCCCGGCTCGAAGAAGAACTGCGCGGCCACCAGGGTGGGCGCGAAGCCCTTGAGGAAGTCCACTACGAAAGTGAGTATGCCGGGCCCCTTGCCCAGGGTGCGGTAGACATTGGCCGTGCCCGGGTTGCCCGAGCCGTGCTTGCGGATGTCTATCCCCTTGAGGCGGCCAATGAGGTAGCCGGTAGGGATGCCGCCCAGGACGTAGCTCGCGATGAAAAGCAGCGCTATTTTGAAGATGTCCATTATTCTCCCATTATATAAAAAAGCTAGACGCCCGCTAGCTTTTTCAGCCTGGCGTAGTTCTCCGGCGTGGCTTTAAAGGCCAGCGTGGCCCCCGCCTCGCCGTAGCTGGCGCTCTTTACCATGCAGGAGGCGTAAACCTCTTTTACCAGCCCGGGCGAGCCGGGCGGGATGGTGAGCTCGTAGTCCCCCCAGCGTTTGGACAGCGCCCGCTCGCAGCGGGCCAGCAGTTCCGGCACGCCGGCTCCGGTACGCGCCGAGATGAGCAGCGGCCGCAGCCGCTCCGGGGCCCAGGCCGCCAGCCGCGGGTCCTCCACCGCGTCGGCCTTGTTGAAAACGTTGATTACCGGTATGCCGTGCACGCCCAGTTCGTCCAGCGTGGCCTTTACCGCCTCGTGCTGCAGCTTCGCCTCGGGCGAGGAAAGGTCGTGCACGTGCAGGATCAGGTCGCTGTAGTGGATCTCCTCCAGCGTGGCGCGGAAGGCGGCTATCAGGTCGTGCGGCAGCTTCTGGATGAAACCCACGGTGTCCGTGAACAGCACCCAGCCCCCGGAGGGCAGGCGCACCCGCTTGGTGCTGGGGTCCAGCGTGGCGAAAAGCTTGTCGTCGGCGTAGATGCCGTGTTTGCCGCCGGTGAGGCGGTTGAGCAGGGTGGATTTCCCGGCGTTGGTGTAGCCCACTATGGAGACCTGCGGCATGGGCACGCTGTCGCGCCGGCCGCGCTGGGTGTCGCGCTCGCGGCAGATGGCGTCTATCTCGCGTTCCAGCTCGGTGATCTTCACGCGCAGCTCGCGCTTGTCGTATTCCAGCTTTTTCTCGCCGGAGCCGCGGCCGCCTATCATGCCGCGCTGCTGGTCCAGGCTGCCGCCCTTGCCGGCCAGCCGCGACAGCGAATAGTTGAAGCGGGCCAGCCGCGCCTGCAGTTTGCCTTCGCGGGTGCGGGCCCGCATGGCGAAAATGTCTATGATGAGCCGCGGCCGGTCGGCCACCTGGGCGCCCAGTTCCCGCTCCAGGTTTCGCTGCTGCGCGGGGCTCAGTTCCTCGTCGAAAAGCACCACGCCCGCGCCAAGTTCCTTTACGCGGGCGCGCAACTCCTCCACCTTGCCGCTGCCTATCAGCGTGGCCGGGTGCCAGGCCTGCACGCGCACCAGCAGCTTCTCCACGGGCTCCAGGCCCGCCGTCTCGGCCAGGCGCCAGAGCTCCTCCAGGGCGCTGGCCGAAGCGCCCGCGGCGCCGGGACGCCGGCGCTTGAGCTCCGCCCCTATCAGCAGGGCTTTCATGCGGCGAGTATCCTTTCGGCTATCGCCTTGGGGTCGTAATCCTCGAACTTGTTCAGCTCCACCAGCATGGCGTTCTTGTAGCGCCCGAACCAGGTGTTCTGCCGCTTGGCGTAGGACATGGAGGCCGCGGTTATCAGGCGGATGGTATCCTGCCGGTTCAGGCGGCCGGCCAGGTAATCGAGCATCTGCGGGTAGCCCAGGGTCTTAAGGCCCGGGCAGTCCTCGGGGTAGCCCAGTTCCAGCAATTTGCGGGTCTCGGCCTCCCACTCGTCGAAGCGCGTGGCCGTGCGCTTCTTTATTCGCTCGGCGAGCAGGTCCTTCTGCCATTTCAGGAAAACGAACTTGCCCTCGTGCGCGGGCAGGGCGTTAAAGAACTTGCCGCTCCACAGCTCCGACACCGGCCGGCCCGCCAGGCGGGTGATCTCTATGGCGCGCATCACCCGCTGCACGTTGCCCGGCGGTATGCGCAGGGCGGCCTCGGGGTCCAGGGCGGCCAGCTCGGCGTGCAGGGCCTCCTTGCCGGAGGCGGCGGCCAGGGCCGCCAGCTTCTCGCGCAGGGCCGGGTCCGCCGGCGGCAGCTCGTCCAGCCCGTTCCAGAAAGCCTGTATGTACATGCCCGTGCCGCCGGCCATGAGGGGCACCCGGTTGCGGGCCCAGATCTCCGGCAGCAGCTGCCGGGCCTGCCGGGTGAAATCCCCGGCGTCCCAGGTGGCGCGCGGGTCCAGCGTGTCCACCAGGTGGTAGGGCACGCCCTCCACCAGGTAGTGGCGCCCGGCCGGGGTGTCGCGCCAGTCGCCGCGCGGCTTGGCCGTGCCGGCCTCCATCAGCTTATAGGCCTGCTTTGAATCGGCGGAGATTATCTCCCCGCCCACCAGGCGCGCCAGCTCCAGCGCTATCTCCGTCTTGCCGGAGGCGTTGGCGCCCATCAGGGTTATGGGTTTGAGGGGTTGCTGTGACATTCTGCCGTGCCGTCATCCCGGCGAAAGCCGGGATCCAGTTCTTGCTAATAAAAAGCGGCCAGTGGCCTTAAGAGCCTACTGGCCGCCGAAGCTTATTTCAGGACCTCACTTCTTCTTGAAGAGCGGCTCGTCCTTCTGCGGCTTGTTGCAAAGACCGTGGGCGCGGCAGGTCTCCACGCAGACTTCCGGCAGCTTCAGCGCGTATCGCGTGTCGCAGTCGGCGTAGTCCTCGGCCATCTCGTTGATGCGCTTGCGGTCGTCCGGGCTGATGCCCGAGAACGAGATGCCGTTCATGAACACCCCGCCCTTGTCCTTCACCCACGAGATCTTGCCGGTCACGGGGATGGCCTTCACGCCGTTGAGCTTGAGGATGATGTTGAGCTCCTTGGTGTGGGGCGGGGCCATGAAGGTGATAAGGCGCATGCCGCCCGCGGACAGGTCCGCGAGGATGGCCGGCTGGGGCACCGGCTTGCCGTGGGTGTCCTGCGTGAAGAACTCTATCTCCACCGGCTCCAGGATGCCGTGCATGATGGGCAGACGCACGTGCTGGCGCCTTTCCTTGAGGACCTTGCTGATCTTTTTTGTCATTGTATGTTCCCGTTCAAAGTATTCTTCTCGGCTCCGGTCACCAGCACCTTGCGCAGGCTGCCCGGTATGCCGCCGGCCTTCACCCTCACCGCGAAATTCTCCGAACTCCGGCCGTAATTTTCCGTTTCAAAAAGAACCTCAACTATTTTACCAATTCTTTCGTTCAATACAAGCCGTGAATTTTCCTTGACGGCCGCCAGCAGTTCCCCCAGCCGGGCTTCCAGCTCTTTGTCGTCTATGGTGGCCGCCATCTCCGGCCTGTCCGTGCGAGGGGAATACTTGAAGCAATAGGCCAGCGAGAAGCCCCCCTCCTTTACGAGTTTTAGGGTGTCCTGGAAGTCCTTGCGGGTCTCGCCAGGGTAGCCCACTATGAAATCCGTGGAGACGGCCAGGCCGGGCGCCGCCTTCCTGAGCCGGGCCAGCAGCTCCAGGTAGGCGCCGCGAGTATAGCCGCGGCGCATGGCCTTGAGTATGCGGTCCGAGCCGCTCTGGACCGGCAAATGCATGTGGCGGGCGAGTTTCGGCTCTTCCTCCAGCACTTTCATGAAAGCCGCGTCGTAGTAGAGCGGATGCGGGCTCATGAAGCGCAGCCGCTCCAATCCCCGCAGGCGCAGGGCTTTCCTTAAAAGTTCGGAGAACGTGGTCCGGCCGTATTTATAGGAATTTACTGTCTGGCCGAGCAGCACTATCTCCCTGGCCCCGGCCTTGAGCTTCTCTTCGGCGTCCTTGAGCACCGCGGCCGGCGACAGGCATACCGCCGGCCCGCGAACCGCCGGCACGATGCAGTAGGAGCATTTGAGCGAGCAGCCGCGCATCACGGTGGTATAGGCGGTCTGCGGCGAGCGGTAAATGTTCTGGTGTTCGGTCTCGCCCTCCGGAGAGGGGCCCAGCTGGCGTATCAGCGAATCCTCGAACTTCTCGATGGCTTT
>CAYSYJ010000078.1:0-10480 GCA_964435105.1 uncultured Elusimicrobiaceae bacterium
TTCTATGAGATGCCCATGCTTCCTACAAATTTACACCCGAAATCTTAACACAACCCCTTCTCGCGGCGAGGAGCGGTGTGCGGCCGCGAAGTGGCCGCGCCCGCGACGGCTTCTCGCGGATAAGATCCGCCTACCGCTGATCTCAACGGCTTATCAGCGGTATTTATAAAGTTACCTCGGGATGTTGCGCAAAGTAGTCTCTAACTTCATCCTGTAGCGACCGCCAAAATTCAACTGGCGGATAAAAAAGAAGCCGGTCTCTTTCGGGACCGGCTTCTTCTTTTGCGCTTCGGGCTTAAGCGGCGCCCAACTCCACCACCACCACGGGGTCCGCGTCGTCGGCTCCGGTCTCTTTCAGCGAGAAACCGGCCTTGTCCACGCAGCCGGCCAGCAGCACGTCCTCTAGGGCGAGCTTCAGCGCGGCGGCGCGCTGGGGGCCGCATTCCACGGCTAGTTTCGACACGGGCCATTTCACGCTGCGCTTCTCGGCGGCCTTCTTGGTGCGTATTGCCTCGAGCACCTTGCGGGCGGCCTCGAGCACCTTCACGTCTCCCTTCACGGCGGCCATCTCGGCCGAGGCGGGCCACTTGGCCTTATGCACCGAGGGCTGGCCGGTGGCGGCCGCGTAGGACCAGCCCCAGACTTCCTCGGTGATGAAAGGCAGGAAGGGCGCGAACAGCCGCAGGAAGACGCCGAGCGTCCACTCCAGGGTGGCGCAGGCGGAGCGGGCCGCTTCCGGCGTGCCGGAATAGGCGCGGTTCTTCACCAGCTCCAGGTAATTGTCGCAGAAATCCCAGAAGGCGCTCTCCACGTAGAGCAGCACCGCCGCGTAGTCGTAGTTCTCGAAGTCCTTCCGGGCGGAATCCGTGATACCCTTGAGATGCTCCACCCAGGCGCGGTCGAGCGGCTCGGTAATGCTGGCCGGCGTGAGCGCCGGGGCGCCGGCCATTGCCGGGCCGTTCATCTGCATCAGGGTGAACTTGCTCGCGTTGAACAGCTTGGTCGCGAGACGCATCCCCACCTTGAAGACGCTCTCGTCGTACACGGTGTCCTGGCCCAGCTTGGCCTTGCCGCTCCAGTAGCGCAGGGCGTCGGCCGAATAGGTCTGCAGCAGGCCCTCGGGGGTGATGGTATTGCCCTTGGACTTGCTCATCTTGCCCTTGTCCGGGCTCACCACCCAGCCGCTGATGCCGGCATTGTGCCACGGCACGGAATTCTCGTGCATCCAGCTCTTGGTGATGGTGTAGAAGGCCCAGGTGCGGATGATCTCGTGGGCCTGCGGGCGCAGGTCCGCCGGGTAAAGCTTGGCGTGGCGCTCCTTATCCGTGGCCCAGCCGCTGGAGATCATGGGGGTGAGCGACGAGGTGGCCCAGGTGTCCATCACGTCGTGATCGCCCATGAAGCCGCCGGGCTTGCCGCGCTGCGCCTCGGTATAGCCGGGCGGGCAGTCGGTCTGCGGGTCCACCGGCAGGCGCTCGGCGGCCGCGACTATCGGGTTGGCGTATTCCACGTTGCCGTCGTGGTCGACCGGGTACCAGACCGGGAAAGGCACGCCGAAATAGCGCTGGCGGCTGATGCACCAGTCCTGGTTGAGGCCCTCGACCCACTGCTCATAGCGCTTGTACATGTAGTCGGGGTGCCACTTCACCTTGCGGCCCTGTTCGAGCAGCGCGGGCTTGTTCTCGAGGATGCGGATATACCACTGCCGGGCCGGCACGAACTCGAGCGGCTGGTCGCCTTTCTCGTAATACTTCACGGCCTGCTTGGTCGGGCGCGGCTCGCCGACCAGCGAGCCCTCGGCGCGCAGCAGCTCCACGGTCTTGGTGCGGGCCTGCTTGGCGTAGAGCCCGGCCAGCTGGGAGTAAGCGGCCTTGGCGGCCTCCAGGTCGGCGCTGTCGAGGAACTCCTGCACATAGGTGAGCGCGTTCAGGCGGCCGTCGCGCGAGATGAGCTGGCGCAGGGGCAGCTTATGCTTTCGCCAGAACTCCACGTCGGCGATGTCGCCGAAGGTACAGATCATCATGATGCCGGTGCCCTTCTCCGGGTCGGCGTGCTCCGACGGCATGATGGGCACCCGCACCTTGAAGAGCGGGGTGAGGGCGGTCTTGCCGAAGAGCGACTTATAGCGCTCGTCTTCGGGATGCGCCACCACGGCGATACAGGCCGCGAGCAGCTCGGGGCGGGTGGTAGCGATGGTGAACTCGCCGCCGCCCTGCACCTGGAACTTTATGTCGTGGAAGAAGCCGTTGGCCTCGCGGTCCTCGCATTCGGCCTGCGCCACGGCGGTGCGGAAAGTGGTGTCCCACAGCGTGGGGGTCTCGGCGCTGTAGACATGGCCCTTCCTGAACAGGTCCAGGAAGGAGGCCTGCGAGGTCTTGCGGCAATGCTCGCCCACGGTGGAATAGGTCTGGCGCCAGTCGATGGACAGGCCCAGGCGGCGCCACAGCGCCTCGTAGCGCTTCTCGTCCTCGGCGGTCTGCTGCTCGCAGAGTTCAAGGAAATTGCGGCGGGAGATATGCTCGTAATCCTTCAGGTCCTTCTTGGGACCGGAGGGTTTGAAGGACGGGTTATAGGGCACCGAGGGCTCGCAGCGCACGCCGAAGAGGTTCTGCACGCGGCGCTCCGTCGGCAGGCCGTTATCGTCCCAGCCCATGGGGTAGAAAGTGTTCTTGCCCAGCATCCGCTGGAAGCGCACGAAGATGTCGGTCTGGGTATAACTGAAAACGTGGCCGATATGCAGGGAGCCGGAAACGGTGGGCGGCGGCGTGTCCACCACGAAGGTCTCCTGCCGGGGCCGGGCCGGGTCGTAGTGGTAGAGCTTGTCCTTCTCCCAGCGCTCGCAGAGGGCGGGCTCCACGGAGGCTGGAACATAGCTGGCCGGCAGGGCCGCCTGCCCGGCCTGTTTCTGGGGTGCCGCGTTCTTTTCCATAAGGGCTATTTTACCTTTTTTAGCCCGTCGGGGTTAAGGGCGGCCGGGTCGTTAAAATTGTATAATTTAACCGGATTTTTCGCCGGAACGGGCATAAGGACAACTTCATGGACATCGGAATCGTCGGGCTTCCCAACGTGGGCAAATCTACCCTCTTCAACGCGCTGACCCGCGCGGGGGCCGCCTCCTCCAACTACCCCTTCACCACCATCGACCCGAATGTAGGCGTGGTGCCGGTGCCGGACAAGCGCCTGGACGCGCTGTTCGACCTGTTCAAACCGCCCAAGAAGGTGGCCTCCTATATCAAGTTCGTGGACATCGCCGGCCTCATGAAGGGCGCCTCCAAGGGCGAGGGCCTGGGCAATAAGTTCCTGGCGAATATCCGCGAGGTGGACGCCATCGTGCAGGTGGTGCGCGTGTTCAAGGACCCCGACGTGGTGCACGTGCTGGGCGACGTGGACCCCATCCGCGACATCGAGGTGATAGAGACCGAGCTGATGCTGGCCGACATGGAAAGCGTGGACAAGGCGCTGGAGAAGAACCAGCGCGACCTCAAGGCCCGCACCAAGGACGCCGAGGAAAAGAAGGTCCGCCTGGAGACCATCAAGAAGCTGCTGGCCGAAGGCAAGCCGGCCCGCGAGGCCGGCTACCCCCTCGAGGAAGTGCGCGATTTCAACCTGCTCACCGTGAAGCCCGTTTTCTTCGTGGCCAACACTTCCGAGCAGCCCGACAAGGAAGTCATCGCGAAGCTGCGCGAGTTCATCAAGGCCCGCAACGCCATCCTAGTGGAGATTTCGGCCAAGATAGAATCCGAGATCATAGAGCTGCCAGACGAGGAAAAAGCGGTCTTTCTCAAGGACCTGGGTGAGGATTACACCGGCCTCGAGAAGATGGCCATAGCCGGCTACAAGCTGCTGGACCAGATCTCCTTCTTCACCGCGGGCTCCGAGGACGAGGTGCGCGCCTGGAACCTCAAGCGCGGCCTCAAGGCCCCGCAGGCCGCGGGCCGCATCCACACCGACTTCGAGAAGGGCTTTATCCGCGCCGAGGTCTACTCCTTCGACGACATCATGAAGTACAAGGAGGAGAAGGTGCTGCGCGAGAAAGGCCTGATCCGCTCCGAGGGCAAGGAGTATGTCATGAAGGACGGCGACATCTGCTTCTTCAAGTTCAACGTCTGAGCCGCCGCCCGCCCCGGAAAGAAAGACCCGCCTTCAGGCGGGTCTTTTTTTGCGGCCGCGGGGCGCGGGGCGGGGTCAGTTCCCGCTGTTGTAGCGGCGCAGGGCCACGTCCTTGATGTGCACGGCCAGCTTGAAATTATTCTCTATCAGCGAAGCGTAAGCCGCCCTGTCGATCCTGAAGCATTGCGTCGGCTCCACGCACTGTATGGTGGCGCCGCGCGGCCGGTTCAGGATCAGGGCGATCTCGCCGAAGAAATTGCCCGGCCCTATCTCGCCCAGCGTCGAGGACCATAGCAAGCCCGGGTTCACGGCCTTCACCTTGCCGGTATAGACCAGGTAAAAGGCGTCCCCCTCCGTATCCTTGTGAAAGACGATCTCCCCGGAGTCGAACTCGACCAGCTGTATGAAGGCGCTGGCGCGGTCCAGCTCTTCGGGGGAGATCTCGCTGAAGAACTCCACCCCCGTCATCGCCACCATGATAAAGTCGCGGTGCTCTTTGTAGTCCATCGGGCCGAGCAGGTTCATGACATTCCCCTTCAGGCGGGCAGCAGTTCGAAAACCTCGGCGGGCTCCCGGTAACCCTTGAATTCCATCTTGCCGGCGCTCTTATAGGCGAAGCCGCCGGCGGTCTTGTCCTTTACGGCGCCTGAGACATAGACAGTCCCGGCCGGGGCCTTGCCCTGCAGGCGCGAGGCGAAATTGACGGTGTCGCCCATCACGGTATAGTCCATGCGCGTGGCCGAGCCGATATTGCCGGCCACCACCGGCCCGCAGTGCACGCCTATGCCCACGCCCAGCGTGCGGCCGCCGGCGGCCCCCTGCGACCTGTTGAAGGCGGCTATCTCCCTCTGCATCTCGGCCGCGCAGGCCACGGCGCGCCTTTCCGCGTCGGGCTGTTCGAAAGGGTCGTTGAAGACCACTATCAGCGCGTCGCCCACGAACTTGTCCAGCGTGCCGTCGTGGCGGAAGACCACGTCCACCATGCGCGTGAAATAGGCGTTCAGGAGCTTCACCAGCTCGGCCGGGTCCATGCCCTCGGAGAGCGGCGTGAAGCCGCGGATGTCGGAGATCAGCACCGCGGCGTGCGTGCGCCGGCCCTCGCCCATGGCGGCGGCGCCCTCGGGCGCCTCCAGGATCTTGCGCGCCACCTGGTGCGACACATAGCGGGACAGGGCGCCCTCGGCCTGCTCGCGGCGCAGCAGGTTTTCGGCGAACTTCAGCACCAGGCCGCGCATCTTCTTCACGGCATAGGCCGCGATGGCGCCCAGGGCGCCCATGATGAGCAGGTGGATGATGGCCGAATAGGTCGGGATGGGCGTCAGCCTGGGATTGCCGAAGGAGGTGTACCAGACGGCCGCATAGCCGAGCGCCGAGAAGGCGGCCGCAGCCATGATGGCCCGGTAGCTGTAGCGCAGCGCGCAGCCGACTATGAGGATATAGAAGGCGGGCGCCAGCGGCCCGTTATTGCCCTCCACCAGCACTATGGTCAGCGTCAGGAACAGCGCGTCGGCCGCGGCGGAGACGTACTTTACGGGCCGCGAGTAGAAGCGGCGGCGGTTGACCAGGTACCAGGCTCCGGCGGCGTAGGCGATCCAGGCGAGCATGGTCCAGACGGCCCGCTCGTGCAGCCAGCCGGCCACCACCTCGAGCAGGTAATAGTTGGAGAACTCGTTGGCGAAGAAGACCAGCAGGAAGAGCAGCCGCAGCGCGTTGATCTTGCGCTCGCCTATCTGCTCCTCGGTCAGGAAGAAGGCGTCCAGTTTCTCTTTGGTCATGACGCTTTATCTTACAAAATCGCGCGGCCCGGCGGGCGGCCCCACAAGGCGGCCCTAAAATTATAAAATCATCCCTGTGAGCCTCGACCTTAACATCAACCCCACGCTGCTGCCCCAGCTCGGCCTCAACCCCAAGCAGGAGGAGGCGGTGCAGTATTTCGCCGGCCCCCTGCTGATACTCGCCGGCGCCGGCACCGGCAAGACCAAGACGCTCACCTCCAAGATAGCGCTGCTCATAGCCTCGGGGGTTTCCCCCACGCGGATACTCGCCATAACTTTCACCAACAAGGCCGCGCAGGAGATGCAGCACCGGGTCGGCAAACTCGTCCCCTATTCGGGCGGGATGTGGATACACACCTTCCACGCGCTGGGCGCGCGCATATTGCGCCAGCACGGCCGCCTGATAGGCGTGAAGCCGGAGTTCGTCATCTACGACGACGACGACCAGAAGAAGCTCATCAACCTGGCCATGGAGGAGCTGGGCTTCGAGACCGAGAAGAACAAGGCCTCGATGTACCTCAGCATCATCTCGCGCGCCAAGGACGACCTGCTGGACGCGCAGAGCTACCTCATCAACGCGCAGGCGGTCGACGACCAGGCCCGCCTCAAGGCCGCGCAGATCTACCACCGCTACCAGAAGAAGCTCACCGAGGCCGGGGCGCTGGATTTCGGCGACCTGATAGTGAAGACCGTGGAGCTGCTCAAGGAGAAGGACGAAGTCCGGGAGTATTTCCAGGAGAATTTCCAGTATATCCTCGTCGACGAGTACCAGGACACCAACCACGCTCAGTACGTGCTGGTCAAGACCCTCTGCGCCAAGCACAAGAACCTCTGCGTGGTGGGCGACCCCGACCAGAGCGTGTACGGCTGGCGCGGCGCGGATATCCGCAATATCATGGAGTTCGAGAAGGACTTCCCCGACGCCAACACCGTGGTGCTGGAGCAGAACTACCGCTCCACGGCGCGCATCCTGCACGCCGCCAACGAGGTCATAAAGCATAACCGCAACCGCCGCCCCAAGAACCTCTGGACCAAGGCCGACCACGGCGAGGCCCCGCGGGTGATGGAGTTCCAGCACGAGAACGAGGAGGCCCGGGGCGTGGTGGAGGAGATCCGCGAGCTCACCAACCGCGGCGGCCTGGGCTACAACGATATCGCGGTGTTCTACCGCACCAATAACCAGAGCCGCGCCTTCGAAGAGGCCTGCCGCAACCGCCGCATCCCCTACCGCCTCATCGGCTCCATGCGCTTCTACGAGCGCAAGGAAGTGAAGGACACCCTGGCCTACCTTAAACTGCTGGTGAACCCCGGCGATACGGTGAGCCTGCTGCGCGTCATCAATTTGCCGGCCCGCGGCATAGGCAAGACCGCCATAGAGCGGGTGCTTTCCTACTCCCGCCAGAAGGAGATGCCCCTCTACGACGCCTTCCTCTCGGCCGACCAGGTGCCGGACATCACCAATACCGCGCGGCGCGGCATCAAGGAATTCTTCGACCTGCTGGAGGGAGTGAAGTCCGACCTCTTCAGCGCCACGCCGAGCGCGATGCTGGAGAAGATACTCACCAACTCCGGCTACTGGAAGATGTGCGAGGACGAGGCCGAGAAGGACCCGCAGGAATCGCTGGCCCGCCTGGGCAACCTGCAGGAACTCGTGAACGCCGTGAAGGATTTCGAGGAGCGCAGCGCCAAGGACGGCCAGGCCCCGACTCTCCACAAGTACCTGGAAGACGTGATGCTCGCCAGCCAGGTGGACGCCATGAACACCGACGCCCACGCCGTGACGCTGATGACAGTCCATCTCGCCAAGGGCCTGGAGTTCCCGGCGGTATTCCTTACCGGCCTGGAAGAGAATTTATTCCCGATCAACGCGGCCAACTCCTCCGAAGAGGACCTGGAGGAGGAACGGCGCCTGGCCTATGTGGGCATGACCCGCGCCCGCCAGCGCCTGTACCTCACCTGGGCCAATACCCGCCGCGTCTACGGCACCACCTACCCCAACCTGGCGTCGCGCTTCATTTTCGAGAGCAAGGTGGCCAAGGAGACCGCCACCCGCCGCGGCGAGGAGGACGTGCAGGTGCTCGCCTCCTACACCCCGCCGCCGGCCATGCCGCGCGTGGGCAAGGGCCGCAAGGTCATGCACCCCATACACGGCCCGGGCCGCGTGGTGGACCAGATCGGCTCCGGCGAGCTGGCCAAGGTTACGGTGGTCTTCGACAGCGGCGTGCGCCAGACCTTCATGCTCAAGTACGCCCCGCTGCAGCCCATTTGATCCGATGAGCGAAGTTAAAAAGGAACATTCGGCCGGCGGCGTCATCCGCGAAGAGGCGGGCGTGCTGCTCATCCGCATGCGCAACCTCAAGGGCGAGGAGGTCTGGACCTTCCCCAAGGGCCATCTCGAACCCTGCGAGACGCCGGAGCAGGCCGCCCTGCGCGAGGTGGCCGAGGAGACCGGCTGGGAGTGCGAGATAACCGGGCCGCTGTGCACGGCGCATTACTCCTTCACGCGCGGCGGTTCACCGGTGGAGAAGGACGTGGCCTGGTTCCTCATGCGCCGCACCGGCGGCGACGGCGTGCCCCGCACCCCGGACGAAGTTCTGGATATGCGCTGGTGCCCGCTCGAGGAAGCGGGGACGGCGCTGACCTACCCGAGCGACCTGGAGATCCTCGACCTGCTGCGCCGGATGGACTGACCGGCGAACCTTAATTTTTCCGGAATATCTCGACGGACGCGAAGTAGACCCGCCTGGCTGCCGCGTCGTATTCCACGGGCCTGAAAAGAAAACCCCACTGCAGGAACTGCATGCGCCGGTTCAGGGCGGAAGCCCGCCGGGCCGTTTCCGCGGCCGCGGCCAGCTCGGCCGCCCCGCCGCCCAGGGCGGCCAGCGCCGCGTCGAGGTCCCCGCGCCCGGCGGCGGCGAGGGCCGGTCCCAGGGCGGCGTCCGCCCCGGCCAGCAGGGCCCGGGCCCTGGGGTAGGCCGAGCCGGGGCTGAAGCGGGCCAGCCAGGCGTGGGTAAGGTAATCCTGCAGGCAGGAGAAGCGCGCCGCCCCGGCGCGCCGTTTGAGCTGCAGCAGGCCGTTATAGGCCGTGTAGCGGAAATAGAAAGCCGCGTAATCGCGCTCGGCGTCCCTGGTAACGCCCCCAAGCCCCTGCAGCGGGATCCTGCCGGCCTCCGCCCGCGCGGCCGAATCGTTGAGCCGCGCGGCCAGCGCCGCCGCCGCGGCCAGCAGCTCGGCGTGCCCGGGCTCGCCATCCGCCTTCATGGCCCGCAGCTGTTCCTCCAGCCCGGCAGCCCGCGAACGCAGCGCCAGGCCGGCCAGCCTGCCGCGCAGCCGGGCGCGGCCGGCCTCCAGCCCCTGCGATTCCCTCGTATTGAGGGCGCTGCGGCCTTTGACGGCCGCGGCCGCGGCCACGAAAGCGCCGTACTCGGCCAGAGCGGCTGCGAACTCCTTCTCCAGGCCGGCCTGCCCCCGTCCGCCCGGCCCGCGGACGGAATCCAGCCAGGCCCCGGCGGCCGCTATCTCCTTGTCCAGGCCGGCCCGGTTGAGCCGGTAATCGGAATACTCCCCCGCGTAAGCCGCCGCGGAGCCGGTCCCGCCCGAGACCACCGCGTCGCCCGCCCCCGGTTCGGCCTCCCGCCCTCCGTAGAGGCGGCGTGCGGCCTGCTCCAGCGCCTCGCCCGGCAGGGCGCGGTCGCCGGCCGCGGCGTTGAGGTCCCTGACCAGCGACAGGAAGCCGGGGTTCAGGTTCCAGGCCGTCCGGTAATATTCCACCGTGGCGGGAGGCAGGCCCGCGCCTTTTTTCAGCTGCAGGTAAAGCTCGGCGGCGGCGCGGTAATTGCGGCCTATCCAGCGCAGCATTTCGCCGCGCAGTTCGGAATAGGATTCCAGCCCCTCCGTATCCACCAGCCGGGGCGCGGCGCCCTCCGAGATGAACAGGTCCGCGGCTTCGCCCCTGAAGAAGAGGCTGGTGCGCAGGCGGTCCTCGATCTCACGGGTTTCCTCCGCCAGGGCGTTCTGCGGCGGCGGCTCCTGCGCCGCGGACGGCGGCGCGGCGGAGAAAATCAGCAGGAGCAGGTGCAGGATCAGAGCCATGAGCGGAAAAAATAAAGCACTTTGGAGGCGAGCCGGGCCGTCCAGGGGCGGCCGCGCACATCGGCGAGCGTCACCAGCCTGGAGTTCTTAAGGTCTTCGCGAAAGGCGCGCGACAGGGCCGAACCGAAAGCCGCGTCATAGACGTTCAGGTTCAGTTCGAGATTATAGTGGAGGCTGCGGTGGTCCAGGTTATGGCTGCCGACGGAGGACCAGACCCCGTCGATAACCGCCGTTTTTGAGTGCAGGATGGGCCCCTGCCATTCGTAGATCTTTACGCCGTTCTTTATCATGTGGGCGTACATGGCCCAGGAGGCCCAGCGAACGTAGGGATGGTCCGTCTCATGCGGCCCTATCACGCGCACGTCCACGCCGCGGCGGGCCGCCTGTACCAGGCGCCTGTAGACCAGCCGGTCCGGCAGGAAGTAGGCGTTGGTGATGTAGATATAACCCCTGGCCCGGTCTATGGCGTGACGGTAGCTGCGCCGGATAGAGCGCACATTGCG
>CAYSYJ010000079.1:0-10423 GCA_964435105.1 uncultured Elusimicrobiaceae bacterium
AGGATCACACCGAGTATTTTCATTGGTTTACTCCTGAGATATGGAATGCCGGCACGACGGCTACAGCCGCTGCCGATACCCATTTTATATACAAAAAGCCAAACGCCCCTGAATCACTAACTATTACACGCAAATCCTATACTATTGGCAAAGGAGTGTCAATTTATGCCCCGGCGCATTTCAAACGAGCGTATACAGTAAAAACTACGGGCCCTATTCTTTTTTGCCGGTCTGGCGCAGGGCCTCGTAGAGGGCCACGCCGGCCGAAGTGGAGAGGTTGAGCGAGCGCACCCGGTCCGACCACATGGGGATGCGGTAAAGCCGGTCGGCGTAACGTTCATAGATATCGTCGGGAAAACCCGCGGTCTCGGCGCCGAAGACCAGGCAGGAATCCTCCCGGTAAGGCGCTTCCCAGTAGGACTTGCCGCCGCGGGTGGAGAAGAAGATCAGCGACGGGTCCGGCGGCAGCGTCGCCAGGAAGGACTCCCAGTCCTTGTGCACCGAGTATTTCAGGAACTGCCAGTAATCCAGCCCCGAGCGGCGTATCTCCTTGTCGCCCAGGTTAAAGCCCATCTTCCCTACGAAGCAGAGCTCCGTGCCGGTGGCCACGCAGGACCGGCCTATATTGCCGGCGTTCCAGGGAATGTCGGGATTGAGCAGGACTATCTTCACAGCTTGAAGTTGGGGGCGAACTGGTTGTGCCAGAGCTCCAGCATCAGGAGCGCCCACAGGCGGTAGCCGTGGTCGCGCGCGCCGCGCTGGTGCTCGTCCCAGAGGCGGCGCAGCTCCTCTTCGCGGAAATAGCCGCGGCCGAGCGCCTTGCGCGACAGGCAATGCCCTTCCCAGAAATCGCGCAGCTCGCCGCGGAACCAGGGGCCCAGCGGGATGCCGAAGCCCATCTTGCCCCGGCGGTAGATGCGCCGCGGCAGCATGTCCTTGAAGGCCTCTTTGAGTATCCACTTGGTGCCGGTGAAACCGCGCAGCTTGTACTCCTCGGGCAGCAGGTGGGCGAACTCCACCACCTTATGGTCCAGCAGCGGCGAGCGCGTCTCCAGCGAGTTGGCCATGGAGGCGATGTCCATCTTGGTCATCAGGCATTCCGGCAGGTAGGAGCGCAGGTCCGTGTACATGATGCGCTCGCTGAGCGGCAGGTCTCTGGCTTCCTCAAACAGCCCGCCGATATAGCGCTCCGGGTAATTGGCGTCGCGGCCCAGCGCGTTCACGAAGGCCGGCGCCAGCAGCCGGGCCTTCTCGTCGGCCTTGAAAAAGGAGACCGTGGAGAGATAGGTCTGCGAGATATCGCGCTGGGCCACCGCCTGCAGGAACTTGCGCAGGCGCCACACCGTGTTGAAAGGGGCGGTCTTCTCCGGGAAGGGTTCCATGGCGGCGAGCGCGGCCTTTTTCGCCCAGCCGGGCAGGGCCGTGAAATAGCCGGCGGCCTTCATGGCCTGGTAGCGGATATAGCCGCCGAAATTCTCGTCGCCGCCGTCGCCGTTGAGGGCCACCGTCACCGCGCGGCGCGTCTCGCGGGCCACGAAATAGGAGGGCAGGGCGCTGGAATCGGCGTAGGGCTCGGAATAATGCCAGGCCAGCTTCTCCAGCACCGAGGCCATGTCGGCCTCGACGATGAACTCCGTGTGTTTGGTGCCGTACATCTCGGCCACCTGTTTGGCGTAGCCGAGCTCGGAGAACTCCGCCTCCTTGAAGCCTATGGAAAAAGTCTTTACCGGCTCCGCCGAAGCCTTGGCCATGAGGGCCACCACCACGGAAGAGTCTATGCCGCCCGAGAGGAAGGCGCCCAGCGGCACCTCGGAGATGAGGCGCAGCTTAACGGCCTCGGCGAGCTCGGCGCGCAGGCGCTCCTTGAGCTCCTCCACCGGCGTGCCGTCCAGTTTGCGCTCGCCCAGCGGCAGGTTCCAGTATTTCTTGGTCTCGAGCCGGCCGTCCTCGAAGACCAGCGTGCTCGCGGGCTCGAGCTTGCGCACGCCCTTGAACACGCTCATCGGGCTCGGGATATACTGCAGGGTCAGGTAGGAATCCACGGCCTTGAGGTCTATGTCCCGGGACAACCCCGGTACGGCCAGCAGGCAGCGCAGCTCCGAGGCGAAGGCGATAAAGGACGGCGTGACCGCGTAGTAGAGCGGCTTCTTGCCCAGCCGGTCGCGCGCGAGCGTCAGGCGCCGGCGGCGCTTGTCGAACACGGCCACGGCGAACATGCCGCGCAATTCTTTGGGGAAATCCTCGCCCTTCTCCTCGTAGAGGTGCAGGATGACCTCGGTGTCGCTGCGGGTCTTGAACTTGTGGCCGCGCGCCTCCAGGCCGCGGCGCAGCTCCTGGAAATTATAGATCTCGCCGTTGAAGACGATATGCAGCGTATCGTCCTCGTTGGAAATGGGCTGGTGGCCGGTGGAGATGTCTATGATGGAGAGCCGGCGCATGGCCAGCCCGGCGTTCTCGTGGACAAAGTACCCTTCGTCGTCGGGGCCGCGGTGGACCATGAGGTCGTTCATGGCCTTCAGGGCCTCGCGCGTGACGGGCAGGCCGGAGCCGTAGTTGAAAAGTCCGCAGATGCCGCACATATCAGCCTTCCCCGTAGATGGCCAGCAGGTCGTCGGCCACCCTCGCCATGGAATATTTTTCCACCGCGGTCTTGCGGGCCTGCTCGCCCATTTTGAGCGGCAGGCTGCGGTCCGTTATGAAATTGCGCACGCAGGCCTTGAGCTCCACGCGGTTGAGCGGGTCGAACAGGCAGCCGCTCACGCCGGGCAGCACCGCCTCCCTGGCGCCGCCTACGCGGCTGGCCATGATGGCCAGGCCGCTGGCCATGGCCTCGAGCATGGAATTGGAGAGCCCCTCGGAGATGGAGGGCAGCACGAAGACGTCGGCCGCGCGGTACCAGGGCAGCAGGTCGTCCTTGGGACCCGCCAGCTTAACGCTGCCGGCCAGGCCCAGGTCGGCCACGGCCTTTCGCAGGGCCGGCTCTTCCGGCCCGCCGCCGACGATGACCAGCTGTATGCGCGGGCGCTCGCGCTCCTCGGAGAAGATCTCGGCCCAGGCCTCCACGAATTCCTTTATGCGCTTCTCCGGCGAGAGCCGGCCCACGAAAAGAAAAGTGGTGAGGTTCTCCAGGCCCACGGCCGACTTGGCGGCGATCTTCTCGTGGTAGAGCGGCGGGGTGTAGCGGCCGGTGTCCACGCCGTTGCGGAACTGCCGCAGGCGCAGGCCGGAGAATTCCGGCAGGCCCTTGAGCCAGGCGTAGACCTCGGCGTTCATCACCAGCAGCTCCGGGCCGGCCAGCCGGAAGAAGAGCAGCTTCAGCCGGCCGAGCAGGGTGCGCTGAGAAAGGGAGATCTCGTCCACGCCCTTGCCGCCGCCGAGCTTTACCACCACCCGGCGCCCGGTGAGGCGCCCCGCCACCACGGCGGCCACCGCCGGAGACGAGGCCAGGTGCACGTGCACCGCGTCGTAAGAATTTTTATTACCGAGCAGCCAGCAAAAACTCTTGAGCAGGAAGGCGACGGAGTTGAGCGCCCCGGAGCCGGGGCAGTCCAGGCGCTTTATCTCCACGCCGTCCACAGTCTCCGCCGCGGGCAGGCCGGGCGGGCGGCGCGTCAGCGCGGTCACCTTCACGCCGCGCTTAACCAGCGCGCGGGAGATCTCCAGCGCCTGCTTCTCCGCCCCGCCGATGACAGGGTGGAAGGTCTGGCTGAGCATCAGCACCGAGGAGACTTTCATTCGGCCTTCCCGCCCTTGCCGGCGAAATCCTTCCACACCCGGCCCAGGGACTGGCCCATCTGGTAGATGAAGAAGACGCCCAGCACCGTGATGACGACGTAGCCCAGCACGTGGGCGTAGGAGGCGAAGGCGAACCCGGTCTCTCGCGCTATGCCCCAGCCCTCCATCACGCGGCTGAGCGTGAACTCGAAATTCCCGAAGTAGCCCGGCATGCCCGGCACCGAGGCCGCCACGGCCCCGGAGAACAGCAGCGCCACGCTCTTATAGACGTCCAGCACGCCCTGCAGGCCGAAGGCCCGGGCCAGGACCAGGTAATTGACCACGTCCACGGCCCACTGCAGGAAGGCGAACAGGAAGATCAGCGCGCCGCTCCGGAAGGAGTGGAAGCCCTTTACCCCCATGGCCACCTTTTCGAACAGCCCGCGCACCCGGGGGAACCGGGCGAAGAAGCCGGCGAACCAGCGGTGCGCCACCAGCTCGTCGGCGAAGATGAGCGCGGCGATGCCCGCCGTTATGGCGGCGACCAGCGCCCACAGGGCCGCGCCGTAATGCATGAAGCCGCCGGTGATGCCGCCGAGCGCGGCCGCCGCGGCGAACATCAGGAACAGCACTATCACGTCGAGCAGGCGCTCCACCAGGATGGTCGCGAGCACCGTGAGCAGCGGGATATCGAACAGCCTCGCCGCGAAGGTGGCCCGGGCGAGCTCGCCGAGCCGCATGGGCAGGATATTATTGAGGGCGAGCCCCGCCGCCTGCAGGCGGAAGGCGTCCAGCACCTTCACCGGGGCCGAGGGGTTCAGCAGCAGGCGCCAGCGGGCCCCGCGCAAGAACATCTCCAGCACCACCAGCGCGGCGAAGGGGACGATATAGGCCGGGTTGACGCTGGAATAGACGGCGGCCAGGCGCGCGAAGTCCACGTTCCTGAAAGCCAGCCACAGCAGAACGGCGCTTATCAGGAACCCGGCGATAATGGAGAGCTTCGCTTTCACTTTCGCCTTTTAGACCGCGCCGATGCTCCTGAGGAAAGCGTCCTCGGAGGCGGGCCGGCCCAGGAACTTCGCCACCTGCCCGGCCTCGTCGTAGCTGCGGCCGGGGGCGAGGATCAGCTCGCGGTACTTTGCTCCGGTCTCCGGGTCCATCACGCCGGCGGCCTCGAAAGCGCCGAACAGGTCCTGCGCGATGACCTCGCTCCAAAGATAGCTGTAATAGCCGGCCTCGTAGCCGCCCATCAGGTGGCCGAAGCTCGCCTGCGGGCGGGTGCCGGGGCTCATGGGGATGAGGGAGATCTTCTTCATGAGCTTCTCGTAGACCTTCGTCGTGTCCACCTTGCCCCTGGCGGTGTGGTACTTCATGTCCAGGATGCTGAAGAAGAGCTGGCGCAGGTAGGCCATGCCCGAGTCCATGTTCTTGGCCTCGATGAGCTTCTTGATGGTCTTCTCGGGCAGGGTCTCGGCCGGGTTCTTGTAGTGGCCGGAGATGCGGCGCAGCACCTCGGGCGAGTAGGCCCAGTTCTCGAGCATCTTGGAGGGCACCTCCACGAAGTCGCGCGACACGCTGGTGCCGGCGAAGCGCCCGTACCTGGCCCGGGTGAAGATATTGTGCGTGACGTGGCCGAACTCGTGGAACAGCGTCACGACCTCGTCGAACTTGAGCAGCGGCGGCCTGTCGCCCGAGGGCGGCGAGAAGTTGGAGACTATGCCGGCGGCCGGGGTCTGGTAGGCGCCGTCCGCCAGTTCCTTGCCCTTGCGGATGCCGAAGCAGGCCGCGTGCTTGTACTTGCCGTCGCGCGGGAACAGGTCCAGGTAGAAATAGGCGGCCACGGAAGCGTCGGCGTTCTTCACCTCGTAGGCGCGTACGTCCTTGTGCCACACCGGCAGCTGCGCCGGCACGAACCGGGCGCCGAACACCTCGCCGAACACCTCGAACATGCCCTTGAGCACGGTCTCGAGCGGGAAATACTCCTTGATCTGCTCGTGGTCGATGGAATACTTGGTCTTCTTGAGCAGGTTATTGTAGTAGCCGGTCTCCCAGGCGTTCAGGGTCTTGTCGGCCGTGCCCTTGAGCTTCAGCCGCGCGCGCAGTTCCTTGCGGCCCTTCCGCTTGAGCTTGGCCTGGGTGCGCTCGAGGAACTCGAACACCGTGGCGCTGTTCTTGGCCATGCGGTCGGCCAGCACGTAATCGGCGTAGCTGGGGTAGCCCAGCAGCTTGCCTATCTTGCGGCGCAGGGCGAGGGCGTCCTCCATCAGCTTGGCGTTGACCCCGGCGCAGCGGTTATTGAACATGGCCTCCAGGCGGCGGCGGGCGTCGCCGTTCTCGGCGTTCTGCATGAAGGGGATATAGTCGGGGTAGTTCATGGTGACCAGGTAGCCGCCCCGGTCGGTGCGCTTGAGCCGCGCCTTGAAATCCTCCGGCAGGCCCTTGAGCTCCGCCTCGGTGACCTCCAGCGCGTCGCTGACGTCGCGCAGGTTCTTCTGGTATTCCTGCTCGATGGCCACCAGCTCCTTCATGAGCTTCTTGACCTTGTTCTTGCGGCGCGCCGGCAGGCCCAGGCCGTTGTCCTTGAACTCGCGCAGGATCTTCTCCAGCAGGCGGGCGTCCACCTCGCCCAGCTTCTCGCCTTTCGCCGCGTACTGGTTCAGCGCGTCGAAGAGGTCCTCCCTCGTCATCAGGTCCACCGAGTACTGGTTGACCTTGAGCTCCAGCTCCTGGCTGGCCTTGCGCAGCTCGGCGTTGTCGGAGACATAGGCCAGCAGCGTGGGGATATGCACCGCCTCGCCGAACTTGCCGAGCGCGTTCTCGAAGCCCAGCACGGTATTGGCGAAAGTGCGCTGCGCGGCCGGCAGAGCGGCCACGGCTTTGAGGGCCGTTTCCAGCTCTTTCACCGAAACGTCGAAGATACCGCGTACCTGCTCTGGGGTGAAGGAAAATTCAGGGGCTTTAGACATGGGTCCTCCGTCTACGATATCCATATTGTATCAATAAACTGTGGAACATGCCGCCCCCTCCTGACCCTCTCCCCATAACCGACAATCCCGCCTGTTTTGTTGTATTATCTGTATGCCGGGCGGTCATTAAGTAAAGACAACTGGAACCACATGGAGCGATATAAAATGAGCGAGATCCGAGAGCTGATCGTCAGCCTGTTCATACTGGCCGCATGCGCAACACCGGCTTTTTCCATGGATTGTTCGCGGAATAATTGCGATTGGGCCGCCGCCTCGGCTTACTGCCGCGGCAACGGGGCCAGGCTGCCCACGCCAAAAGAACTGCTCAAGGCATGGGACGGAAAATGCAAAGGCAAAAGCAGTTCTGGCGTTTGCGGCGGCTGGTATTGGTCCTCCAGGGAAAAGGACGACGCCAGCGCGTGGGGCGTATCGTTCCGCAACGGCGCCGCGGCCGCTTACGACAAAACGCGGACGACTTTGGTCCATTGCGTCAAGAACGGCGCCGCCGCTTCGGGCGCGGCGCGGCCGGCCGTAAAGCCGGCGAAAAACAACAGGGCCATATCATCAAGGTGCTCAAGTGAAAGGTGTACCTGGCCGGAGGCGTATGCCTATTGCCGCAGCATGGGCTCGCGCCTGTACAATTTCAAAGAATTTGAGGTCCTTTGCAGTAAAGAATGCGGGGGAAGAACTCCTCCGGAGAGTTGCTCGCGCTGGTATTGGCTGAATGAGCCTTTGGATGAAAGTATGGGCGAGGCCGTTATCTGCCGCCAGGCGGTGGCCGCTAACGGCAGGATAACGGTACTTCCCGAGCTTGCCGGCACCCCGAAATCATCGCTTTCCTACGCGCGATGCCCCCGCTGGTAAAGCGATCGGAATAGGCTTACCGGCCGGCAAGCGGGAGGGTGAAGTAAAAGTGGCGCCCTTGCCGGGCTCGCTCTCGGCCCAGATGCGCCCGCGGTGCAGGGCCACCAGTTCCTTCACGATGGCCAGCCCCAGGCCCACGCCCTCGCGGGTCTCGCCGCCCTCCAGTTGCACGAACTTCTCTAAGATCCGCCGCAGGTCGTCCCTGGGGATGCCGCGGCCGGTATCCTTTACCCCGATGACCACGCCGGGCTCCGGCTCGGTCACCCGGGAGGAAGCCACCAGCAGTATTTTAGGCCGCATAGTTTACCTAACCGCTACCTTACAATGCTTGCGCCCGGGCCGCAATAGCCTGGCCCCTAGGGCCTAGGCCGGCATGGGCCCTAAAACAAGGCTTTTTTGGGACTAAGGCCTCTATTGAAAGGGATTAATAAGCATTAAACTATGAGTATGAAAATAAATAAATTCAGGTTCCTCACCGCCGCGCTGTCCGTGGCGGCTTTCACGTCCTCGGCTTTCGCCCAGGATTTCGACCTAAACTCCCTCAACGCCGCGGACGTACGCGCCATGCAGGCCGACAAGGGCATCCTCGATTTCATCAAGCCCGATAAGCCCGAACCCTCCAAAGAGACCAAAGAGTGGACCATCATGGTCTTCATGAACGCCAAGAACGACCTGAGCGACAGCCAGCTGCTGGGCCTGGTGGGCAAGTGGGCCGAGAAAGATATCAAGGAAATGAAGGAAGTCGGCACTTCCGACAAGATCAATATCGTGGTGGAGCACGGCGCCAAGGGCAAGGGCTCCAAGCGCATGCTCATCACCAAGAAGGGCGGCCTGCTCTCCTCCGGGGAGAAAGTGTACGGCGAGTATCCCGACGCCGATATGGGCGACTATAAGCGCGTGGTCGAGTTCGCCAAGTGGGCCAAGACCACCTTCCCCGCCAAGAAGACCATGCTGGTGCTGTGGAACCACGGCCTCGGCTGGATAGACCCCAAGATGGAGAACGCCCCCTCGGGCACCGGCACCGCCAACAAGGGCATCCTCTTCGACGACGAGACCAAGAACTATCTCCGCACCGCGCAGATGAAAGAAATGATGCGCCAGATCGGCTACACCGACATCGTCATGCAGAACGCCTGCCTGCAGCAGATGGCCGAGGTGCTCTACGAGATGAAAGATTACGCCGGCCTGTTCGTGGGCTCCGAGGAGACCATGCTGGCGCAGGGCTTCGATTATACCGGCCTGCTCAACTTCATGAACGCCAACCCGGCCTTCACGCATGAGCAGCTGGGCGAGTACCTGGTGAACTGGTACAAGGCCTTCTACGCCGCCGGCATGAGCGTGGGCCCGATGACCATGCCCCTGGACGACATGGGCGCCACCCTCTCGCTGGTGCGGCCCGCCGCCCTGGGCGAGCTGCCCGTGTACCTGGACGCTTTCGCCGGCGCCATGATGCGCAATAACGAGACCGTGGCCGCCAACGCCGCCGTGGAAGGCGTGATCCGCTTCACCAGCCTGGACCCCGCCAACGACAAGAAGAAGCTGATCGCCGCCTACGCGGACCTGTACGACTTCGCCGACCTCGCCGGCATGAACGCCAAGAGCCCCGAGACCAAGCGGGCCGCCGAGGCGCTGATGGGCTTCATCAAGAACCGCCTGGTGCTGCGCAGCGTGGGCATCAACGGCGACAAGCAGAACGGCTACGATTACACCAAGGTGGGCGGCCTCGCCATCAACACCACCATGAAGATCAAGACCGTGCCTCCCCAGCTCGAGAACATCTTCGAGACCAAGTACGGCGACCTCTCGCTGTCCAAGGCCTCGCAGTGGGACGAGTTCGTGACCTGGACCGACGGCGTCTGGCGCAAGTAAGCCGTCCTTAGATCGCCAATGCTTGCGCAGGTGCCGTAACAGGCGCTATGCGCATCAGACGGCCAAACAACAAGGAGCCCGGGGACCGTATCCCCGGGCTCCTCATTTTTGCCCCGCGCGGCGGCGGTCCTTAGACCCTCCCTCCGGAAACCCCCGCGGGTTCTTTCCCATACATACCCGCAAGGGTCTCGTTTATAAACCCGACAAAATCCACATTCTCTTTTTCCTCGCGCATGGCCACAAGCGTTTCCAGCGCACGGCCTACGCGTAGCTCTTGCACCTTCAGAATTGCCGTAAACCTCTCATTATAAGTCCCGTGCAGAAGCCGGTCTATGAACAGGTCGGCCTTCTCCTTTGTAATCGGAGACCTGATATAGACGATGCACATCTGCCGCACGTGTGAATTGGGATGCGAGACAGCCTGTTTTATCAAGAAGGCCTGCGCGGCGCTGGATTTGCACCGCCCCAGCGCACCGGCGATATCCGCGTCCCATCTTGAACCCCAAAGCCACATCAGCGCGCGGGCCGCGACGCCTGAGCCGATATCACCCAGATTTTTATATATTCTCAACTGCGGAGAATTATTCACAGAGGAGCCGAGGCGCTCGTGCAGTTCCAGTACGCGGCCCACGGCGCAAGGATGCAGAAGCAAGGCCATTATATCCCCTGCCAGTTCGCGCACTTCCGAGGGCCGGCCGTAACGCACGATGGCCGTCAACTGGTCAAAAAGCGGGCGGCCTACGGCCCTACGGAACTCCAGCCAGGGCTTATCACCGAGCACTATCCCGTAATCGTCGGAAGGAGCATCGGTCTTGGCGCGGCTATCCCTGGCAAGCGCGAAAAGCTCGCCAAGCGCCTCAAGTTTTTCTTCTCGGCCGCCGCCATCAAGGACGCGATGAATATGGTCAAATCTGTTTTCAACCATATGCGCCTTTAGAACTTCTTTTTTAAGGAGATGCGCTGCACGCCGCCCAGCCCCGTCTCCGGCGAGACCGCGTAATCCAGCTGCG
>CAYSYJ010000080.1:0-10405 GCA_964435105.1 uncultured Elusimicrobiaceae bacterium
CACCGTGACCTGGGAAGCCCGGGTATTGCGGTAGGTCTTCTCGATCAGCGTGCCGATGCTTTCGGCCGGGATCTGGCTCTCGCCGCAGTACACGTGGATGATGGAGCCGGACTCGATCATGTCGTGGAACTTCGACTGCAGCTCTATGCGGTCGAGGATGCTCACCTCGGCGCCGGGGTTGAGGTGGATGGAGTTGGTGTAGTAGGGGGCCTTCTTCAGGTCGCCCTTCACCACTTTCTTCGCCTCGGGGAAGCGGGCCATGTCGCCCTTGGCCAGCTTCTGCGTGGCCGATTCCGCGGGGGTCTCCTCCAGCGTGACCTTGAGGCCGGTGGCGGCGCGCAGCTCATTGATCTTCTGGTACATGTGGTCGATGATCTGCAGGCCGGTCTCGTAGGAGTCGCGGCTCTCATGGAGCTCCTTGCCGGTGAGGTACTGCACCACCTCGTTGAGGCCGATGAGCCCCATGATATAGGTGGCCTTCTCCAGGTTCACGTAGGGAGTGCCGTCGTCGGAGGGGATGCCCAGCGAGCGCAGCGGGGAGCCGTCGGTGTCCAGCAGGGTCTGCGTGTAGGCCTTCTTCTCCAGGTGGGCGCGCATGGCGATGTCCATGGCCTTGGAGATCTGCTCGAGGGTGCCCTGCAGGGTCTTGCCCTTGAAGGCGGCCTGCGGCAGGTTGATGGTGACGTTCTGGAAGCCCGTGAAGCGGATGTTCTCCGGGTGCTTGAGCAGGTACGGGTCGGTCACCTTCTCCTTGAGGCGGCAGCACTGGGCGAGCGTCGCCCCCGCGCCGTCGCGGTCGAACATGAAGTAGGTGGAGCCGTTCCTGGTGGCCAGGCGGCAGCCGTAATCGTACACCTCGCGCTCGTCGGGGTTCTCCAGCGCTTCCTTGCTCACGTGCAGGTCGCACTTGGGGAAGGCGAACTGGATGCCGTACTTGTCGCCGTCCTCCCAGACCTTCATGAGCTCGATGGCGAACTCCTGCGAGGTCTTGACCATGCGCGGGTCGCCGTAGGTGATGAACTTGCGGCCGTCGCCGGGGTGCACCACGTCGCCGTTGCGGCTGTCGCCCTCGACGCCCTTGAAGCGGGGCGCCTCGTCCACCAGCTCGATATTGCCCTGCGCGTCCTCCAGCATGTACTTGCCGCCGGGGCCCAGCGCCGGGACATTGTGCATGTACTGCGGCACGCCGGTGTGGATATTGAAGTCGATGAACAGAGTCTGGCCGCCGCGGCTGAACGCGTTCTGGCTGGCCGAGAAGATCAGGTTCTGCGCGATCTGGCGCATCTCGCGGCGCGAGAGCTTGTTGAGCACGCGCACCTCGCCGGTCTTCTTGAAGTAGGGGGCCTGGGTGCCGTCGGCGAGGCTCACCGAGCCGGCCTCGACCATGGCCTCCAGGGCGTCCTTGCGCAGGCGCACGCGCTTGCCTTCCAGCTCGCCCTCCACCATCACCTCGGGGCAGTTGAGCATCGGGGCGTAGAGGATATTGAGGAAGCCGAAGCCGAGGGCGCCGGCGTAGCGGCTCTGCATGGCCGCGAGGAAGGTCTGGATATGGCCGTTGAGCACCATGGCCGACTTGGCCGGGCGGCTCTTGTTCTGCAGGTTCGAGACGATCTTGTCGAGGCCGTACTTCTTGATGTACTCCACGGAGTGGCTCGAGCAGTACACGCGCTGGGGATAGCCCAGGTCGTGGATATGCACGGTGCCGTTATTGTGGGCGGCGGCGACCTCCTCGGAGAAGACCTTGCGCAGGTTGTACTGCTTGAGCACGTACTCGGCGATGCCCAGGTTCACGGCCTCGGGGTTGTTGGTCGTGATGTTGGAATTCTCCTTGCTGTTGCCGATGACCAGCGATTCCACCGTGGAGATGGGCATGGCGAGGGCGGAATTCTTTAGCGGGATGCCCATCATGGAGAGGTGGCTCTCGGCGATGCGGCGCAGGAACTGCGTGTCGTAGGACTTGGTGCCGTACTTCTCGCTGAGCTCGTAGGCGTTGTTCTCGGTCTCCTTGGCGATCATGTTCGCCAGTTCGGGGGTGAGCTTGTATTCCTTCTCGAGGGCGTCGGCCAGCTTCTTGCGGGAGAAGGGCTCGATGGTCTCGTTGGTGATGCTCTGCACCAGCAGCATCTGGTCCGTGATGTCGGCCTTGCCGGCCTTCTTCTTGACGGTCAGGCCGCTGCGGCGCACGCGGGAGCGGTCGAGCGCGTAGAACTCGAACTTGTCGGCCGTGCGGTCGAACTTCTTCTCGCGCAGGACGGTGACGCACATGGCGTTGGAGTCGTCCACGGTGGGGATGGTCCCCTTCAGGGTAAATTCGTTATTCAGCCGGCGGGCCACCTCGTTGGCCACTTCCACGGCCTTCTCCTCGTCGCGGCCGCCCAGCGTCAGGGCCGCCTTGGCGATGGCTTCCTTTATCTTGTCCAGGTTGAAAGGCGCCACCTTGCCGTCACGCTTCTTGATCACTTTCGGAAAAAATTCGTTCATTTCTTTGTTTCCCCTTGTCCCTTTTTCACTTCTTGATCGACTTTATCTCTTTCTCGAAATCCGTCACGTCCTCGAAGTCCTTGTAAATTGACGCGAACCGGATATACGCGACCTTGTCGAGGGCCTTGAGCTTCCTGGCCACGAGCTCCCCTATCTTGCTGCTGGGGATCTCGTAGGTATCCTCGTTCCTCAGGGTGTTCTCGATGTCCCTGCCCGCCTCCTCCATTTTCTCCATGCTGACGTCCCGCTTCTGGCAGGACTTGATGATGCCGTTCATCAGCTTCTCTTTCAGGAAGCTCTCCCTCCGGCCGTCCTTTTTGATGACCACCAGCGGGTGCGTCTCGATGCGTTCGTAGGTGGTGAACCTCTTCTGGCATTTTTCGCACTCGCGCCGGCGCCTTATCTCGAAGGCTTCGGAGGAATCGCGGCTGTCGGTGACCTTGGTGTCTTCCGCGCCGCAGAACGGGCACTTCATCTTTCGCTTCTCCTGTTTTTCGGCCGGGAAGTCCTTACCGGGACTTCCCCCCGCATTGCGGGGGCACTTCGTGCGGCACTTAACTCTCGGCCTATCGCGAATTGCGCTCCGGCCTCGACCCGGCCGCCTTACCGGCGTCCGGGCGGTCCTTCGGACCGGTTTTTGGGGCCGAAAGGCCCCCCGGGGCGGCGGCGTTACTATACTATTATCGTCACTCGCCCGGCTACTATACGTTGTGGCTTCGACTACCCCCACCACTATTAGTAGTAGTGCCGATATTTTACACCATATCCGTTTTTAAGCGCAAATTTCGGGCCGTTTTTCATTGGTAAAAATAATTATTGACATAAATACCGCTTTTTATGGCGTGTGTCTTAACCGCGGGAAAAGCGCGCGCCGCGCGCGCGGATATTAAGACAATAAAAAAGCCCCGCGCGGGCGCGGGGCCTTTCTTTCAGCCGCCGGCTCAGAAACGCCAGGTCAGGTCCAGGGCGTACCTGGCGCCGATCTTTTCGCCGCCGGAATCCGGGTGTATCTCGTAGTGGCGGTCGTCCAGGAAGTTGAAGGCGGTGAGCCCGGCCTCCAGGCCTTCCAGCCGGCCGGCGAACCTGTAAACTCCCCTGGCATTGAGCAGCAGGTAGCTGCCCTCGGCATCGGTCCCGCCGGCGCCCCAATAGGTCCTGCCGGCCCAGTAGGCCCAGAGCGTGCCGGCCAGGGCCCCTCCGTCGCAGCGCAGGCCGCCGGAAGTCTTGTGGCGCGGGGAATTGCGCATCTTATCCGGATCGCCCTTGCTGGCGTTGAAATAGGCGTAGGACGCGAAACCGTGAAGGCTGCCGCTGAGGTGCATATCCGCCCCGGCCTCGGCCCCGACAGCCCTGGCCTTGTGCCTGTTGTCCCAGGACAGGTCTGCCGCTATGTCCGGGGCGGCGGGGGTAACCGTCTCGTCGGCGTAGGAGATGAGGTTCCTCATCCTGTAAGCGTAAACGGCGGCCCTGGTTTTGAGCCGGCCGTATTCGCCCCTGTGAGCGGCCTCGGCGGATTCGATCTTCTCGGGTTCCATGTCCCTGTTGCCGCGCAGCGAGTAGACCAGGTTCCCGGTATAGCCGCCGCCGGTGGTGAACCCGGGCACGCTGTTGTCGTACGGGGTGGTCCGGGTATAATCCATGTAGTTTTCCAGCAGGGTCGGGTTGCGGAAGGCCGAGCCCGCGGAAACACGGAAAACGTTGCGGTGGTCCGGCAGGAAGGAAACGCTGGCCTTCGGAGAGAAGACGCTGCCGGCCAGGGGATGCCGGTCCAGCCTGCCGCTCGCGACCACGCTCCAGCGCTCGCCCGGCTCCCAGGTATCCTCCAGGAAAAGGGAATACATGTCCTGGAAGTGCAGGCCAGCCTGGAACAGGTCTCCCTTCAGCGTGTTGCGCCTGTACTCGGCGCCGGCGGTGGCGCGGTTGCCCTCGCCCAGGGGCAGCGAATACTCCGCCTGGAAGTCGTAAGTGTCGGAGTTCAGCGAAGCCTCTTCACCCGGGGAGAATTCCCGCAGCCGGGCATTGTTCTGGTTCCAGAAAAAGCGGGCCTTGAGCCCGGCCAGGGCGTAATCGGCGCGCAGGTAGGCGGCGCGCGATACCGGGACGCTCTCCTCCGCGGACAGCAGCATCATCTCGTTGCTGAGCTTGGACACGCCGCCGGACACGCTCGCCCTGCTATCCGGGCCGGCCGCATACTCGGCCAGGAAGTTCGCCTTGGAAACGCGCGAACCCAGGCGGTCGCCGTCCTCGAAGCGGTTCATGGTGCGGTGCTCGCCGCCGACTTTGTAGCCGAGCTTGCCCCGCTTGGCGCCGTACAAGGCCGAACCGGAAAAGAACTCCCTGTTGCCGGCGGAAACGGAAAGCACCGTCCCGCCTATTTTTTCCGGGGACTTCGTGATGATGTTGATGACGCCCTGCAGGGCGCTGGCGCCGTAGAGGGCGGAAAAAGGACCCTCAACTATCTCTATGCGCTCTATCTCCTGCATCCCTACGGGGATGCTCTCCCAGGCGACCAGGCCGTAGAAATCCTGCAGCACGGTCTTGCCGTCCAGCAGCACCAGCACCAGGTTGTTCAGGCTCTGGTTGAAGCCCCTGATCGCCACGTCGCCCTGGCCGGTGCGGGTCTCCATGACGTCGACTCCCGGCACCAGCCGCAACGCGTCCCAAAGGGTCAGGGCGCCGGAAAGGCGGATATCCTCCGCGGTTATCACATGCACCGAGGCGGGCGCCTTGGCCTGCGAGGTGGGGAAGAAAGCGGCCGACAGGAATTTGGCCTCCTCGCGGAAAAAGGCCAGGTCGTCGTCAAGCGACGAAGCGGATAGCGGGGCTGAGCACGCCAGCAGGCAGGCGACGGCCCAAAAGATCACCGGCTTCACAAATATCCTTTATTCCCCCGTTTGAAAATTAACGGCAAGAATCATTATATACAATTCCGGCTTTCAGGACAGGTCTATGAGGTTCCAGCGGGCGGCGTAGAGGTCGCGCAGTTTGCGGCGCAGGCCGCGGTTGCCCGCGGCGGCGAGTTCCGGGTCGGCGGCGAGCACGGCCTCCCTGTCCTCTATGGCCTGGGCCAGGACCTCCCCGTCGCGGGAAAGGTCGGCCAGCTTGAACTCCATGTCGCCGTGCTGGCGCAGGCCCAGGATCTCCCCGGCGCCCCTTATATATACATCCTTCTCGCTGAGCTCGAAACCGTTGGAGCTCTGCACCATCGCGCGCAGGCGGTCGGCCGAATCGCCGCTGCGCCCGTGCGCCACCAGCAGGCAGCGGGAATCGTGGCGGCCGCGGCCCACGCGGCCGCGCAGCTGGTGCAGGCTCGCCAGGCCGTACCTTTCGGCGTTGTTTATTACCATCAGCGTGGCGTTGGGCACGTCTATGCCTACCTCTATCACCTGCGTGGCCACCAGTATGTCCGTGCGGCCGGCCGAGAAATCGTCCATCACCCGCCGCTTGAGCTCGCCCGGCATGCGGCCGTGCATCATGTCCACCCGGCGGCCGCGGAAAAGGGTTTTCAGGCGCTCGAACTCGGCCTTCACGGAGCGCATATCCGCCTCGGCGGTCTCCTCTATTACGGGATAGACCACATAGGCCTGGCGGCCCTTGGACACTTCCTCTTTCACCGCGGCGAAGGCCGTGACCTCGTCGGCCTCTTTCGTCACTATGGGCCGGCGGCCTGGCGGCAGCTCTTTAAGCACGGAGAGGTCCAGGTCGCCGTACATGGCCAGGAAAAGGGTGCGCGGGATGGGCGTGGCCGTCATGATGAGCATGTCGGCCTTGTCGCCCTTGGCGCGCAGCGCCGCGCGCTGGCGCACGCCGAAGCGGTGCTGCTCGTCGATAACCACGAGACGGAGATTTTTGAATTTGACGCCTTCGCCTATCACGGCGTGGGTGCCCAGCAGGATGTCGATCTTGCCCGCCTCCAGGTCGGCCAGTATCTTCTTCTTTTCGCCGGCCTTCATGCGGCCGGTCAGCAGGGCGAAGCGTATCCCGAGGCCTTTCAGGAACTTCTCGAAGGTATAGGCGTGCTGCTCCGCCAGGATCTCGGTGGGCGCGGCGAACACGCTCTGGCCGCCGTTCTCGGCGGCGAGCAGCATGGCGGAGAGGGCCACCACGGTCTTGCCGCTGCCCACGTCGCCCTCGAGCAGGCGGGCCATGGGCGTGGGCGCCCGCATATCGGTGAAGATCTCGTTGATGGCGTGGGCCTGCGAGGCGGTGAACTGGAAGCCCAGGTTGGCCCTGAAAGGCGTGAGCAGCGTTTTCTTAACCTCGTAGGAGAAGCCCTTGGCCACGCTGCGGGTCTGGCGCTTCTTTATGGCCCAGGCCAGCGCCATCAGCAGCAGCTCCTCGTAGATAAAGCGGCGGCGGGCCTGCGTCAGCTCGAAATTGTTCTCGGGGAAATGTATGGCGCGGGCGGCCAGGTCGCGGGCCAGCAGGCCCCGGCGGGCGGCCAGGTCCGGCGGCAGGAAATCCCCCACCGCCTCGTGGCCGGCCAGCACCGCCTCGTAGACGGCCTCCCGCATGAATTTGGCGGTGAGCCCTTCGGTGAGCGGGTACACCGGCACGATACGGCCTATGTGCATGAGCCGCGCGCGGGGATCGTCGTCGAGGTAATACTCCTCGCCGCGCAGGCGGCTGGCGAAAAGCGGGTCCTCGGGAACCCCGGTCACCCACACCGTGCGGCCGGGCTGCAGGTCCTTCCTGAGCGGGGCGAAAACGTCGAAGCGGGGGCTGTGCCGCTTGAAGAAGCTGGCCTCGGCCTCGCCGGCCGGGGTTTCGAGCGCGGCCTTGAAGATGCGCAGGCGGCCGGCGGTATAGAGGTCCCGCACGCCTTTTATCTTTCCCTTCACGACAGCGGCGTCGTCCAGGAAGGGCAGCGGTTCCTTCTGCCCGGGCAGGCGGCGGTCCTCCCAGCGGCGCGGGAAATAGAAGAGCAGGTCGTCCAGGGTCTCCACCCCGAGGCGCCCGAAAAGCTCGGCTTTTTTGGGCCCGACGCCCTTCAGGAACTGTATGGAAGCCATGATCTTGCCCGGGATTATTATAATATTTTCCCCCGCCCGACGGGGCGGCCGGGCCCGCGGTTATTGAGCGCCTTTTGAGCCGCATTTGAGCGATTCTTGAACGGCCTTTGTTATACTTTTCGTGTAGCCTTTAGCTCTTTTACAGCCGCCTGCCGGATACCATCGGCCGCGGCACACGGATCCCCGGCGTTGTTGGTGCGCCCCCCTAACCCAAACCCCCAAGACTTGGGGCTTCGGCCCCTTGCTCTAGCACCAGCGGCGCCGGCTTTTTAAAAGCCCCGCCGGGCAACATTTCAGACTCCCTATCAGGCCACTGTCAGGCGACCTGTACCCGGCGGGGCTTCTTTTTTTGAGCGCGAATTGAGCGGTCTTTGAGCGCTTCTTGAACAGGAACCGGTATACTTTAGGCATAGCAGTTCTGTTCTCTATAAAGATCTCCAGCGCTGTACGGTGCGCCCCCCTAACCCAAACCCCCAAGACTTGGGGCTTCGGCCCCTTGCTCTAGCACCTGCAGCGCTGGCCTTTTAAAAGCCCCGCCGGGCACAACAAGTCAGTCCTCACGTCAGTCCCCCCGAACCTCACCACGCATATCCCGGCGGGGCGCTTTTTTGCCTTTTAAATTATTATAATCAAGAGGGAACGGAGCCTTATGAAAGAAAGAGCCCTGATAGTGGACGACGACCCCGAACTGCTGGGGATACTCCGCAAATACCTGGAGAACCACGGCCTGGAGACGGTCAGCGCCGCCAACGGCGCGGAGGCCCTGGCCGTCGCCCCCTCCCGCCGCCCCGACATCATAATAACCGACGTGGAAATGCCGCGCATGGACGGCTTCGCCCTCTGCCGCCGGATCAAGGAGAACAAGGCGCTGGCCGATATCCCCGTCATAATAATGACGGGCAAAAAGATCTCCGAGGCCGACCACGTGGCCGGTTACGGCTACGGGGCCGACGATTACGTGGTGAAGCCCTTCTCCTACGCGGTGCTGCTGGCCAAGATCAAGGCCATGCTGCGCCGGGCCGCCCGCGGCGCCAGGAAGGGCGACGTGCTGAAGCTCGGCGACCTGCTGCTGGACCGCGAGGGCCGCACCGTAAGGATAAAGGGCAAGCCGGTCAAGCTCACCTCCAAGGAATTCGACCTCCTGCACACCCTGGTCTCCAAACCCGGCAAGGTGCTCAGCCTCAACAGCCTGCTGGAGGCCGTCTGGGGCTATAACACGGCCGACTACAACGACCCCCATACCGTGGAAGTGCACGTCTCCAACCTGCGCCGCAAGGTAGGGTCCTTCGGCAAGCGGGTAAAAGCCGTGCCGGGGCACGGCTACAAGTTCGAATAGCCGTATCCCGACATGAAGAAAAAGGCCATCGACAACAAGGACTCGGTCTCCCTGGGCAAGGCCCTGGAAGCCATGCTCGCCACGGCCTTTTCTCCGGACAACTTCCAGCCTTTCCTGGAAAAGACGCTGCGCATAGTGGCCGCCAGCCCCGTAACGCCGCCCAAGGCCCGGCTGGCCGTAACGCTGAAGCAGGGCGCCTCCGCTTTCCTCAGGTTCTCCGCCTCCGACAGGGCGCACCTGGCGGCCGGCGGGAAGCCGGCCGGGCGGCATCCGGGCCGCCTGCTGCGGGAGCCGGTTTTCCTTGGCAATGCCAGGGCCGGCACGCTGACGGCGCTGCTGCCGGCGCCCCACGCCGACACCCCGGCGCTGCGATCCCTGCTGGGCCTGGCGGCGCAGTTCGTCTCCGCCCGCCTGCAGGGCGAGCGCCGCGACTCCGAGCTGTCTTTCGAGCGGGACCTCTCCTCCTCGCTCAAGCACGTGGAGGAGCTCTACCTCTCTTTCCCGGACATCTCGATAGGCGAGATCTCCCGGGCGATACTGGACGAGGCGAGGCGCCTTACCGGCAGCTCTTTCGGCTTTACCGGCTACGTCGACGCCGCCGGCCTCTCCATGGAGGTGGCCTCCTTCACCACCGAGACCTGGGATTCCTGCCGCATGAAAGAGCGCCCGGTCGTTTTCAGGAAGTTCAGCGGGCTCTGGGGCTGGGTGCTCAAGCGCAAGAAGGCGCTGCTCACCAACGACGCCAGGCGCGACCGCCGGGCCGCCGGGCTTCCGCGGGGGCATATCCGCATAGACCGGTTCCTGGGCGTGCCGGCGATGTCCGGCAGGAAGCTGCTGGGGATACTGGCGCTCGCCAACCCGGCGGCGCAGTATACGGCGCGCGACCTGGACGCGGCGCAGAAGCTCGCCCGGGCCTACGCCATCATCCTGCAGCGCAAGCAGGCCGAGGACGCCCGCCGGGAGGCGGACAGGCGCTTCAGGACCATAGTCGCCTCCACCAAGGACACCATCTACACCGCCGACCTGCGCGGTAAACTCACTTACGTAAGCCCCATGGCGGCCGAGTTCGGCTACGACCCGCAGGAACTCCTGG
Organism: uncultured Elusimicrobiaceae bacterium; assembly: GCA_964435105.1. Taxonomy (GTDB): domain Bacteria; phylum Elusimicrobiota; class Elusimicrobia; order Elusimicrobiales; family UBA9959; genus UBA9959. Next base: position 9,923 of record CAYSYJ010000080.1, read on the forward strand.
GCCGGCACGTGGTGGAATTCGCCCACCCCGACGACCGCGATTTCATCGCAAAGGCCTGGGCCAACGCGGTCAAGACCGGGCGCACGCTGCCCATACTGCCTTACCGGCTGCGCAGGAAGGACGGCACTTACGCCTATTGCGAACAGAAGAGCGGGATCGTCTTCAACGGAGGCCGCCCGGCCTACATCACGGGCGTGATCAGGGACGTGACGGAGCAGAAGGCCACCGAGCTCCGCCTCAAGGAGAGCGAGGCGCTGATGCGCATGGTCTTCGACGCGGCCAAGGACGCGATGTTCATCAAGGACATGAACGGCATGTACGTGAAGGTCAACCGGGCCTGCGCGGAGATGATGGGCACCACCCCCGAGGCGATGATGGGCCGGACCGACTCCGACTATTTCCCCCCGGAGACCGCCGCCGAGGTGTTCCGCACGGACAGCGAGGTGGTGCGCACCGGCCGCACCCTGTCCCTCAACCACAACC
>CAYSYJ010000081.1:0-10307 GCA_964435105.1 uncultured Elusimicrobiaceae bacterium
GTGCAGAAGATCCTGCAGCGCTACAAGGAGCTGCAGGACATCATCGCCATCCTGGGCATCGACGAACTCTCCGACGAGGACAAGCGCACCGTCAACCGCGCGCGCAAGATCCAGAAGTTCATGTCGCAGCCCTTCTCGGTGGCCGAGAAGTTCACCGGCCGCCCCGGCAAGTACGTGCCGCTCAAGGAGACCATCCGCAGCTTCCAGGAGATCCTCAGCGGCCGCCTGGACGACCTGCCCGAGCAGGCCTTCTACATGGCCGGCGGCATCGAAGAGGTGCTGGAGCGCAGCAGGCAGAAGTAAAACCATGGCTGAAAAACGGATACTGCTCACCATAGTCACGCCGGAGAAGACCGTGCTGGCCGACAAGGCGGTGGATTTCGCCGTGGTGCCCGCCGTCGGCGGCGAGCTGGGCGTGCTGCCGGGCCACGCCCCCGAGGTGGTGCAGCTCAAAGAAGGCATGCTGCGCTATTCCTCCGGCAAGGAGAAAGAGGTCTTCGCGGTGCTGAGCGGCTTCGCCCAGATCTACAAGGACCGGGTGCTGGTGCTGGCGGAGGCCGCGGAACTCGCGAAAGAGATCGACGAGGAGCGGGCCAAGCAGGCCTGGCGCAAGGCCAAGGACGCGGTCACGCTCAAGGGCGACCAGGTGGATATCGACGAGGCCAACGCCGCGCTCAAGCGGGCGGCCGTACGCCTGAAGCTGGCGGAATACCGCCGCAAGCACAAATAGCCAGAGGGACGTAGATGAAAATATGAATATCTGGCTGCGGGCCGTGAAGGGGCCGCCGGGCGACCGGCGGCCCTTTTGTTTCAAGGGACGTAGATGAAAATATGAATATCCATCAGATGTGCCTGCCATGCCGCCATGATCTTGGAGCATGTTTCCCTTAAAATCGCATTAAAATCGGCAGTTAGGAATATATTCATGAACGTCCCGCCCCGACAGAGGGTTGTCGGGGTGGGCTGTTATACTATTGCTTATGGGGAGGGTCTATGCCAAGAATAGCCCGGGTGGATATTGAGGGGAATGTTTACCATGTAATGGGAAGAGGGATAGAAAGGCGCGAAATCTTCCGTTCGGACGAGGACCGCGCTGATTTTCGCTCAAGGCTGTCTTTGTGGCTCGGCAGAACAGGCGCAAAATGTCTTGCCTGGTGCCTTATGCCGAACCACTTCCATCTGCTGATTCTCCGCGGTCCTCGTCCCCTTTCCGAACTTATGCAGCATCTGTTGACTGGCTATGCAGTTGGGTTCAATCACCGCTATCTGCGGGCGGGGCACTTGTTCCAAAATCGCTATAAATCCCCTATCTGCGCCAAGGACAGTTATCTGCGGGAACTGGCGGCGTACATCCATCTTAATCCGCTGAAGGCTGGAATGGTCTGCGGGTTGAATGAGCTGGCGGGTTTTGAATGGTGCGGGCACAGAGCCGCGCTGGGTATCGCTCCGGACGGAATACTGGACCGGGCAACCCTTTTGGGATATTTCAGCGAGGAGGGGGCGGTGGCGGTGCGAAAATACGAGGAGTGCATTATTAAAAAAGCCTCCTCTGATGCGGAGGAAGGCGCGGAGGCGGCAGTATCGCCCCATTGCTCTGAAGGCGTTCTTTCTCCGCCGCAAGGCATTTTCAAGGAGGTGAGGTCCGCGGATAAAAGGGAGCGTGAAGAGTTGCTTGCCGCCGTGGAAAAGGCTACGGGTGTAGCCAGGGCAGATATAATGCGGCGGACGCGAGAATGGCGCATCGCCGGGGCTAGGGCGGCTTATTGCTATTTGTGCTGGGTGGCTGGCGGGGTCCGGCCGTCGGAGTTGATGCGCGAGCTGGGGCTGGGTCAAAGCGCGATATCAAAGCTGATATCGAGGGGTAGGGTCCTGGCGGAAACTTTCAAGTTAGGAATATAGTCATCTACGTCCCTCTCCCTATTTTATGGCGAGGTGGACGGCGACGGCGCCGGGGCAGAGGATCTTGTGGGAGATGCGGGAGAAGCCGGCCTCCAGCAGCAGCGCGTCGAATTCCGGCGCGGCGTACCAGTTCAGGATGGTATTGCGCAGGAAAAGGTAGGAGCTGCGGCTCTTTGGAGAGAGCAGGTTGAGCAGGCCGATGGCCGAGGTCACGTAGAGGCGCATCAGGGCCCACACGAGGGGGTTGGCGGGGCGGGTGGTCTCGACCTGCAGGAAAACGCCGCCAGGGGCCAGCACGCGGCGGAATTCGCGCAGCGCCGCCAGCAGGGCCACGCGGCCGGTGTTGAGGTTGCGCGTTGCGAAGGAGATTGTCACCAGGCCGAATTTGCCGTCGGGAAAAGGCAGTTCCTTGGCCTCGGCCAGGGTGAATTCCGCTCCGGGCAGTTTTTTCCCGGCCAGGGAGAGCATGGGGGCGCTCAGGTCGGCCCCCGCTAGGGCCAGCCCCTGCCCGTAGGCCTTTTTCAGGGCCAGGGAGAAGTCGCCGGTGCCGCAGCAGACGTCGAGGACTGCGCCGGGGGCGGGCGCCGCGGCCCGGGCCAGCCGGGCGGCGCGCAGGCGCCACCAGCGGTCCAGGCCGAAGGTGAGCAGGGAGTTGGCTAGTCCGTAAAAAAGGTAAATGCCGTCGTAAAACCCGGCTATGGAAAGCTCGGTTTTAGACGGCATCGTACCCGCGTGAGAAAAAACTGCTCTTACTTCTTCTCTTCTTTGTTGTCGTTCTCGGCCACGAACTTCTTGATCTCTTCGAAGCCCTCGATGATGAGGCGGGCCTTGGACAGGCCGAAGGAGAACGGATATTTGTCGTTCTCGTTCCTCTTCAGGATGAGGACAGGCTGGCCTTTGTATTCGGTTCTTTCTACGATCATGATCTAATCCTCCACGCTAATCCGCTTAGCCCAATACTAACACAAAACTAAAATAAAAGTCAATAATATTTATTTTATTACATATTATTGTAAATAAAGCGGCCGGGTTGCGCCGGCGGGCGGGATTTGGTAGATTCGGGGTATGGAGAAAAAAGAACTTTTCAGGACGCTGCTGGTAAAGGCCGTTAAAACGCTGGTGGTGCTGTTCACGCTGGTCGCGATGGGCTGGTTCGTGGGCCAGCTGCCTTACGCCCAGGCGCTGCCTTTCTTCAGCGACAAGCTCCCCGTCTCCGTCTTCATCAGCTCCGTGGTTTCGCTGCTGGCGGTGGCGGTGTTCGTGAAGTTCGGTTCCGAGGCGGGCGCGCCGGTGGCCGGCCTCCTGGACTTCGTGCCGAAGGCCGGCGATATCTTCGGCAACCTGTCCAGGATACTCGCGCTGCTTTTCTCCTACTACGCCTTCCAGGAGGCGGTCTTCCCCTTCATCGAGAACTATGAATGGGTTTACCAATCCTTCTTCCTCGGGTTCACCCTCTTCTTCCTGGCCAGGGCCGGGCTGCTGGTCTACAACGCCAGCGAGGAGCTCAGCCGTTTCCTGCTCTCGGCGATCAACCCCCAGAAGTGAGCCGGCGCGCCGGGTCAAAGCGGCACCGCCGCGGAGCGCAGCGAGGCCGAATAATAGGCGTTCTTGAGCAGTTTCGCGCAGTAGCGGGAATTGCGCAGCGACGATCCCGCCGCCATTTCCCCGGCGGCTTCCTTACCGAAATCCAGCAGCTCCGCCGAGAGACAGCCCTGGTCCAGGCTCGCCGCCGCCGGGCCCGAGGCGAACAGCGCCGTGGCGGAGCCGGAGCCAGCCAGTTCGACGGTGAGCGCGCGCCCGGAGAGCTCCGCGCGGCCCTTGTCGCCGGCCACGGCGTACCTCTCGCCGGAGGCGTGGGCCCCCGCCGCCACCCGCACCACGCCGTCGGCCCCGCCGAACTGTACCGCGGCCACGGCCGAAAGGTCCGCCGGCGCCTCCCCTTTGCCGGGGGAGGGGGAGAGCCGGGCGCTGATCGCCAGGGGCGGCAGGCGCGTCAACGCGAGCAGCCCCGAGAAGGCGTTCCAACCCTCGGCCGCCAGGACCCCGCCGTCGGGCGCGGCGGCGGAGGAGAATATCTCCGCCTGCGCCCAGCTGACCCTGCCCAACCGGCCCGAGGTGACCAGCGAATCGAGCTCCCGCCAGGCCTGGCAGCGGTCGCGCGGCTGCAGCGCACCCAGCGCCAGCCCGCGCCCGGCGGCCGCGTCCCGCAGGCGCTCGAAATCGGAGACGGAAAAGCAGAAGGGCGGCTCGCAGAGGGCGTGAAAACCCCGCTCCAGGGCCTCCAGGGCCGCCGCGAAGCGCGACTCCGCCGGCCCCGACACCACTGCCAGCCCCGGGCCTTTCACGGAAGAGAAAAGCTCCGCGCGGGAGGAGAAGACCTTGAGTCCGTCCGGCGCCGCCGCCGCGGTCTCCCGCCCGGCGGGGCAGCAGCAGGCTGGGGGCAGGCCCGCGGCGGCCGCCGCGGCCGCCAGCCGGCCGGAGAATGACGGGGTAAGACCGATGAGGACGGTATGCATGCCGATATTTAACAAAATCCGACCCGGTTAAAAAAGCGCCGCCCCGGAAAGGGCCATCCTCCTTGTTGACTTGTAATATTTATTTAATATAATTGTTCTATATTGAACTTTGTGCGTCAGCATAGGGGCGGCTGCGGTACGGAGGGCTTTTAAAACTTGATGCTTTCAAACCTGGCAAAAACGATGTTCCCACCCAAGGACGTGGTGGGCATCGATATCGGTAATTACGCCGTAAAGGTCGTCTGTCTCGCCGAGGAAAAGAAGGTCCTCAAACTGAAGGACTGGGGTTATATACCGCTGGCCATAAAGGCCGATACCCCGCCCGAGGAAAAGAAGGCGATAATCTCGCAGGAGATCAAGACCTACCTCAAGAAAAAGGGCATCCAGGCCCGCTACGCCGCCACCTCTATCTCCGGCAACTCGGTCATAGTCCGCTACGTGAAGCTCCCCAAGCTTTCCCGCAAGGAACTGGCGCTCACCATAGGCGTGGAGGCGGAGCCTTTCATCCCCTTCGACATCAAGGACGTCAACCTCACCTACTTCATCCTCAACGACTCCTCCGAAGAAGGGGAGCCCAAGATGGACACAGTGCTGGTGGCCGCCAAGAAGGAGGCGGTGCAGGACAAGATCGACATCATCTCCGGCGCCGGGCTGGAGCCGCTGATCATCGACGTGGACTCCTTCGCGCTGGAGACGCTCTACGAGCGCCTCGCGCCCAAGGGCGACAATAACGCCGTGCTGCTGCTCAATATCGGCCAGAAGGTGACCAACCTGTCCATCATATCCCAGGGCGTCACCCGCGTCGTGCGCGACATCTTCATAGCCGGCGCCACCTTCGACAAGGCCATCGCCAAGGTGCTGAAGTCGGACGCGGCCGCCGCCGACGCGGCCAAGAAAGGCCACGGCGTGCTGGTCTCCGACGAGGACAAGGAGGCGGCGATCGCGTCCTTCGACAAGAGCGGCATCGCGGTCTCCAAGGCCTCGGCCGGCGTGCTGCGCGACCTCTACACCGAGGTGTCGCGCTCCATCGACTTCTACCTCTCGCAGGGCGTGGACCACTCGATAGCCCGGATCATCGTCTCCGGCGGCATGTCCAACCTCGGCAATATATCCAAGTTCCTGTCCGCGGAATTCAAGGTGCCGGTCGAAGTGTCCAACCCGCTGGCCTTCCTGCCGGAAGCTCCCAAGAACATGCCCAAGGACGTGCTGCCGGCCCTCGCCGTCGCCACGGGCCTGGCGCTGCGCAAGCTTAAGGACTGGGAAGAATGATCAAGATAAACCTCATTCCGCCCGAGTACATTGAGCGGATCAACCGCAAGGCGGTCATCGCCAAGGCCGTGCTGGCCGGCGTCGTGGTGGTCTCCTGCGTGGTGCTGGTGTCCGTCTGGCACGTTACCAGGGCCAAGACGCTGGAGTCGCGCCTGACCACGCTGACGGCCGAGCTGGCCGTGCTCCAGAAGGACGTGGACCAGGTGAAGGCCATCGAGGCGCAGATCGCCGAGGTCCAGCGCTACCTGGAATCCATCAACCGCATCAACCGCGGGCGCTTCACCTATACCCGCTTCCTGCAGGACCTCGTGAGCGACCTGCCCGCCACCATCTGGTTCAACTCCGTGAACACGACCATGATCGGCGGCCAGGTAAAGGTGGATATCACCCTCAACTCCAACTCCGCCTACGACCTGGCCTACTGGCTCAACCACCTGGAGACCTCCGGTCCCTACTCGGAGGTCGGGATAGGCGGCATCTCCGTGACCGAGACCGAAGAAGGCAAGCGCTTCGCGGCACCGCTGACCTTGAAATACGCCTTCAAGTGAGAACATGGACAAGATACAACTGACCAAAGAGCAGATGGGGCAGATAGTGGCGGGCCTCCTTTTCGGCGGCCTCTTCGTCTACGGCTACCTTTTCTACTTCTGGCTGCCCACGGCCAAGAAGATAGACGAGAACACCACGAAGGTGGCCTCCATCGAGTCCGACATCAACAAGGCCAAGATGCAGAAGGCCAAGTACAAGGACCTGGAGGCCAAGCTGTCCAGCCTGCGCGAGGAGAAGGCCGCCGCCGAGAAGAAGCTGCCGCGCGAGCGCAAGCTCCCGGACCTGCTGCGCGCCATCACCACGCTCAGCAAGAAGCACAAGGTCAGCGTGCAGGCCATCACCCCTTCCGGCAGCGCGCCCGTGGAGTATTTTACGCGCGTTTCGTATATCATCACGCTGCGCGGCAGCTACCACGACGTGGGCCGGTTCCTTACGGCGCTGGCGCTGGAGGAACGTATCCTGACCTCCGAGAACCTGAGCCTGAACGCCACCGGGTCCGCGGACTCGCCGGTCGGCGCCCAGTTCACGCTGGTAGCCTACCAGTATAACGGCTAAACTATGAAATTCCTGCTCTCCGCCCTGTTCCTCTGCTGCGCGTCCGGCGCCGCCGCCCAGGTGGCCGTTTCCACTCCGGCCGCCACCGTGGACCAGCTTTACAAGCCCGCCAACGGGCGCGACCCGCTGCTGCCGGCCACCGTCTACGGCGACCAGAAGGGCCCGGGCCGCTCCGAGTCCTCCCCCGCCGCGGTGGCCAAGGGCACCTTTACCGTCTACAACCTGGCTCTGACCGGCATCATGGAGGATTCCCGCGGCCGCCAGGCGCTGCTGCGCGACCAGTCCACCGGCCTGCTCTACACCCTTAAGGCCGGCAGGCTGACCGACTCCAGGAAGAAGGCCGTGCCGGGCGTTTCCGGCGTGGTGAAGGGAAAACAGGTCATCCTGATGACCGAGGATAAGAAGGTCCACCAGCTCAACCTGCGCGAGCAGGAATGAACGAGGAAAAAATGAAAAAGCTCATAACCCTGGCCGTCTCCGCCGTATTCTTCTCCCAGAGCGTCCCGCTGGCTTACGCCGCGGAAGCCGCGACCGTCAAATCGGTCCGCGTCTCCGCCGACAGCGTCTACATCGCCACGGACCGCCCGGTGGAGTACAAGGCTTTCACCATGGAGCAGCCCCCCAAGCTGGTGGTAGAGCTCATGGACGCCCGCATGAAGACCCTGCAGGAGATACCCGTCAACGGCGCCGCCCTGCGGAAGGTCCGGACCGGCCAGTACAAGAGCGCTCCCAGCGTCTCGCGCGTGGTGATGGAGCTCTCGCAGAAGACCGCCTACGAGATCACCCGCCGCGGCAGCGAGCTGATCGTCATGCTCGGCGCCAGGCCCGCCCCGGCGACCGCCGTCCCCGCGGTCAAGGATACCCCGGCCTCCGTCCCGGCCGCCGCTAAGCAGCCCGCGCCGGTCGAGGTGATAGAGCCCGAGGCCAAGCCGGCCGCGCAGCCCGTAACCATGACGCTCGAGGCGGCCCCGGCCAGGGCCGCCGCCGCCCCGGCCCCCCGCAGGAGCGCCGCGGTCCCGGCCAAGGCCATCCTGGAGAACCTGCCCCGGGAGCCCATCACCCTGGATTACAGCGAGGCCGACGTGCGCGAGGTGCTGGACATGCTCGCCGCCAAGGCCAACGTCAACATGATCTACGGCGACGACGTCAGCGGGACGCTGACCATCAGCCTCAGCAAGGTGCCCTTCGACGAGGCTTTCAAGACCATCCTGAACGTGAAGGCCCTGGCCGCCCAGCAGGTGGGCGACAATATACTGCGCATCGCCGCCCCGGCCACCTTCCTGGCCGAGCAGAAGAAGGCCATGCCGCAGACCCGCGTTTTCTACCTCAGCTACGCCAAGGCCAGCGAGGTTAAGACCCAGGTCGACGCAGTGGCGCAGGCCGAGGGCCGCACCAAGGCCAGCGCCAACTCCGACGAGAACAATAACGCCCTCATCGTGACCGACACCCCTATCGGCCTGGACGCCACGGCCCGCCTCATCCGCAGCCTGGACCGGGTGCCCAAGCAGGTGCTCATCGAGGCCAAGCTCGTGGAAGTCTCCCTGGACAACTCCATGGACTACGGCATCAGCTGGAGCGGCTACGGCAGCGACAAGAACGGCAACTATTTCGGCTCCAAGAGCGTCGACGCTCCGGAGGAGGCGATCGGCGGCAAGTTCGTGGCCAACGCCCCCTACGGCGCCGCCGCCGGCGGCGCGGGCGTGAACCTGCCCGCCAACCTGGTCTACGGCGCTTTCCGCCTGGGCAAGGTGGCTTCCAACTACATGTTCGACGCGGTCATCAGCGCGGCCGCCAAGAAGGGCAAGGCCAAGGTGCTCAGCGACCCCAAGGTGGCCACGCTCAACAACAAGGAAGCCAACATCAACATCACCACGCAGATCCCGTACACCACCACGGAGGTCACCGCGGCCACCCCGCCTATCTCCACCACCAAGGTCACCTACCTGACCACCGGCATCGTGCTCAAGGTGACCCCGACGATAAATTCGGACGGCCGCATCTCGATGAAGATCAACCCGTCCATCAGCCAGCCCTCGCAGACCATCACCCCCGTGACCGGCGGCGCGCCGGGCATAGACACCCGCTCCGCGGACACGAACGTGATCGTGAAGAACGGCGAGACCATAGTCATCGGCGGCCTGATCTCCGACACCCAGACCGAAGCCGTTTTCAAAGTGCCGATACTCGGCGACATCCCGCTGCTGGGTTATCTCTTCAAGAAGAAGTCCGTAAGCCGCACCAGGATGGAGCTGCTTATCTTCGTTACGCCCAGGATACTAGAGGACTGAGCCGGGCGGGGCCCGAAAGGCAGGGACCTGGGCGAAACCCCGGTCCCTGTTTTTTTAGCCGGTCCCTGAACCGCCGACATGACCGCTTACATCATCCCCGCCGTGCTGCTGCTGGCCCCGCCGCTGCAGGCCGTTTTCGACCTGAGCCTGCAGCTGGCTTTCCAGCTGGCCCTGCTGCTCGGCTGCCTGGCCTGGCTCGCGCTCGCCGCCTCCCGCGAAGAGTTTCCCGCCGGCCTCGCCGGCCGGGGCTTCCTGCCGCTGTGGGCCGCTGCCGGCCTTACGCTGCTGTCGCTGGCCCTCAGCCCCTTCCGCGGCTACCTGGTCTTCGAATGGGGCAATTACGCCGCCGGGCTGCTGGTTTTCCTCCGCGCCTCTTTCCTCGGCGAAAAAGAGAGGGAACTCTCGCTGCGGGCCGCGGAGGCCTCGGCCTGGGCGCTGTTCGGGATTTCCCTGCTGCAGGGCTTCGCCTTCGGTAATTTCTCGTCCCGCCCGCCGCTGGGCAACCTCAACGCCCTGGCCCTTTTCTGCGTCCTGGTGCTGCCCCCGGCGCTGGAGCGCCGGCGCTGGCCGCTTGCCGGCGCCATGGTGATCCTTATTATCTGGACGCAGTCCCTGGGCGCGGCGCTCGCCGGCCTGGCCGCCGCCGGCGCCTACGCCGTTTCCGCGCGCCGCGGCGGGCTGCGCGGCGGCGGCTGGCTGCTGGTCACGCTCGCGGCGATAGGGGCGCTCAGTTTCTGGCTGCTGCAGGCCGATTCGGTTTCCGGCAGGCTGGCGCTGTGGCGCAGCGCCTGGGAGATGTTCCTGGCGCGGCCGCTGGCCGGTTTTGGCTGGGCCTCCTTCACCTGGGCGCAGGCCGGGTTCCAGGCGCCCGGCGCCGAACATTCCATCTACGCGCATAACCATTACCTGGAATTCCTCGCCGAGAACGGGCTGCCGGCGGCCGCCGCCTGGTTCTGGCTGCTTTTCTCCGCCGTGAAGCGCCTGCGGGGCGCCGCGAGATTTTCCGTCATCGCGGCGCTGGCCCACTCGCTGGTGGATTTCGGCCTGTCGGTGCCGGCCAACTTGTGGCTGTTCTGCTTCCTGCTGGCTTCTCCCGCCGATCCGGGAACGGCGCCGGTCAGGAAGGAGGTCCTGCGCCCGGCCCTGGTCTTCTCCGGCCTGCTGGCGGCGGCCCTGCTGTCGCTCTGCTGGCGCGGGCTGGCTTTCGAAAAGTCCCGCCGCGCCGCCCTGG
>CAYSYJ010000082.1:0-10265 GCA_964435105.1 uncultured Elusimicrobiaceae bacterium
CTCGGCGGTGCCGCCGCCGTCATCGCTTTTCCCGCCGGTCAGCCGGTCCGCCAGGTCCCTGGCCTGGTCGAACAGGTACTCCGTGCCGCGGCGGAAATCGCTCCAGAGCCCGGCCTTTTCCCTGGCTTCCGGGGCCTTCCTCGACCCGAAGCCGTACTCTATTCCGCGCAACTGCCGCTTGGTGGCGCCCACGTGCACCAGCGTGGCGAAGCTCGCGCCGAGCATGGCGAGTACCAGGATAAGGATGAGGTGGGAACCGGGGATATAGTCTTTCATAAGCCCAAGCCTGCCGCCGCTCCGCGCCGGAGCCGCTTTATCAATGTTAACAAAAAAAGAAAAAAAGGGAGGCTCGCGCCTCCCTTTTCTTTTTGCGCCGCCGCTCAGGCCGGCTTGGCCTCGGCGCGCTTGTCCCCGCCCATGTATTTCCTGCGGAACCAGCCCTCGAAGTCGTCCATCAGCGAGTAGGTGACGGGCGTCATCAGCAGCGTGATGAGCAGCGACAGCGTCTGGCCGCCTATGATGACCATGGCCATGGTGCGCCGCGTGCCCGAGCCGGCGCCGGTGCCCAGCGCGGTCGGGATCATGCCCGCTATCAGCGTCAGCGTGGTCATGAGGATGGGACGCAGCCGGGTGCGGTTGGCCTCTATCATGGCCTGGTGGCGCGGCATGCCCTTGGCCCGCAGCGTGTTGGTGTAGTCCACCTGCAGGATGGAGTTCTTGGTGACGATGCCGAAGAGCATGAACATACCCATGATGCTGAACAGCGTCAGGTTCTGCCCGGTGATGAACAGCGAGATGATGGCGAACGGTATGGTCAGCGGCAGCACCACCATGATGGAGACCGGGTACACGAAGCTCTCGAACTGGCTGGCCAGCACGATGTAGATGAAGACGAAGGCCAGCGCGAAAGCGATGCCGAACTCGTTCAACATCTTGCCCATCTCCTTGGCGCGGCCGTAGACACCGGCCTTGTATTCCGGCGGAGCGTTCAGGGCCTTGAAGGCCTTCTCGGCCTCCGCGAGCAGGCGGCTGGAGGGGATGCCGTCGACGTTGGCCGTCACCTGCACGTTGCGCTGGCGGTTGAAGCGCGCTATCTGCGTGGGGCCCACGCCCTCCACCACGCGCGCCACGCTGTCCAGGCGCGTAACGCGCCCCGAGCTAGCGGGCACCATCAGCGCCTCTATGGCCTCCCTGCGGTCGCGGAAGCCCTCCTCGGCGCGCAGGCGCACCTGGTACAGTTCGTCGCCGTCCTTGAATTTGGTGATGTCCTCTTCGCCGCCCACCAGCGTGCGCAGCGAGGTGGCTATGTCCTCCACCTTCACGCCCAGGTCGTGGGCGCGGGAGCGGTCTATCTCCACGCGGTACTCCGGCTTGGCGTAGGAGAAAGTGGTGTCCACGTCCACCGCGCCCTTTATGGAGCGCAGCCGGTCCGCGACGGCGTTGGAATACTCCTCCAGCTTCTTCAGGTCGGGGCCGGAGATGTTGTACATCAGCTCGGCGTCGCCGCCGCCGAAGCCGCCCGAAGGCATCACCGCGACGCGCAGGCCTTTGTACTTGTCCATCATCTTGCGCGAGGCCAGCAGCAGCCGGTTCATGGGCAGGCTGCGGTCCTCCAGGTCGTCGAGCTCCACCAGCACGTAGCCCTCGTTGGCCGAGGAGCCGCCGAAATGGCTGCCGGTGCCGGTGCCGATGGAGGACATGATGTTCTTCACGTGCGGCAGTTGGCGCGTCTCGGCCTCCACCTGCGCGAAGACCTGCTTCATCATGCCGAGGCTCGTGCCCTCCGGGGCGGTGATGTTGATCTGGTACAGGCCGGTGTCGTCGGCCGGCATGAAGTCCTTGCCGAGGAATATGAACAGCGGCACCATCGACAGCATGATCAGGCCGCCGTAGACCACCATGCGCTTGCGGCGGGCCAGCGCCCATTCCAGCAGGATGATATAGCGCGAGGACAGCCACTCGTTGATGTGGTCGGTGAACTTCTCGAGTTTCGTCTTCTCGCCGGGCCTGATCTTGAGGAACAGCGAGCAGAGCATGGGCGTCAGCGTCAGCGCCACGAAGACGCTCAAGGCTACGGCGGCGGCTATCGTCAGGCCGTAGCTCTTCAGAAAGCGCCCGATGATGCCGCCCATGTACGCCAGCGGCACGAAGATGACCAGGAGCGCGGCCGACATGGCCACCACGGCGAAGCCGATCTCCTTGGAGCCGTCCTGCGCCGCTTTCAGCGGGCTCATCTTGTGCTCTTCCATGTGCCGGTAGATGTTCTCCAGCATCACGATGGCGTCGTCTACGACGATGCCGACGGCGATGGTGAGGCCCAGCAGGGTCATGATGTTGATAGTGAACCCGGCCGCCTGCATGAAGACCAGCGTGCCGATGAGCGAAGTCGGGATGGCCAGGGACGAGATTATGGTGGAGCGGAAGTCGCCCAGGAAGACCAGCACCATCAGCGCGGCGAACAGCGCGCCGAGCACGAGGTGCTCGGTGACGGTGTTGACCGATTCCTTGATGAAGACGCTCTGGTCGCCTATGATGGTGGTCTGCACGCCGGGCGGGATGGAGCCCTTGAGCTCTTCGAGCCGCTCCTTGATGTTCTTCACGACGGCCACCGTGTTGGTGCCGGACTGCTTCTTGACCACCAGCGTTACCGACGGGCGCCCGTTGTAGAACGAGGCCGTGGTCACGCGCTGGCCGGTGTCCTCCACGCGGCCGATGTCGGAGAGGCGCACCTGCGCGCCGTTGATGTTGGCCACCACGATGTTGCCGAAGTCCTTGACGTCCTGGATGCGGCCCAGCGTGCGCAGCACGAACTCCTTCTCCTTCTGCTCCACCTTGCCGCCGGGGATCTCTATGTTCTGCTGGCTGATGGCGTCCTTCACGGCGCGGATGCTGAGGTTCAGCGCGGAGAGCTTGAGCGGGTTCACCACCACGTGTATCTCGCGCTCGCGCCCGCCCACGATGTCGATGGCGCCCACGCCGCTGACGGTCTCTATGTTCTCCTTGATCTGCTTCTTGGCTATATGGGTCAGGTCTATCAGGTCGCGGTCGCCGTAGACCACCACGTTCATCACGGCGCTGGCGCCGATGTCGAACTTGCCGATTACCGGCGGGTTGGTGCCCTGCGGCAGCTGGGCCAGCACGGAGTTCACCTTGTCGCGCACTTCCTGCGCGGCCACGTCGCCGTTCTTCTCCAGCGTGAACTTCAGCATCACCAGCGACAGGCCCTCGTAGGAGGTCGAGTTGATGTCCTCTATGCCGGAGATGGTGTTGACCGCCTCCTCTATGGGCTTGGTGACGGAGGATTCTATCTCCTCGGGGCCGGCGCCGCGCAGCGAGGTCTGGATGACCACGAACGGGAACTCCACGTTGGGCATCAGGTCTATGCCCAGGCGCAGGTAGGCGAAGGCGCCCAGCACCACGATGGTGAGTATCATCATCGTGGTGAAGATGGGCTTCTGGATGGAAATGTCGGTGATTTTCATATGGGTCTGTCTTTTTCCGGGCCGTCACTCCGGCGCAAGCCGGCGTCCAGGTTCGACTGGATCCCGGCCTTCGCCGGGATGACAGGCCTGCGGCCTGTCAGTTCTGCACCTTTATCTTGCTGCCGTCCTTGAGGCCGTAGAGGCCGAAAGTGATCACCTCGTCCCCTTCCTTGAGGCCGGAGACCTGGACGAATTCGGTGGTCCGGATGCCGGTCTTCACCTGGACCCTGGCGGCCAGGCCGCCGGAGCCCGGGGTGAAGACATAGTCACCGCCTTCCTCGTTAACCACGGCCCCGGCCGGCACCGAGAGGGCCGAGCCCTTGGAGGCCACTATCAGCCGCGCCTCGGCGAACATGCCGGACTTGAGCCGGCCGTCCGAGTTGTCGACCAGCACCTCCACCACGGTATTGCGGGAGCGCGAGTCCACCACGGGGCTGACGCGGTAGACCTTGCCGCTGAAATACCTGTCGGGGAAGGCGTCCACCTTGATCATGGCGGCCTGGTCGCGGAACACCTTGCCGATATATTTCTCGGGCACGTCCACCGCCACGCGCACCTTGCTCTGGTTCACCACCAGGGCTATGGGGGTCTGCGGCGTCACGTTGGCGCCGGAGTCCTGGTAGACCCGGCCCACCACCCCGGAGAGGGTGGAGGGCACGGGGGCGGGCTCGTAGACCACGCCGGGCTCGTCCCTTTCCACCAGCGCCACGGCCTCGTCCTTCCTGACGGGGTCGCCCTCCTTGAGCACGTTGCGCAGGAGCTTGCCGGCGATGCGCGGGTAGAGCGTGGCCTCGTCCAGCGCCTTGACGGAGCCGGTGAGCAGGATGTATTCCTGCAGGTCGCGCACGGCGGCCTTCTCGGTCTTCACGAGGAAGCGGTCCTTTTCGAGCTCGTTGAGGGCTTTCGCCTCCTTGTTGCCGCAGCCGGCGGCCAGGGCCGCGGCGGCGAAGGTGAGGAAGATGAGGTTGAGTTTGGTCTTGTTCATAGATTCGTCCTTGAAGTGCGGTTACTCGCCCAGCGCCCAGCGCAGCTGCGCGTCCGCGGAGCAGGCGTCGTGCTGGGCCTGGTTGTAAAGCGTGCGGGCCCTGTTCAGCGCCAGGGCGGCGTCGTTGAGCTCCAGCTGGCCGGAGAGGCCGTTCTTGAAGCGCACCTCGGTGGCGCTGAGCGCCTTGCGGGCCTGCTCGACGGCGGTGCCCTGCGAGGCCAGGCGCTCGCCGGCCTCCCGGGAGGAGAGCCAGGCCTTCTTCACTTCTATCTTCACGCGGCGCTCGAACTCGCGCAGGTTGGTGTCGGCGATGCCCTCCTGGAGCCTGGCCTGCCTGGTGCGGGACGCCACCGAGCCGCCGGAGAACAGCGGCAGCGACAGGCGCAGGCCGGCGGTGGTGCTCCAGGTGCGGTCCGGGCTTTGCGCGAAACCGCGCTCGCGCGAGCCGTAGAACTGGCGCGAGGCGAAGGCGCTGAGGTAGGGAAAGTGCCCGGCCCGCTCGATGGTGACCATCTCGCGGTACAGGTCGCGCTGGTATTTCAGGTTGCGGTAGTCGGGCCGCGCCGCCAGCGCCGCCGCGTAGAGGGCGGCTATGTCGCCGGGCTCGCGGCGGCCGCAGTCGAAGCCTTCCGTCAGCGCTATCTCGTTCTCGGGGTCCAGGCCGATGAGGTTCTTGAGCTCGATGAGGCCCACCTCGTAGAGGTTCAGCGCCTGGGTCAGGGTGGGCTCGGTGTTGGAGACCTCCACTTTCTGCCGCAGCACCGCCAGGTCGCTGGCTATGCCCTGCCGGTACTGTGCCTCGATGGTGGCCAGGTGCTGGCGCGCCAGGTCCAGAGACTCCTTCTGCACGGCGGCGGTGGCCTTGGCGAGCAGCACGGAATAGTACATCTGCTTCACGGAGCGGGCCACGGCTTTCTGCGCGGCCTTGAGCTGTTCCTCGCTGGCCTTGGAGTAGATGGCGGCCATCTTTATGCCGGTGGACACCTTGCCGCCGGCCCAGAGCACCTGGCTGACGTCGAGGGAGCCGGTATAGGTGTTGGCGTCCTTGGCGCCCAGTATGTCGGGGTTCGGCTTGTCGAGGTAATTGCTCCACAGCGCCGAGGCCGAGGCCTGGGGCATGACGGTGCCCCAGTACTCGCGCACCTTTTCCTTATATATGAGCCGCGACCGCTCGGCCGTGGCTACCGTGGCGTTGTTCTCCAGGGCGGCGCCCACGGCGCCGTCCAGCGTAAGGGGCCGGGGGGCGGCGTAGGCGAGCAGGGGGGAGAGCAGCAGCAGCGCCAGCGCGGCTTTCATGTGCTTGGCCCCGGCCACTATCAGGCTGGCCAGGCGCCCCGGCAGTTCCTTGTCCAGGCTCGCCACTCCGTTCTCGCGGGCTTCCACCATGAAATGGGTTATCACGGCGCTGATCATGTGCACTATGTTGTCGGCCCCCTGCCTGGGGAGGGCTTCCTTGGCAAGCATGGCCCGCAGGCTCCTGCGGTTGCGCTGCTTGAGGTCCATGGCCATGCTGGCCAGCACGCCATGCTCGGGGGAAGCCATTATCTTCAGGGCGCATTTGGGCATGTTCGGGTAACGCCCGATGAAGTCCAGGTGGTTCTGGAAGATCTTTTCCAGTTTTTTCTCGAGCGGCATGGACGGGTCCGTGATGTCCGCCTGCAGGTCCTTGATATGCTTGGTGCCTTCCACGAAGGCGGCCTTGATCAGCTCGTCCTTATCCTTGAAATAGTAGTAGAGCACGGGCTTGGTGATCTTCAGTTTGGCGGAGATCTCCCTCATCGAGACCGCGTCGGGGCCTTTCTCGGCCATCAGCGCGGTGGCCGTTTCCAGTATGCGCTGGCGGGTCGCGTCGCCTTTCTTGAGTTTGTGTTCGGGTTGTGATTTCATAGAAAACTTACCTACCGGTAGATAAAATTATAGCAGACGGGCGGGGGGAGGTCAAGGCCCGCGCGGCGGGCCAAAGGGCCCAGGCGGCGCTAGGCCTTTTTATGCCGGCCGGCTGGGCCCCCCGTCCCTATTGCTTTCGGTCAAATGTATATAGAATAATAGCGTTGTCGCAGCCCTTGTAATCCCCCGAACAGGCGGGGGAGCATCCACCACCGGGCCTTAACCCGGCGTCACCAGGGGAAACGGACGCTTTTTTCCGTTTCTCTTTTTTTTGGCCGAAAAGTGGAGAACATGATAAAAAACCTGATAACCGCCTTCGCCCTGGCCGCCTTCGCGGCCGCGGCTTCCGCGCAAGATTCCCTGCCCGTAGACCCCCGCATAATCGGGGGCGGGCCTTTTTCCGACCCGGCCTACCAGGACTTCATAGAGACCAGCTACGGCTACCTGACTTCCGCCAATACCATGAAGGTGCGCTCGGATTTCGGCCGGCCCGCCGACCTGCGCGACGCCCCCGTTTCGGCGCCCGCCTTCAGGACCGCGGTCCCCGCGGCCGCGAAGGCGGCCCCGGCGGCCAGAAAGGACCTGCCCAGGCTGCCTTCCGGGCATTACAAGGTCACCTTCGCCGGCGAGGCCGGCCCCATGGCCTCTTTCGTCTGGCCGGTGGGCGACGGCGGGCGCAAGTACGCCCGGGAGTACGTTTTCATGAGCGTGACCCCGGCCGGCAGGGACTATTCGGCCCTGCTGCCGCGCCTGGAGGCCGAGTGCGGCTTCCGCTTCGCCGGGGAAAAGACCTTCTACTCCCGCGGCGGCAAGCGCACCGTGGTGCTGGGCTGGGCCCCGGCCGCCAGCCAGCTCAAGATCTCCCGCATGAAGGGCGTGCGTTCCGCCGCCGTGGAGAAGCGCGGCGCCGGCATGCCGCTGCGGGCCAAGGTGCGGTTCACGCTCAAGGTGCCCTACCAGAACAGGCCCAACGAGTTCGTGCCGGATTTCCTGCAGCGCCTCTCCGACGCGGGCGGTTTCGCTCCGGAGGCCTGGTTCCGCCTGCCGCGCAGGGAAGCGGACTCCAAGTTCAGCGTTTTCGACGTGACCGGCACGATGCCTCTCGAGGCGATCGCCGACCTGGCCCGCTCGCCTTTCGTCGCCTCCGTGGAGTTCAACGACGCGGCGCTGTAAAAGGCGCCCCGCCCCCGGAAAAGGCCGCCCCCCGGCGGCCTTTTTCTTTTTCCCGCCAGTAAAGAAGTATAATCTCACTTTATGAACGAACACAGGCACCACAGGGAAGACCGCGCCCCCAGGCCCCGCAAAGGCTACCGGGTGGCCTTCCTGCTAGCTTTTTCCGCCGGCCTGCTGGCCGAGATGCTGATCTTCATGCACGCCCAGATGCGCGAGATCTCCATGCTGCTCAAGGAAGATTTCCGCGTCGTCGTGGTCCGCGACGAGAGATCCCGCGAGACCGCCGAGGCCGTGGGCGCCGCCCTGGCCGCCATAAAAGGCACCAGGCAGGCCGTCTTCGTCGGCAAACAGGACCGCCTCGCCCGGCTGAAGGCGGAGGAGCCGGACCTGGTGGCTTCCGTCCTGCCGCCCGGCACCAATCCCATGCCCGACACCTGGGAGGTCTCCATCGAGGAGGAGGCCCTGGGGGACATCAACGCCTGGACCGACGCCGCCTGGCGCGTAAGCGGCGTGGGCGACATCAAGTACAAGCCGCTCGAGGCCTACGCGGTCATGCATTCCCTTTTCTACGGCCACCTCATAACGCTGTCCCTGGCGCTGGCGCTGCTGGCCTTCGTAGTGCTCGCCGCGATGGTGCTGACCCACGGGCATACGCCCGCGGGGCTGGCCGCCGCCATGGCCGCGGACCGGCTCTGGTTCCTGGCCGGCGGCGGCGGCGCCGCGGCCTCCGTGCTGGCGGCCTACGCCGTGGTCTACCCGGTCAAGTACCTCAGCCCCGTCTGGGTCTGGCCCAGCCCCCTCTGGCAGGCGGGCGTGGCGCTGGCCGGCGCGCTTTTCGGATGGACTCTCTGGCAATGGAAAAACGAACGCTCCTGAAGCTGCTCGCCCTGCTGCTGTTCCTGGGCGCGGCTCCCGCCGCGGCCCAGGGCAAAGTCGAGTCCAAAAAGAAGAACCTGGAGGAGATAAACAGGCAGCTGGAGGACAAGAAGCAGGAGCTGGACCGCTACAAGGCCGAGGAGGAGAAGATAGTCTCCGAGCTGGCGGGCCTCAAAAAGGAAGAGAAACAGACCGCCGCCCGCCGCGCCGAGCTGGAGGCGCAGCTCGAGCGCTCCCGCGCCCGCTCCGGCGAGACCCGGCAGAAGTACGATTCGCTGGAGAAGGCGCGCCGGGAACTTTCCGGGGACATCACCGGCGAGCTGGTGATGTTCTCGCTGCAGAAGGATTTTTTCTACCCCTACTACGGCCAGCGGGACCTGTCCAAGGACATGCTGATGCGTTCGGCCATGTTCAGCAAAAGGGCCCTGCTCAGCCGCATCAAGGGCGAGAGCGCCAAGGTCAACAAGGACCTCAACGAGCTTAAGTCCCGCAGGGAGCAGCTGCAGGTCAAGCGCCAGCTGCTGGCCAAGCAGAGCTCGGCCCACAAGAACCTGCTCAAGAGCAAGCAGGGCGAGCTGGAGAAGACCCGCGAGCAGCAGGCCAAGCTGGAGCGGGAACTGGCCAACCTGCAGAACGCCGCCCTCGGCCTGACCCGCCTGGTGAAAAAACTGCAGAAGCAGGCGCCCTACCGCAGCGCCGAGGGCCCGGCCGAGCTGCCCGTCCCGCGCGGCTCCCTGGCCTGGCCGGCGCAAGGCAAGGTCATCAGCAAGTTCGGCCGGGAAGACGTGCCCGGGCTGAAGACCTGGATCGTCCGCGAGGGCATCCGCATAGCCACCCTGGCCGGGGCGCCGGTGACCGCCGCCATGGGCGGTAAAGTGATCTATTCCGGGCCTTTCCGCACCTACGGCAACGTGGTCATAGTCGACCACGAGAAAGGTTTCTTCACCATCTACGGCCTGCTGTCGCGTATAGACGCCTCCAAGGGCCAGGAGGTCATGCCCGGCTCCCTGCTGGGGCTGGCCGGGGAAGATACCCAGGCCTTCAGCTCCGGCCGCAAGGCCCAGGGCAGCGCCGTCTACTTCGAGATCCGCAAGGGCGACAGGGCCCTGGACCCCCTGAAGTGGCTTAAAAATTAGATATAATCAAAATAATATATAAGCGGCGGCCGGACGGCCCGCCGCCGGTCCCTTTTTAAGCCGTCCAGGAGCCTTTCAATGAAGAACGCGCGCAAACTGCTGTTTGTCACCCTTTCGGCCCTGTTCATCGGGGCGGTTTTCCCCTATGTCAACTTCGCGCTGGACAACACCTACCAGCAGCTCAAGGTCATAGTGGACGTGCTGGAGCTCATCAAGGACAGCTATGTCGAAAAGATAGACGCCCAGAAGCTGGTCTACGGCGCGGCCCGCGGCATGGTCGAGGAGCTGGACGATTTCTCCCAGTTCATGGAGCCGGACGTCTACGACCGGGTAAAGAGCGACACCGAGGGCGAGTTCGGCGGCATCGGCATCAGGGTGGACACCAAGGACGGCTGGCTGACCGTGGTCACGCCGCTGCCCAATACGCCCGCCTGGAAGGCCCAGATGCTGCCCGGCGACAAGATCATCAAGATCGAGGGCGAAAGCACCAAGGACCTCATCATCGACGAGGCCATCAAGAAGCTGCGCGGCAAGCCCGGCACGCAGGTGAAGATCACCACCGCGCGCGAGCCCGAGGACAAGGACGCCGAGTGGATAACCCGCGACATCACGCTGACGCGCGAGCTGATCAAGGCCGAGAACGTCAAGTGGCGCATGCTCGACAACAAGACCGGGTACATCAAGGTCGTGGAGTTCACCGGCCACGTCACCGAGAATTTCGACAAG
>CAYSYJ010000083.1:0-10220 GCA_964435105.1 uncultured Elusimicrobiaceae bacterium
CGTCCACCCGGCCGTAGGCGTCGCCGCCGAAGCCCAGGTGGGCCAGCACTATCACCGCGTCGGGTTTTTCAGTCTCGCGCACGTGCCTGGCCCAGCGGGCGGCCTCGGCCGCCTCGTCGCGGAAGTCCAGGTGCTTGACGTTGGCGGGCAGGGTGGAGGTGGCCGTGTGGCGCCCGGCTATGCCGATCACCGCTATGCGCTTGCCGCCTTTGGTAAAGACCTTGTAGGGCTCGAGGTAGGGCGCGGGCTTGCCGCCATCCGCCTGGTAGACGTTGGCGCCCAGCCAGGGCAGGGTGGAGGAGGAGATCACCACGCGCAGGTTGGCCTCGGTGTAGTCGTAGTCGTGGTTGCCGACGGTGGCGGCCGAGTAGCCGAGCAGTCGCATCATTTCGGCGGTGGCGAGGCCCTTGGTGAGCGTGCCTTCCGGCGTGCCCTGGAAGGTGTCGCCGGAGTCCAGCAGCAGCGTCGGGTTCTTGTCCGCCTTCACCAGCGCGGAGAGCGCCGCGAAGCCGCCTATGGTGCGGGTGGAATTCTGCTTGTCCCACTTGGCGGGCCGGGAAAAATACCAGCCGTGGACGTCGCTGGTGTGGTAGACGGACACGGTCAGCGCCCAGGACGAGGCCGGGCAAAGGAGCAGGAGCAGGGCTAGTTTTTTCATGGTTATCCTTCTATAGGCGGGTCAGCGTTTCCGCGCAGCGTTCGAACGCGTCGAAAGCGGCGTCCAAACCCGAGTATATGGTACTAAATTTGAGATTTTCGGTGAATTCGCCGGGCCCGGCGTCCGCGGCCAGTTTCGCCTGGGCCAGGACCTTGCGCCCGGAGGCGCAGAGACCTCGCAGCTCTTCCAGCGTTTTCTGCGCGCCTTCTTCCGCGAGCAGGCGGGGGGCCAGGGCGCAGGCCCGCTGCAGGAAGGCCAGGGCCTGGGGCAGGGCCTCCGGGCGGGCCTCCAGCAGGGCCATGTCGGAGAAGGTCTTCTCCAGCCGGCGCGCGAAGTTCTCGGCGGCGGCCAGCGCCGTCCCGGCGCCGGGGCGCTTGCCGCGCGAGGCCGCCGCCTTGGCCAGTTTCTGCCTGAGGGGGGAGAAAAAGTCGGCCGCCAGCTCCGGGTGGCCGGCCAGGTCGCCCAGGGCCGGGCCGCAGCGGTCCAGCGCCCCCAGGGCGGCGCGGATGCGCGCGTCGGTAAGTGCGAGCCAGAGCTTTCTCATCTTATAAGTTGATGATAAATAATTAAGGGGCCGCCGGTAAACAGGCAAAAAGAACCGGGGGAGGCTTTGGGCCTCCCCCGGTCGGCAGTACCGCCAGGCGCTCTTTAGCGCTTGGAGAACTGGAAGCGCTTGCGGGCCTTGGGGTGGCCGTACTTCTTGCGCTCGACCATGCGGGAGTCGCGGGTCAGGAACCCGGCCTTCTTCATGGAGCTGTGGAAACTGTCGCCGAGGCTGGCGATCGCGCGGGCGATGCCGTGGCGGATGGCGCCGGCCTGGCTGCTCACGCCGCCGCCGACCACCTTGATGACGCAGTCGAACTTCTGGTCCTTGGTCAGGTCGAAGGGGGCGGCGATCACGGAGCGGAGCCGCGGGTTATTGCCGAAATAGGCCTCGGGGGTCTTGGCGTTGATGGTGATCTTGCCTTCGCCGCCCTGGGACATGCGGATCTGGGCCACGGAGGTCTTGCGGCGGCCGGTGGCCAGGATGAGATTCTTGTTTTCCATGTTTCTGTTCTTCCTCTCTTATGCGGCCTTGGGGGCCTTGAACTGGGTCTGGGCGCCGGCGAAGATGCGCAGGCGCTTCATGCGCTTGGCGCGCAGCTTGTTCTCGTCCAGCATGCGCTTGACGGACAGCTCGAGCACCTTGGTCGAGTCCTGCTCCATCTGGCGCTTGTAGGGGATGGTCTTCGCGCCGTTGGCGTAGCCGGAGTGGCGGAAGTAGAACTTATCCTCGGCCTTGTTGCCGGTGATGCGCAGTTTGTCGGTGTTGGTCACCACGACGAAATCACCGCAGTCCATGTTGGGGGTGAAGTCGCGCTTGTGCTTGCCCATCAGGAGGACCGCTATCTTTGTGGAGAGCCGGCCCAGCACCTGGTCGGAAGCGTCGAGGAAATGCCATTTCCTGGTTTTTTCGGCCGTGTCGGCTTTGGGCAAAGTGGTTTTCTGTATCATAGTCAGATTATCATAGCAAATTCGGCCGCTTTATGCAAAACCACGCCCCTGGCCGTCGTTCAGCGAACCGCCGAGGCGGTGCTGCAGGGATTGTGCTCGGCGCCGATATTGCCGATCCAGACCTCCCCGTCCACGCAGTATTTGCGCTTCTTCGCGCCGGTCCCGAAAAAGGCCCCGTGGACATGCCGGGCCTCCGCCGCCTCGGGCCCGCTGCTGCGGTAGGACGCGATATACTCCGGCAGGCGGCTGTTGCACTGGTTCATGCAGGGCTTATTGCCTTCGGTGCAGAGCAGGTAGCGATTGCGGATACCGTCGAAAATTTCTTTCGCCGCCACTACCGGCGGGCTCTTGAGGGTGGAATCGGGACAGGCGGTGGCCTTCAGCAGCCACAGATACTCCGGCTCGGATATCTCCGTGTAGCCTTCGCCCGCCCATTGGGCCATTTGGGCCGCGGCCTCTTCCGACTGCTTGGATTCCCGGCTCTGCGGCACAGGGTCGAAAGGCAGCAGCCAGGTCTTCTCGCCCTTTTTCGCGCGCCGCCAGAGTTCCTCGCCTTCGGGGGTGAGCTTGCCGGCCTGGTCGAAGATCTTGTCTCCGGAGAGCGTGCGCAGCTGGAAGATCTCGCGCAGCCCCACGCCCTCCTCCTCGAAAAACTTGACCGCGTCCATGGTCGCGAAAGAAACATAGGCCTTGTAGCCGGCGCCGGTCAGCACGAGGCGGGCGCCCTCGCCGGCCTTGCGCCGAGCGACCAGCCCCTTGGTTCCCGGCGCCCTGGCCTTTACCAGGTCCACGCCGCCGCCCAGCTCCGCCGCGAAGATGGCCTCGAAAAGTCTTTTATCCTCCGGCAGCAGCGACGCCCTGCTTTCGGGCACGGCCAGGCGCAGCCGCAGCTCTTCCAGCACCTGGGCGTCGCTCAAGGAGGCGGCCCGCAGTTCCTCCAGCCGGGTCCTGGCCCTGGCGTCGGAGGGTTCCGCTTTCAGGATGGCCGCGTAGGTTTCGGAGGCGCCTTTAAGGTCGGAGGTCTTTTCCTGCGCCGCGGCGAGGCCGCGCAGGGCGTTGAGGTCGGACGGCGCGGTTTTCAGGGCCAGGCGGTACTGCTCGATGGCCCTGGCGGGAGACCCCAGCTTGAGCCAGGTCTCGGCCGCCTTGATCCTGGAAAAAGCGGAAAGGGGGGGCGTGCTCGCGTAAAGGCGGGCGGCCCTTTCGTATTCGGCCACGCCTTCCTCGTAGCGGCCCAAACGCACCAGCAGCGGGGCGCGCATGGCCGCCAGGGCGGGACTGGACGGCAGCTGTTTAAGGCAGAGCTCGCTCTGGGCCAGCGCCCCGGCGGTATCGCCGGCTTCGGCGAGGTCCCCGGCCTTTTTGCGGCAGGCCTGGCCGGCACCGGGATCCGCTCCGGGAGCGGGGGCGGGCGCCGCGGCTGCGGCCGGGGTTTTCTTCCGGTCAGCGCGTGCCTTCCTGGGCGCCGCCTGGGTCCTGCGCAGGCCGCCCCTGGCCCGGGCGGCGTAATAGGCGCCGTCGGGGCCTTTGTCGGCGGCCGCCAGGGCGGCGGCCTTTCTGTAATGGGGCAGGGCCGCGGCCGCCTCGCCGGAGCGTTCCAGCAGGGCCGCCAGGTCGTAGCGGGCCTTATAGCTCGCCGAGGAAAGTTCCACCGCCTGCTCCAGCGTCTCGCGGGCCCTGGCTTTTTCCCCGGCGGCCGCGTAGGCCAGGGCCAGTTCTCTGTAGGGCGGATAGGCGGTGGGCTCGAGTTCGAGCGCGCGGCGGCAGTTGGCGACGGCTTCCTCGGGCCGGGCGGAGCCGCGCAGCACCTTGCAGAGGGCGAGGTAACCGGCGAAATCGGAAGGGGCCTTGGACAGCAGGAGACGGGCCGAGGCGTCCAGGTCGGCGGAGGGAGGGGAATCGGGCAGCAGTTCCACCGCCCGCAGCAGCGCCGCCCGGTCTCCGGGGGAGGCCTTCAGGGCGGCGGCGGCGGAAGCGGCGGTATCCGAAGCGGCCGCGGCGTAAGCGCCCGCGGCCGCGGCGAGGAGGAGGAAGGCGGCGGCGGATCTCACCGGGGCTTCAAGATGCGGGGCAGCGTCACCCCGCGCTGGGCCTGGTACTTGCCCTTCCTGTCCTTATAAGAGGTCTCGCAGTCCCGGTCGGACTCCAGGAAGACCAACTGGGCTATGCCCTCGTTGGAGTAGATCTTGGCGGGCAGGGGCGTGGTGTTGGAGATCTCGAGCGTCAGGTGGCCTTCCCACTCCGGCTCCAGCGGGGTGATATTGACCACTATGCCGCAGCGGGCGTAGGTGCTCTTGCCTATGCAGAGGCCTATCACGCTGCGCGGGATGCGGAAATATTCCACCGAGCGCGCCAGCGCGAAGGAATGCGCCGGCACGATGCAGTAGGGGGCCTTGATGTCCACGAAGGACTTGTCGTCGAAGTTCTTGGGGTCCACCACGCAGTTGTGCACGTCGGTGAACACCTTGTACTCGTCGGAGACGCGGATGTCGTAGCCGTAGGAGGACAGGCCGTAGGACACCTTGCCCTTGGCCACCAGGCCCTCCACGAAGGGGGTGATCATCTTCTGCTTGCGGCACTTCTCGCGTATCCAGGCGTCAGATTTGAGCATAAATTCTCCAGGTCTTGAAAAGGGCCGCGGCCTTCTGCACGGCGTTGAGGCGCACCCGGCCTTGTTTTATCCGGAAACCGCCGCGGACGATCTTGCCCAGCAGTTCACGGTAGAGGCCGCCCATGAGCAGGGCGGGGACCAGCGCGCGCTTGCGGGCCGGGTCCGCCAGGCCCAGCGCCTCGGCGTAAAGCGCCTCGGCCCGGGCGGCCTCGAAGTTCATCAATTCTATAAAATCGGGAGTGTAATTGGAACCGCCGAGTTCGGCGGGGGAGCACCTGAAGCGCGCCAGGTCCTCGGCGGGCAGGTAGACCCGGCCGGCTTCGTAGTCTTCGGCCGCGTCGCGGATGATATTGGTGAGCTGCACCGCGTAGCCCAGCTTCTCGGCCAGCAGCCCGGCGTCGGGCGCGTCGTAGCCGGAGACGGCCAGGCAGGCCATGCCCACGGCGGAAGCCACCCGGTACATATAATGTTCCAGTTCGGTGTAAGTCGCGTAGGCCTTCTTGTCCAGGTCCGCCGCCACGCCGTCAATGACCAGCAGGAAATGTTCCCTGCGCAGCGGGAAGGTCTTTACGGCCAGGGCCAGTTCCGCCTCCAGCGCGCCGGCCGGGGCCGTTCCCGAGAAAATGTCCTCTACGGTCCTGCGCCAGGCGGCCAGGCGGGCGCGGCGCTCCTCCGCGGGCAGGCCGGGTTCGTCGGCGACGTCGTCCACGGTCCGGGCGAAGCCGTAATAGGCCGAGAGGGCCCGGCGGCGGTCTTTATCGAGGAAGAAAAAAGCGGGCCGGAAACTCGAGCCCGCTTCGTAAGGCTGGGACATGGCTACCTGTTCTCTATGCCGTCGAGGTACTTCATGAAACCCTCCCAGCCGCTGTCCTGCGCGAAGTAGAGCTTGGCGTAGGTGGGATAGTACTCGATGAGCGTGCCCGGGCGGCCGGGGATATTGATGGCGAGGCCTTTAGCCTTGGAGAAAGACTTGCCGGTGCGGTCCGTCCCTATCGAAGCGTTCTTTATCACCAGCTCGGAATCGATGAAGCTCTTGAGCCTGTCGCCGGCGGCCAGGGCGGCGGCGGCGCCGGGCAGGGAGCGGTCTGCGTAGCGCCCGGCCAGGTCCACGAAGTCGTAAAGGTCGCCGTAGAAAGTTATCAGTTTTTCCGGGTCGGTGGAGGCGTCGCCCACCTCGAAGCGGAGCACTTCCTTCTTGGCCTTCGCCAGGGCGGCCTTATCGCCCGCGGCGGCGGCGAGGGTGTGCCAGGCCTTCACGCGCTTGGCCAGCTCGCGCATCTTGGCGCCGCGCACGGCGGAGAGCTGCGTGCCGTAGCCGCCCTGCCGCAGCAGTTCCAGCATCTCGGGGCGGGAGTACATCTCCTTGAAAGTGTCCACCAGGAAGACGCCCGCTTTTTCGGCGGAGGCGGCGGGCTCGGCCTGCAGCGAGGCCAGGAAGTCCTCCCAGTTGAGGCTCGGCAGCTGTATCACTTCCTCGGCGCCCACTATCACGTCGGCGCCGTCCTTGATCTCGTAGGCGACCTCGGCCATCTGCATGAAGCAGGCCATGGAGACGTAGAGGTCCACCTTGCCGGCCTCGCGGAAGATGCGGCCCATCTGGCGGGTGCCGATATAGTTGCCGGTGGTGAAATCGTGCGAGATGGACTTGGCGTCCTCGTTGTCCAGCGGGTTCTGGCCGGGCTTGACCGGGTCCAGCCAGCCCCAGCCGTGGTCCCAGATGATGAAGGCGTAGCGCTTGGCGGGGTAGGCCGCCTTGGCCCATTTCAGGAAGGCGGCGGCCTCTTTCCAGTCGCCCATGTCGGGGTTGCCGAGGTCGGCCAGCAGGGTGGAGGCGATATGGTCCGGGTCCTGGTCCTTCGTCACGTAGTAGCGGCGCACGCCGGCCCAGTCGCCGTCGGCGGTAGTGTCGTTGTCCAGGCCTTTGGAGCGGCCTATCTCGGCCACGATATTGATCTTGCCGGAGGAGCCGGCGGTCTCGAAGCGGTTGAGGTCCTGCAGGGCGAAGGGCTCGATATTGCTCTTGCCGTTCAGGTAGACCATGACGGTCCATTCTTTCAGGTCGGCCTTGGGCGCGGCGGGGGCGGGGGCCGCGTTTCCGGCCAGGCCGCCGAGCGACTCCAGGGCGGGGCCGGCCCAGGCGGCCGGCGCGAGGAACAGGGGGAACAGCAGGAGACGGAGTTTTTTCATGGGTTGTTTATCGCTCTTTAAATTATCCAGAAAAAAAGCGTGGGAATCAAGGGCCAAAGGCCTAGAAGCCGCTAGGCCCGCCCTGCAGGCGCACCTTCTCCGCCAGCAGGGCGTCGTAATACTCGACCAGGCTTTCCCGGTCCGCCGCGGCCTTGTAGACCTTGCCGATGGGGAAGACGATGGTCTTCCAGGGCAGCTGCATGGCCCAGCCGCCGTCCTCTCCGTCGGTATTGTACCAGTAGCCTTTCAGGTCCTTCATCAGCGTGGCCGCGAGGATATGCCCGTAGCAGCGCAGCAGTTTCCAGCCGTCCGTGGTGGGGGGGATATCGGGCTTGAAATTGTTGTGTAAGGCGTTCTCGAGTTTTATGAGGCCGGAACGGCCGAGCTCTATGCCCGAGGTCTCCGGCAGCGAGGAGTTCAGCACCATCATGCGGCGGTGTTCGGTGGCGGTGTCGGTCAGGCGCTCGGCGTGGCTCATGATCCTCTTCCTGGCGGCCTCCAGGCCGCAGGGCAGGGGCGCCGCGGCCCGCATGCGCTCGGTCAGCCAGACCGAGTAACCGCCCAGCCAGCCGGGAGCGGGTACGTCGTCGCTCCAGAGCAGGCGCCAGACGCGCTGCACCGGGTAGGTGGTGACCTTGAGGTTGGGCTGTTCGAAGATCATGGGCCAGCCCCAGGGGTCGAAATCCGGGAGTTTTATGAGGCGGCCCTTATGGCGCTCCTGCAGGAAGTAGCAGAGGAAAGCGGAGCACTCCCTGACCAGGTCTATCCTGGCCTGCTGCCCGGCCTTGCCCTTGATGAAGACCACGCGCAGTTTCTTTTCCGCCTCCGCGAGGCCGTCGATGTTGAAGTAGATCTTCCTGCCCAGTTCGTCCTCCAGCGCGGAGGCCAGCCTGAAAGCTCCAGATATAAAATCGTCCTTGCGGCTTTCGGCTTCGGTGGGGGCGGTGGGGGAGTCCATTATGTCGCGCAGCGTGACTATCTGCGGCGCGGCGGGGGGCGGGGCCGGCAGGGGCTCCGGTTCCTGCCGCCTCGGCCGTCCCTGCCCGGGCATGCGGCCGGTGATGGTGGGCTTCAGGTCGGCAGGGGAAAGGGAGGCGGCCGCCAGCCCGGGCATGGTCCCGGTCAGGAGCGGAGGGGGCGCCGGCGCCGCAGGGGCTGCCGGGGGGGCCGGCGGGGGCGCGGCGGCGGGCGCGGCCTCCTGCGCGGGCCGCTCCGGGGCGGCGGGGGCGGGGAAAAGGGAAGCCAGGGAGCCTTGGGAAAATTGGGCGGTGAGCCTGGCCGCGGCCTCCGGGTCGGTGAGCGCTATCCTGAGGGTGGCCGCCGCGGCCTCGCCGGCTTTGCCGTTCTTCAGCAGGGCAAGTACCAGGTTGGCCTGGGCCTGCAGCGAGGGGGCCAGCGCCGCGGCCCGCCGGTAGCAATCCTCGGCCTGCGCCATGTCGCCGGAACGGAAATAGAGGCTGCCGAGCTGGACCTGGATCCTGGCCATGCCCGGGGAGGGGGCGGAGAGCGCGGAGCGCAGGGCCGCCACCGCGGCCGAGAGCCGGCCCTTGTCCTTGTTCTTGAAAGCTTCCTTGGCCAGCGCCGCCCCCAGCCCCGACAGGGGCTCCGCTTTTTCGAAAGAGGCGATGGCCAGCTTCTGGAAAGCGCGGGCGGCCTCGGCGTCGCGGTCGGACTCGAGGTCCAGCCAGGCGGCCTCCAGGGACTTGCGCTCGTCCAGGCGCCCGTCGGAGGGGATGGAGGACAGGACTTCGGCCGCCTCCTTAAGTTCGCCGGCGCGCCGGCGGACCGACGCCAGGGTGAGCCGGGCTTCGGGGTCCGTTTCCGCCTTAAGCCGGTCGTAGGCCTCCTGCAGCAGGCCGAGCTCCAGTTGGGCCGCGGCGGCCCCGAAACCGGCCCGCGAGGCGGGGTTGCGGGCCCAGGCCAGGGTATAGAGGTAATGCGCCGAGTGAAGCCGGCCGGCGGAGAACTCGGCCGCGGCCGCCCCGGCCAGGTCTCCCGAGGCCAGGCCGCCGGCCAGGAAGCACCCCGCCAGCAGCGAAACTTCGTTCCGCCCGCAGGACAGGCCCGAAACGGAGCCGGGGTCGAAGGCGAAGCGCTCGTAGCGGTGCGCGTGGAAAAGCAGCACGGCCGCCTCGGCCGCCGGCAGGCGGAGCAGGGGCGGGGGCGGAGCGGAGCCCTCGGTAAAAGCCTGCAGGGCCGGCGGCTGGCCGCCGGCGGGGACCAGGGCGAAAAGGGTGGCGTCCCCGGCGGCCGAGGGGGCTATGGGCAGGCAGAAAGAACCGGCGCCGGCCAGCGCGGGCAGGCCCTGCAGGAAAGCTTTTTCTTCGCCGGCGCGGTCGCGCGGGTAATCTGGCACGATAATATTCTAATATATTTCCGCATGGAAAGAACCCTCGTGCTCGCCACTTTCAACCGCCATAAGGCCGCTGAGATAGCCGCCATCCTTCCGCGGTCCGCGCCGCCGCTTAAATGCCTGGCGGATTTCCCCGGCGCGGTGCCGCCCCCCGAGGACGGGCTGACGCTGGAGGAGAACGCCGCCGCAAAGGCCCGGGCCGCGTCCGCCTTCACGGGGCTGCCCGCCCTGGCCGACGACACCGGGCTGGAAGTCGACGCCCTGGGCGGCGCCCCGGGGGTGCGTTCAGCCCGGTTCGCGGGGCCGGAGGCGGGTCCCGCGGAAAATAACCGGCTGCTGCTGGAAAAACTGGCGGGGGTGCCGGCCCCCGGCCGCTCCGCCCGCTTCGCCTGCGCGATGGCGCTGGCCCTGCCTTCCGGGGAGCTCTTCCTCGCGCGCGGCGTCCTGGAGGGGAGCGTCGCGGCCGCCCCGAGCGGCGCCAACGGTTTCGGCTACGACCCGCTATTCCTGGTGGGGGGCGGCCCGCGTACCCTGGCGGACCTGCCTGAGGCGGAGAAGAACTCGGTGAGCCACCGGGCCAGGGCCCTGGCCGCCATCCTGCCCCGCCTGGAGGCCGTCTGAAGGCGGCGTCAGGAATGCTATAATAATCGCGCGCAAATGAAATTAAGGCTCCTGCATAAGTTCGTCGCGGTGCTGGTAATGGTATCCGTGCTGCCCCTGGCCCTGCTTGGCGCGCGGCTCATCAGCCTCGGCCAGTTGGGCGTGCGCACCGTCATCCTCGAACTGCACCTGACCGCCGCCGACAAGATAGCCTCCGAACTCAACGGCTACGTGCGCAGCGCCGACCTGGCCCTGCGCTCGGCCATGGCCGCCATGGCCCAGATGGACTGGGAGAACAAGCAGACCCTGCTCGCCTC
>CAYSYJ010000084.1:0-10199 GCA_964435105.1 uncultured Elusimicrobiaceae bacterium
CTACCTGCCGAAGAACGTGCCGCACGAGGACTGGGACCTCGACGGCCTGCGCGATAAACTTCTTAAGACGGCGGATTCCGTGCGGTGGCTGCCCGCGGCCGGCCGCGA
The DNA here is from genome assembly GCA_964435105.1 of uncultured Elusimicrobiaceae bacterium. GTDB lineage: Bacteria > Elusimicrobiota > Elusimicrobia > Elusimicrobiales > UBA9959 > UBA9959. The sequence goes on from CAYSYJ010000084.1 coordinate 109, forward strand.
GCGCATGGTGGGCATGCTCAAGACCCGCCCCGACTGGTGCATCTCCCGCCAGCGCTACTGGGGCACGCCCATCATCGCCGTCTACTGCAAGAGCTGCGGCAAGGTGCACGAGGACAACGCCTTCCTGAAGAGGATGGAGGAGCGCGTCTTCAAGGAAGGCAGCGATTTCTGGTTCTCCGAGCCCGTGGAAAAACTGATGACGCCCGGGGCGAAATGCTCCTGCGGCGGCACCGAGTTCGCCAAGGAGAAGGATATCATGGACGTCTGGCTCGACTCGGGCGTCAGCTGGTACGCCGTGCTCGAGGGGGGCATGCTCGGCCCCGGCAAATTCTTCCCGGCCGACGTCTACCTGGAGGGCAGCGACCAGCACCGCGGCTGGTTCCAGACCTCGCTCATCCCGGCCGTGGCCCTGCGCGGCGAGCCGCCCTTCAAGGCCGTGCTCACGCACGGCATGGTGCTCGACGGCAACGGCCGCGCCATGCACAAGTCCGCCGGCAACGCCATGGACCCGCAGGACATCATCTCCAAGTACGGCGCCGAGATACTGCGCCTCTGGGTGGCTCTCTCGGACTATTCCGAGGACGTGCGCATCTCCGAGAAAATACTGGGCGGCGCGGTGGACACCTACCGCAAGATCCGCAATACCCTGCGCTACCTGCTCGGCAACCTCGCGGACTTCAAGCCGGCCTCGCACCGCGTGCCCGACGATAAACTGCTGGAGACGGACCGCTACATGCGCGCCCGCCTGGCCGTGACCGCGGCCGCCGTGGAGAAGCATTACCGCAACTTCCAGTTCAGGCAGGCCATCCGCGCCGTGGCGGACTTCTGCATCCTGGACCTCTCGGCCTTCTACCTGGATTCGCTCAAGGACAGGCTCTACACCTACCGCCCCGACTCGCCCGAGCGGCGCTCGGCGCAGACGGTGCTGCACGACATCTTCCTGGCCGTGACCAGGATGATGGCCCCGGTACTCTCCTTCACCGCCGAGGAAGCGTGGCTCACCGGCCGCGCCGAGATCGACGGCTCCATGGAAGAGAGCGTCTTCCTGGCCGACTATCCCCGCTGCCCCGCCGCCTGGGCGGACGCGGCCCTGCTGGAGCGCTGGGAGAAGATCATGAAGACCCGCGAGGCCGTGACCAAGGCCATCGAGGAGAAGCGGCAGGCCGGCGAGGTCGGCTCCTCGCTCGAGGCCGCCGTGACCCTGGCCACCGCCAAGCCCGAGACCCGGGATTTCCTGGAGTCCGCGCGCGCGTCGCTCGCGCAGGTGTTCATCGTTTCCGAGGTGGAACTGAAACTGGACCCGGGCGCGGGCGACCTGGCCGTGACCGTGGCCAAGGCCGCGGGCGCCAAGTGCCCGCGCTGCTGGCAGTGGCGCAGGGACCTGGGCGCCGACCCTAAGCACGCCGAGGTCTGCGGCCGCTGCGCCTCCGCCCTGGAGGCGGCCAAGGCCTGATGCCGAAGCTGCTCAGCCCGGCCACGATCCTGGCCGTCTTCGCGCTGGACCGGCTCGCCAAGGCCTGGGCCCTGGAGCGGCTTTACATGAAGTCGGTGAAGGTGCTGCCCTTCTTCCGCCTGACCTGGGCGGAGAACACGGGGGTCTCCTTCGGGATGTTCCGGGACAATAACCTGCTCTTCCTCGCTTTCAGCGCGGCGCTCATCTGCGCGCTGCTGCTGTTCAAGCGGCGCATCCACGCCCACGGGAGGGTGGCCGCCGCGGGGCTGGCCCTGGTGCTGGGCGGGGCGCTCGGCAACCTCTACGACAGGGTCGCCTACGGATTTGTCATAGACTTTCTGGACTTCTCCTTCTTCCCGGCGGTGTTCAACGTCGCGGATTCCGCGATCACCGTCGGGGCCGGCCTGCTGGCCTGGGGCATGAGGGAGAGGGGGACGGGGAAAAAATGAAAAAACTGCTCCTGGCTTTCTGCGCGGCCGCCGCGCTCGCCGCGTGCAACCGCTCGCCCGAGTTCTACTTCCGGCGCGCCGGTTCCCTGCTGGCCGCCGGCAAAGAGACGGCCGCTCTCGAGAATTACAACAAGGCCATACTGATCAGAAAGGCCTTTCCCGAGGCGCTTACCGCCCGCGGCCTGCTGTACGAACGCCTGGGCGACCGCCAGAAGGCGGGCCTGGATTACCGCAAGGCGCTGGAGTTCGACGCCGCCTACCTGCCGGCCTACAATAACCTGGCGGCCATGCTGATGGACGGCGGCAACTACTCAGAGGCCGTGCGGCTGCTGGATTCCGCCCTCGAGGCCCGCCCGGATTACCCCTACGCCCGCCTGAACCGCGGCCTCTCCTATTACAAACTGGGAGACTGCGCCGCCGCCACCCAGGACCTCTCGGCCGCGCTCGCCGCCAATCCCCGGTTCGAACTGGCCTACTATCACCGCGCCCTCTGCGCCGTAAAGGCCCGCAACCTTACCGCCGCCCTGGCCGACCTGGACGCCCTGCTGGCCGTCAACCCGGCCGCGGCCCTGGCCTGGTTCGAGCGCGGCAAGGTCCTCTACTCGATGAGCGACTACGACGGCGCCGCCGCCGAATTCGAAAAGGCCGCGCGCCTGAACCCGGCGGACGCGACCTTCTTCTTCTGGCTGGCCCAGGCCCTGCACCGCGCCGGCCGGCAGGAGGCCGCGCTGCCCGCCGCCGTCAGCGCCGCCGGGCTCAGGCCGGATTCCCACCAGGCCCAAGGCCTGCTGGGCGACATCTACGCCGCCGGCGGGGACAGGGCCAAGGCCGCGGAGAGTTACGCCCGCGCCGCCGAGCTGGCCCCGCAGTACGCCGCCTCTTACCGCTCCCGCCTGGCCGCCAAGCGGCCTTCCCAGAAGCAGCCCGCGCGCCGCGCGAAAAGGAACTGATATGTCCGACGAGAACGATAACCTGCCCGCCTGGCGCAAGAAATTCCTGGCGACGAGGATGACCTTCGAGAGCATCCTCTTCGAGAGGGAGCTCGTGGTCCCGCAGAAGGAGAAGCTCTCCACCGGCCTGCTCCTGACCGCCGCGGTCTGGCTCTTCAACGCCGCGCTGCTCGCCCAGTGGGCCCTGCGCCGCGGCTACTTCTTCACCCAGGCCGATTCCGACAGCTTCAACTCGGTGCTGCATTACGCCGCCTACCTGAAGGCCCAGGGCTTCTGGGCGCTGATCAAGCCGGAATTCAGCGGCATGTCCCTCAACCCGCCGCTGTACTACCTCTCGTACGTCCCGGTGCTGAAGTACGTCACCGCCGACCTGAACCTGGCGCTGATCGCGGTGAACTCCTTCTTCCTGCTGGTCATCGCCCTCTCCGTCTTCCTGGCCGTGCGCCGCAGCCGCCCCAACTCGGCGGGCGTGCTGGGCGCGGCCTTCGCGCTGGCCCTGCCCTTCGTGCAGGAGACGGCCCGCCGCCCCTCGCCGGAGCTGGCCCTGATGGCGCTGGTCGCGGCGCTCTACTGCTGCTATATCCGCTCCGACGAGTTCGAACTCCCCAAGTGGACCTTCGCCTTCGCCGTCTGCGCGGGCCTGGGCTTCTACACCCACAAGCATTTCTGGCTCTACTTCCTGCCCCTGGTGCCCTTCATCGGGGCGGGTCTCGCCAGCCCCTACTCGCGCGACGAGCTTTTCAAGGGCATGTTCCCGGGCGTGCTGGTGAACCTGCCCTGGTACCTGTTCCTGGCCGCCGCCGCGGCCGCCGGCCTGCTGCCGGCCTGGGGGGCGTACAACGGTTTCTGGCATTATTTCAAGCTGGGCCTCTCCTCCGCCGGGCTGCCCCTGTTCGTAATCGGCGCCCTGGCCCTCGCCTGGATGTACTTCTCGGTCTTCATGCCCTATGAAAAGAAGAAGACCGTCGCGGCCTGGTTCTGGGTGCCCTACCTGCTGCTCACCTGGGCGGTGCGCGGCAGCCATCCCGAACTGCTGTACCCGGCGCTGCTGCCCTTCGCCATCGCCGTGCCGGTGATGACCCCGGCCTTCGTCCGCAAGTACCTGCTGCAGTTCGTGCTGGTGCTGGCGGCCGTCTCCCAGAGCGGCCTGCTCAGGCCCGTCACCCTGGGCGGCGTACAGGTGGCCGGCCTGCCCCTGCCGCCTTTAAGCGAGTACCGCGGGCCCGAGCTTATGGCCGCCGTAAAGGCGGGCACCTCCTCCTCCGGCGGCCTGGTGGGCGTCTACGGCGGCAACGCCTTCTTCAACGCCGGCAGCCTGCGCTTCGCCGCCTCCAAGGACGATCCCTCCGCGCGGTTCGCGGCGGATCCCGTCTGCCCTTCCTGCGCGGCGGTGCTGGTCTACAAGGGTCCCGCTTTCAACGAGAAGATCTCCGCCTCCTCACAGCAGTTCCTGCGCGTGCGCAAGGAGCCCTGGTTCCCGGTCCTTTTCGAGAAGAAGTCCGAGCTGGAACTGCCCGACCTCTCCAAGGTCGAGGTTTACTCCCGCCTGCCCCTGACCGTCAAGTTCCTGGAAGAGGGCACCCACCAGGTCCGCGGCATAGCGCTGGGGCCGCTCCTCATCGAGGAGGCGAGCCTGACCCTGCGGGACTTCGACCCGGCCACCGGCGTTTACGGCCGCGCCTCGCTCTTCGCGCCTACGGCCACCGCCATGGGGGGGGACATCTACGGCCTGACCGCCGAGATCAAAGGCCTCTCCGCGGCGGGGCCCGAGAAGGCTCCCTTCGTGCCGGCCTCGATAGGCGGCGTCACCGTCACCTCCGCCCGGATCAGCGCCTACGCCGTAGAGCGCCTGCTCGCCGAGCGGTTCCCTTCCCTCAAGGAGATCGAGGTGCAGATGGACGGCACCCTGACCATAGCGGCCAAGGTGCGCGGCCGCCGCCTGGGCGCGGATTTCGACGTGAGGCTGGTCGACGGTTCCGTGCTCGAGGCCAGCCCCAGCGAATTCATGATGGGCCCGGTCATGGTGCCCGGCTTCCTGCTGCGCCTGTTCACCTTCCGCTACGACCTGGCCTCCGGTCCCTACGCCCTGCGCGTCCGGTCGCTGCGCCTGCGGGGGGACATGGCCGAGATCAATTGATGAGAATACTCCTGCTGCCTTTACTGCTCCTCTGCTGCGCCTGCGTCGAAGTCCCCGTAGGCAGCGAACCGCCCGCGGAAGCCCGCCAGCCCCTGGACAGCCCCTTCAAGGGGCTGGACCCCGGCCACAAGACCGTGGAGAGCGCGCACTTCTCCCTGCAGGCTTATTCCTCGTCGGGCGCGGCCCTCTATTCCTCGCTCTGCGAGGAGAACTACTCGCGCATCATGCAGGACCTGGGGCTCTATTCCTTCGTGCCCGCCCGCCCTTATAACGTGGTGGTCTACCGCGACGCGGCCGAATACCGCGCCAAGACCGGCCAGCCGGAGTGGAGCGCCGGCGCCGCCTACGGCAACGTGCTGCTGCTCTACGAGAGCGACGCCCTGCGCGCCACCATGGCCCACGAGATGACCCACCTGGTCTTCAACGAGTTCATGGGCCTGTCCCAGGCGTCCTCCCTGCGCTGGCTCAACGAGGGCGTGGCGGTCTACCAGGAAAGCCGCTCCGAACCGGCCTCGCGCGCCTACTACGCGGCCCGCGTGGCCGACTCCGTGTCGCCCAACCCCATCCCCTTCACCCAGATGGTGAACCTGGCCCCGGCCAGCGAGAGCCAGCGCAAGGTGGACCGCTGGTACGCCCAGGTCGGCTCGGTGGCCGGCTTCCTGGTAAGGCAGGGCGGGTCTTTCAATTTCTCCCGGTTCCTGGGCCGCCTGCGCGACGGCGCCTCCGTGGACTCGGCCCTGCAGGACGCCTACGGCGGCGTGTGGAAGAACCTCTCCGACGTGGAGCGCCAGTGGCTGCTCGAGGTGAAAGGCTGATATGGCCGCCCAACCCGCGATGAAGAAAGCCGTGGTACCGCTCGAGGGCGTGCATTGCGCCTCCTGCGTGGCCCGCCTGGAGACCGGCCTGGGCGCCCTGCCCGGCCTCGCCTCCGTTTCGGTCAACCTGCCCTCGCGCACGGCCTTCCTGTCCTATGACCCGGCCCTGCTCACCCCGCAGGCCATCTCCGCCAAGATCGAGGCCCTGGGCTACAAGGCCCTCGCCTTCTCCCAGTCGGCGGCCGCCGCCGAGAACACCGCCCTCAAGGAGCTGGTCCGCGAGAAGAACGTGTTCCTCTACCGCTTCCTGCTGGCCCTGTTCCTCAGCGGCTTCCTGCTGACCGATTACTTCTTCGGCTTCTCCTCCTATACCATGATGGCCGCGGCGGGCCTCGCCTGGTGGTTCGCCGGCTGGCATTTCCACGACGGGTTCCTGCGGGCCCTGCGCGCGCGCACGGCGGACATGAACTCGCTGGTCTCGCTGTCCACCTCGGTCACCTTCTTCTACGGCGTCTACGTCACGTTCCTGCCGCCGGAGGCCGGGCATTACCACGCCCAGTGGCACGAGGTGGCCATGCTCATCACCTTCATCAACTTCGGCCGCTGGCTGGAGGCCCGCTCGCGCAGCCGCGCCGGCGAGGCCGTGGCCAGGCTTTTCAAGATAGCCCCCAAGTTCGCCCGCCGCCTCAGGGACGGCAGGGAGGAGACCGTGCCGGTGGATGAGATAGTCCCCGGCGATACCGTGCTGCTGCGCCCCGGCGAGCAGGTGCCGGTGGACGGCCGGGTGCTGTCCGGCGCCTCCTCCATTGACGAGAGCCTGCTCACCGGCGAGACCGTGCCCGGCGACAAGTTCCCCGGCGCCCGCGTTTACGCCGGCACCGTCAACAAGACCGGGGCCCTGCGGTTCGAGGCCGAGGGCGTGGGCGAGGCCACCGTGCTCATGCGCATCGTCAAGGCCGTGGAGGAGAGCCAGGCCGAGAAGGGCGCCGTGCAGCACCTGGTGGACCGCGTCTCGGCGTATTTCGTGCCGGCCGTCTTCCTGGTCGCCGTGGCCGCCGCGGGCCTGTGGCTGCATTACGCGGACCTCCCCCGGGCCGTCAACATCTTCGCCGCGGTGCTCGCCGTGGCCTGCCCCTGCGCCATGGGCCTGGCCGTGCCCATGGCCGTGGCCGTGGGCTTCGGCCGGGCCGCCGCCTCCGGCATCCTTATCCCCAACGCCGACGTGCTGGAGCGGGTCTCCGGCGTCGACGTGGTCATCTTCGACAAGACCGGCACCATCACCGAGGGCCGCCTGCGCCTGGGCGACCTGCGCCCCTGGGACGCCTCCGAAAGGGAGTTCCTGGAGCTGCTGGCCGCCGCCGAGGAGCGCTCCGAGCACCCCTTCGCCGAGGCCGCCCGCCAGCGCGCCGCCGCGGCCGGCGTCAACCCGCCGCCCGCGGTCTCCTTCGAGGCCGTGCCCGGCAAGGGCGTGAAAGCTTCCGTGGCCGCCGGCGAGATCCTGGCCGGCAGCCTCAAGTGGTTCGACGAGTCCGGCGTGGCCGTGCCCGACGCCGCCCGCGCCGAGATCACCGCCTCGCCGGATTCCATGCTGCTGGTGGCGCTGGGGGGGAAGTTCAGGGGCTACGCCCGCCTGTCCGACGCGGCCCGCCCCGGCGTGGCCGAAGTGGTGAAGGACCTGGAGGCCGCCGGCATAGAGCCGGTGATGGCCTCGGGCGACCGCGAGGCCGTGGTGGCCGCCGCGGCCGCCGCCGCCGGCATCAAGACCTACCACGCCGAGGTCTTCCCCGAGGAGAAGCGCCGGCTGGTCATGCGCTACAAGGCGCTGGGCAAGCGCACCGCCATGGTGGGCGACGGTTTCAACGACGCCCCGGCCTTGAGCGAGTCCGACATCGGCATGGCCATGCGCTCCGGCACCGACGTGGCCGCCCAGGCCAGCGACATCACCCTGATGAACAACGACCTGCGCTCGGTCATCACCGCCGTAAAGATCTCGCGCGCCATCCGCCGGGTCATCAACCAGAACCTGGTCTGGGCCTTCGCCTACAATATCGTGCTCATCCCGCTGGCCGCCGGGGCCTTCTACCCGGTGTGGGGCGTGGTGATACCGCCGTATTTCGCCGGCGGCGCCATGGCCCTGAGCTCCCTTTCCGTGGTCATGAACTCGCTGCGCCTCAAGCGCGCGGCAATTTAAGGAGACCTTATGAAACAGAACGCAGTCACTTCATTCGGGTACACCCAGGGCCAGGCCCAGAGCGTCAAGCGCATCAAGCTGCCCGCCATCGAGGCCTGGGAGAACCAGTACCGCCGCGATTACACCATAAAGATCGTCCACCCGGAATTCACCTCGGTCTGCCCCAAGACGGGCCTGCCGGACTTCGGCACGATCACCATCGAGTACGTCCCGGGCAAGCTCTGCCTGGAGCTCAAATCCCTGAAGTACTACTTCCTGCAGTACCGCAACTGCGGCGTCTTCATGGAGAACATCGCCAACCGGGTGCTCGACGACGTGGTGAAGGCCGTGAAGCCCAGGAGCTGCACCGTCACCGGCGATTTCACGCCCCGCGGCGGCCTCAGCTCGGTCATAACGGCGTCCTACCGGGCAAAAAGGTAGCAGCTACCTTTTTCAAGTTTGCTATAATATAGTTATAGGCCCAGTTGGCGCAGTGGTAGCGCGTTCCCTTGACATGGGAAAGGTCATAGGTTCAAATCCTATACTGGGCACCAGTTTTCAGGTAAAGGGCCCGTTAGAACCCGGCGACGGGAACTAGCGGGCGCTTCTTTTGGAGGTATTATGCTTAAGATGATAGCCGCCTTATTGCTGCTGCCCGCCCTGCTGCCAGCGCAGGGGGTAAAGACCCTCTCCGCCCCGGAAACCAAGGGCCAGTACGCCGCCAGGACCTTCACCGCCTTCATGCAGGGCGGGGTCTTTACTTTCACCGCCGCCAACACCCACACCCGCCTCTACCAGGGCTACGTCAAGAACGTGAACCTGCTGGGCGAGCGCCTGAAGGAACTGTCCGCCGCCGGCAAGGCCGACTCCCCCGAGTACGCCGAGCTCAACCGCCGTTTCGGCTGGGAGTTCAACGGCATGCGCCTGCACGAGGTCTACTTCGCCCAGTTCGGCGCGGCCCCGCTGGCCGCCAAGTCCCCGCTGCGCGAGGCCCTGGCCCGCCAGTACGGCTCTTACGAGGCCTGGGAGAAGGATTTCCTGGCCCTGCCCGCCGCCCGCGGCATAGGCTGGGCCGCCCTGGTCTACGACCGCCAGGCCGGCCGCTTCCACAATGTCTGGCTGGAGCAGCACGACGGGGGATTTCCCGCCGGCGCCGAGCCGCTGCTGGTGCTGGACCTGTTCGAGCACGCCTTCCTGCAGGACTTCCAGCTGGACAAGCCCCGCTACGTAAAGGCCGTCTGGGCAGCCCTCAACTGGGCAGTGGTGGAGAAACGTTTCGCCGGGCGCTAGGCCCGAAAGGAAAGTATGGCTGAAGAACACGAGAACGACGAACTGCACCGCATGCGGCACTCCTTCGCCCACGTGATGGCGGAGGCCGTGCTGGAGCTGTTCCCGGACACCAAGTTCGGCATCGGCCCCGCCATCGACAACGGCTTTTACTACGACTTCGCCACGGAGCACCATTTTACTCCGGAGGACCTGCCCAAGATCGAGAAGAAGATGAAGCATATCATGGGCGCCGCGCATAAGTTCGAGCGCGTCGAGATCCCGCGCGCCGAGGCCCTGAAAAAGTTCGAGGAGAAGGGCGAGAAGTTCAAGGTGGAGCTCATCAACGACCTGCCCGAGGGCAGCGTCATCTCCGTCTACAAGAGCGGCCCTTTCGAGGACCTCTGCAAGGGCCCGCACGTGGAGCATACCGGCAAGCTCAAGGCCTTCAAGCTCACCTCCATCGCCGGCGCCTACTGGCGCGGCGACGAGAAGCGCCCCATGCTGCAGCGCATCTACGGCGTGGCCTTCGAGACCCAGGCCGAGCTGGACGCCTACCTGAAGCAGCAGGAAGAGGCCGCCCGCCGCGACCACCGCAAGCTTGGCAAGCAGCTCGATATCTTCACTTTCGACGACGACGTGGGGCCCGGCCTGCCGCTGTGGCTGCCCAACGGCGCCGTGATGATAGAGGAGCTGGAGAGGCTGGCCAAGGAGACCGAGGCCGCCGCCGGCTACGTGCGCGAAATGGCGACGCTGGAACAGGAGCAGGTCGAAACCCGCGCGCGCGGCGAACTGGTGGTGACGTCGGCGCTCGATGGCGTGGTTTCCGCGCAGCTGGGCAAGCCGGGCCA